>JABFWL010000686.1 GCA_013362315.1 Catenulispora sp. | reverse complement strand
GTGCCCGGTGGCCAGCTGGATGCGGGCCTGGCGGAGCGGGTCGTGGATCGACGCGGCCAGGTGCGAGGCGTGCTCCAGGTGCTGGAACGCGGTGCGGTGGTCACCGCGATGAGTGTGGGCCTCGGCGAGGTTCACGAGGGTGTCGATCTCGTTCCGGTGGTCGCCGAGGGCCTGGAACAGGTTCAGGGCAGTCTGGAATGAGGTCTGGGCCGCCTGGTGTTCGCCGCGTTCGCTGTGGACGGCGCCGATGTTGCTGGCCAGCACGGCGATGTTCTGCGGGTCGCCGAGGGTTTCGACGATCGGCTTGGCCTGCTGGAAGTAGTGCAGCGCCTGGTCGATCTGGCCGGCCTCGCGATACATCTCGCCGAGGTTGGTGAGGACGCCGTACTCCAGCGCGGGGTCTCCCGTGCGGCGCGCGGTGGCCAGGGCCTGTCGGCTTAGGGTGATGGCTTCGGCATGCCGTCCGAGTTCGAACATCTGGATGCTCAGATGATCCTCGGCAACCGTGCGTCTGCCGATGTCGCCCAGCTCGTCGTAGAGGGCTGCGGCGCGCTCGTAGGCCGGGATGGCCTGCGACGGCTGGCGGGCGTGCCAGTGGGCTCGGCCGATCTGTACCCAGGCGTCCGCCTGGCCGTATCGGTCGTCGCACTCGATCCAGGCGTCCAGCGCGCGGTGGGCGTAGGACTGCCCGAGGTCGAGCTCTCCGGTGCGGATGCGGGCGGCGGCCAGGTCGGTGAGCAGGCGTGCCGCGGTGGCGTCAGTGCGGTGTGTGTCCTGGTCAGCCTGGTCAGCGTGGTTTTCCATGGCCTGTTGGAGGATGTCGAGCGCCTTGGCCCAGTCACCGAGCCGGTCGAGATGTTCGGCAAGGATCATGGGCAGCAGGGGAGCTCGGTCGTGCCAGCCGCGCTGCTGCGCCAGGGCGTTGATCGCGTCGAGGTTCGGCCACTCGGAACGCAGCCAGGTACGGGCCGTCCCCGGAGTGTCGAAGGTGGGCACGTTTCCGGGGACGGTGGTCGGCTCGGCGGCCGGGCGTCGTCGGGGGTGTATCGCGCGGTCGGCGCTCAGTGCGGTCGCCCCGTAGAAAGCGAGAAGGCGGCCCAGGGCCGCGTCGGTGTCTTTGCTGCTGTGCCGCTGAGCCAGCTCGGTGAGGACGTATTCGCGCATCAGATCGTGCATCCGGTAACGGTGCGGGCCGGTCTCCTCGATCAGATGCTGTTCGAGCAGGGCTTCCAGAGCCAGGTCGGCAGTCGCCGGATCAGTGCCGGTCAACGCGGCGACCGCATCCGTCGTGATGTCCTGCCCGGGATGGGCGGCCAACAGACAGAGCACGGTGCGCAGATCTTCGGCCAAGGCGTGGAAGGAGACTGCGAAAGCGGCGTAGACGCGGGAGTTGAGCTGGTCGGCGGTTGATCGGGCTTGGGCCGCGACCAACCGGTCGTTCAAGTCTGCCAGGGCCCAGGTCGGACGGGTGCGCAAATATGCGGCGGCCACCGTCATGGCCAATGGCAGCCCGCCGCACCGACGGGCGAACTGCTCCAAGCTTTGGTGCAGGTCCGGCAGATCCCGGCCGACGATGGCGGACAGCAGCTCGCCGGCTGCGGCGTCGGACAGCGGTTGCAAGGTGTGCTGTCGCAGGCCCGGCAGGCCGGACAGGCGCCGACGGGAGGTGAGCAGCACGACGCTGCCGGGCGCGGTCGGCAGCAGTGCCTCGATCTGCTCGCTGTCGGCGACGTCGTCCAGAAGTAGCAGGAGCCGCCGGCCGCTGGTGCGTCTGCGCCACAGCGCAGCCAGGGCGTCCGTGCTGTCGGCTCGCGCCATGTGCCGAGAGGGGGTGGCGATGTCGTCGAGGACCTGGACCAGCGCGTCGCGCGCGGTGACCGGAGGCTGGGAGGGATGGTGAGTCCGTAGATTGATTTGCAGATACCCGTCGGGGAAACGGGAACGCAACTTGTGTGCGGCGCGAACGGCCAAAGCGGTTTTCCCGATGCCGGGCATGCCGTCCAAAGCAAACAACGCGGGGCCCGATCTCAGGCGAAGGTCGTCGCCGATCCGGTCCACCAATTCCGCCAGATCCGCGTCGCGGCCGGCCAGATGGGGAGGATCGGGGTCCAGCGTGTCGGGTATCCAGGGGCTATTACCGGCTGATCCGGAAGGTTGCGTGTGCGTGGTACCCCGCAGAATCTGCTGGTGCGTCGCGCGAAGTTCCGGACGTGGCTCGATACCGAGTTTCTGCAGGCGCATCCGGGCGCTGTGGAAGGTCGTCAGCGCCTCTTCCGTCCGGCCGGCCGCATCCAGCGCGGACATCAGCAGGGAGACGGCCTTTTGGTCGGTGTGGGCTTCGCCGGTCAGCTCGGTGAGCTCACCGATGAGGTCTTCGCCGGGGTTCTCCATCCGCAGTTCCAGCTCGATGCGGGTCAGGGTGGCGTTGCGCCGGTGTGCGAGCAGGACGCGACGCGTCGTCTCGGCCCACCGGCCTTCGATGCCGGCCAAGGGCTCGCCGCGCCACAGCTTCTCGGCGCGCCGCAGCAGTGAGCTTGCCACGAGGGGTTCGGTCGAGCGGATGCTGGTGCCCTGGTGGAAGAGCTGGAGAAAGCGCTTTGCATCGATGTCTTCTGACGGTACGTCCAGCCGGTATCCGCCTGCCGAGGTGCTGGCGATGAGCCCGTCGCCGCAAGCCTCACGAAGACGTCGACGTAAACGGGAGATGTATACCTGAAGGCTTTCCCGCGCCGTCCGCGGTGGTTCGCGATCCCAAAGCCGGTCGGCCAGGCTCTGCGCCGAGACGACGTTTCCGGCCTCCATGGCGAGGATCGCCAACACACATTTCTCTTTGAGGCTCCCGGTCGGATACGACTCTTCCTCGTGCCATACCTGGACCGCGCCGAGCAACGTGAGCCGCACGTGGGCTCCCCCTCACCGGCTGCGAGTACGCTCCCTGTCTTCTTGTCTACACCGGGGAACGGCCCCGTTCCAGAGCCCATTGGCGGATATACCGGCGAATAGCGGAGAACCAGCCAAATCTCACGGACGAGTCACCAACATGGAGAACCTGCCGCCGGCGCTTATCAGCCCTCCACGACGGGCTGAATCCGGCTCGGCTGCATTGGTGCGAGACGGACTTTGCATTCCAAAGCCATTGTCCACCTGATGAAACCGAGCGTTCTGGGCGATGTCTCCAGGTTTTCCCAGCGTCGGATCGATCTTCGGCTGACCCTGGCCCGGTCGGCGACTTCTCGCTGGGTCAACCTGGGGTGGGCGTTGCGGACATCGCGCAGCACCAGCATCAGTCCCCTGAGCTCATAGCGAACCCAGTCTTCCCCAAGGTCCCGGGGCAATGCGCCTCGGATCTGTTCACCGAGCGCGTCGACGATCACCACTCTCAACATCAAGGCGCGGGCCCAGACGATGAGGTGGTGCACAGTCAAGGACTCCTGTCCCGACTCCCAATCGATGACCGAGTTTGAGGAGACGCCTAGCATTCTGGCAAGCCTGTATCGCGTGACGCCGCCTTGATCTTTGCGCGCCGCGACCAACCGGTCTGTGAGAATGGCGAGTTCCTGTTGGACGGTCGCGTCGGCCAGCGGCGCCATGACCACCTCAGGGCTTTCATCGCGGACAAAACGTCCCAGCACGCCTTGTGAAGCGGTATCCATTATGCCCGCATGTCAAGGGTGGGTAAATGAGTTATGATTGCTATAGATAGGAAATTCTCGAAACTCGGCGGACCTTCGGTTTTGAATCTGCAAAAAAGGTCGTTCACTTGATGGCCGTTCCGGTAAGGTCAAAGCTTTGCTACGGTCGGCTTTCGGTCAAAGGAGTCCGAGATGGCGAGGCGTTTTCTGTGTATGGCGGTCGCGGTTAGCGCGGGATTGGCTATGGCCGGCCCCGCACGAGCCGCTGAGCTCAGATCCGTGGATCTTGGAAGTCGTCTCCAGAGCTCGAACTGGGTCGATCAGGCCCATACTCCGTCCACGTCAGCTCCGGCCATGTTGGTCGCGGCCGAACTACAGCGAACCGACTCGGCGACCGCCGACGTGCTGTCGTCCCTCGCTAAGATCTCAACCTGGTACGCAAGGTCTCCGACTTCGGATCACTGAAGCCCCGGAGCAACTCGGCGGCTTGCTCGCGTGCGGAACTCGCATCCTGCGCCTGGCCGACGTCGTCCAGCGCGTCGGCCAGGTAAGCCAAGGCCTGTGCGCAGCGCCATGGATGATTCAGCCGGCGATATGCGGCCACGGCAAGGCGAAGGAACTCCACCGCCTCGGCAGCGCGGTTCTCAGCCAGCATGGCCAGGCCCACACCGGTGTGGGCCTGCGCGTCGCGAGCCGGTTCGCGAAGTGTGCGGCCCAGCGCCAGGGCTTGCCAGAACGTCCCCAGAGCTTGGTCGTACTGCTGGCTCGCATGTTCAAGAGCGCCCTGTTCCAGGAGCACAGCTTGCTGAAGCAGTGGCAGGTTGACCGAATCAGCAATCTGTCGAGCCGCGTCGAGCTCGGCGGCAGCCTGCGGCAGCCGGCCGCTTTCGCGATGAACGCGAGCCCGTAGCAGCGGGGGAGTGGCCAGCAGCCGACGATCGGCCGCCGCACGGCGGTACGCCGCCTCCACCCGATCCGCAAGATCCATGGCCTGCTCCAGGTGTCCGCCTTCGAAGGCGACATGGGCCAGGCCGCTCAGCGCCGCGGTCGCGCCGAGTTCGTCGCCGAGTGCCTGACAGACGGTCATCGCCTGGCGGAACGCAGCGTCGGCCCGGTCGAGATCGTGGCGTACCAGAAAGATCAGCCCCAAGCTCGTCGCCGAGCGAACAGTCCCGGCGCGGTCGCCGATCCGCTCCCACACCTGGAGGGCGGCCGTGTGATGGGTGACGGCTTGGTCAACCTCGCCGGCCGCGCTGCAGGCATCGGCCAAGGTGGTCAACACCGCGACCCGGGCAGCGTCGTCGTTCAGCGCCTCGGCCGCTTCCGCGCCGATCGCCGCCATGGCGAGCCAGTCGTCCAGCGGCAGGTGTACAGCGTGCATACCGTGCAAGACCACAGGGAAACGCCAGGCGATGTCCCTCAAGCCTGCCGCCGACACGGTCTGAGCGACGGCCATCAGGTTCTGCTGCTCGGTGCGGTACCACGTGGTCGCCTCGTCGGAATCGGCGAAGGTCAGAAAGCCGGCTGACCGGAACTGCTCGGGCAAGGGCGGGCTGGCCAGACTGGGCAGCGCGGTGTGCACCGCGGCTTGTGCCGTCGCCAGATACCACCACGCGCAGCGGCGGAGCGCGGCGGGCCATTCCTCCGGCTCCTCGTCCTGACGGGCCTGTCCGGCGGCATACGCTCGCAGCAGATCATGGAACTGGTACCGGCCGGGGCCGGTCTGCTCGAGCAGGTGCGCTCCGGCGAGCAGATCGAGGATCCCGCGCACCCGGTCGGGCTCGACACTCGCCAGCGCGGCCGCCGCCCCGATCCCGAACTCGGCCGACGGATGGACCCCGACCATCCGGAACACCCGGGCCGCGGCGGGCGGTAACGCCCGGTACGACCAGGCGAACACCGCGCGGACCGTGTCGGCCTCGGTGGCGTCCTCCGTCGACAGCGCCGTCCACAGCGACGACTCGCTCCGCAGGTCGCCGATCAGCTCGCGCAACGGCATCAGCGGCCGGGCCGCGGCGCGTTCCGCCGCTATGCGCAATGCCAAGGGCAGCCGCGCACA
Source organism: Catenulispora sp. (assembly GCA_013362315.1). Classification (GTDB taxonomy): domain Bacteria; phylum Actinomycetota; class Actinomycetes; order Streptomycetales; family Catenulisporaceae; genus Catenulispora. Next base: position 15,072 of record JABFWL010000686.1, on the reverse strand, counting down.
CAAGGTCACCAACTCGCTGACGTCCGCGGCCGGATCATGGTCCCGATACTCGGACACGGCCTGCTCCACCAACGCCACAGCATCGGGCAGTGGCAGCAGGCCCAAGGTCAGCCGACGGGCTCCGTCCCGGGCCGACAGCCCCGACAGCCGGCCCCTGCTGGTCACCAGCACGACGCATCCGGCGCCCCCGGGAAGCAGCGGACGTACCTGGCCCACGGTCGCGGCGTTGTCCGCCACTATCAGCACGCGGCGTCCAGCCAGCAGCGATCGGTACAGTTCGGCCCGTTCCTCAAGACCCTGCGGTATCTCTCCGGCCGTCGCACCCAGCGCACGGAGGAAGCGTTCCAGCGCCGCCTGTGGCGCCAACGCCGGACCCGAGTCGTAGCCACGCAGGTTGACGAAGAGCTGACCGTCGGGAAAGCGCTCGGCCACTCGGTGGGCGAATTGAACGGCCACCGCGCTCTTACCGACACCTGCCGTGCCGGCGATCATGACGACTCTGACACCGCCGGGTGCTCCGGCGGATATGAGTTCTTCGAGCTTGCGCAACTCGCTTTCCCGGCCGACGAACCCGTTCAGGCCGGCCGGCAGTTGACGGGGCGGAACAGGCTTCGTGGGCTCGGGCGCATGGAAGTGGACATCCCCGTGAACGTCCCGAGCCTGCACGAGATCCCGCGCGGTACCGGAGAGGGACGACGACACCGCTCCCGGCGGCGAGAAAGCCTGGTCACGCGATTCCCCCACCACGGTACCCCCCAGCCCAGGTGCCCCAATACCATGCTTAACCTCACTCTAGTCATAATCAGGACGAACGGAAGCGGCGCCGGCGGCGTGCTGTCCGTACGATCGAGTGGTGGATCTGACGACGGTGATCACACCAGGTGCGCAGTCACTTGCCACAGCGATGCTGACGGATTCGTGGGGACAGGTCCGTGCGGCCCTGGCCCGGCTGTGGGCCCGCCGCGCGAAGGACGGGACCGCCGCGGCCGAACAGACACAGCTCGATCAGGCGGGGCAGGAGCTCGAGCTTGTAAAACAGCAGGCTGTCTCACTCGCCGGCGAGGGCAGCGAGGCTGATCGCGCGGCGCGGATGGAGTTGTTCTTGGCCGGGTATCTCGCCGGTCAGATCGCGGCGCGACCGGAGCTGGCGGCGGCGGTGGGATCACTGCCCGCACTGCTCGGTGCGGAGGCGTCCAAGGCGGTGTCATCGCAGACGATTTCCGGAACGGTGCACGGAAACGTCGTTCAAGCCGGAGGAGACATCGACGGAGGCATCACGTTCCGCCGCTGACCGGCCTCCGGCTCACAGGGCACTGACGCTCTGATCGCCGGGACCGGTGGAGAACCCGGTCCCGGCGACGATGAGCGGTAGCGGTGCGGCGTGCCCGCGCCCCGCGGCTACGCGTTCATGAGGTCGCCGCGTTCATGAAGTCGCCGACCTTCAACGCCCGGTCCACGATCCGCACGTCCCCGATCCATCCGTTGTGGACCTGGTTGATGACGCCGGCGTACTCGTAGCCGCCGAGGAGCCACGGTTGGTTCAGGGTCGTCAGTCCGATCGCCGGCGTCGAGGGGTTGCGCACGAGCTCGCAGCCGTCGACATACATCCGGGTCAGCCGTCCGTCGTTGACCACCGCCACGTGCCACCACTTGTCGAGCGGCAGCTCGTGGCCCCAGTTCGTGGACGATCCCGCCTGGTTCAGCGGGTACACGCACCACTGCAGCTCACGGCCGCCCGACAGGCTCAGCGTCGCGATCGGCTCCTGCGGGTCGACGTTGCCGCCGGACTTGCCCGCCTCGCCGCTCATGCCCCAGCGGCTCAACAGCGCGCTCCAGCCGTTCTGGGACGAGTCCCAGTCCGCGGGCAGCTTGAAGAAGGCCTCGAAGGTGTATCCGTGCTCGAACGTCGCCACGTTCAGCGGGGCGCCGGGGACGGTCTGCAACCACGCGCCGCGCGTGGGGTCGCCCTGGCCGGTGAAGCGGAGGCTGCCGTGTCCGGGCTGGTCCGGGTGGTGGTCGGTGGACCACGTGAGGGGAGTGCCGGAGGTGCCGGAGGCGGTCTGCTTCACCAGGTCATTGCCCTTGCCGGTGAGGTCCCTGACGACCTGCCGGTCGCCGACCGCGCCGCCGTCCGTGCCACCGACCGCGCTGCCGGCCCCGGCGTTGTCGAAGCGCCAGTACGCCACCGTGCCGCGGATCATCATCTTCTCCGCCGGCCGGGCCGGGCGCGGGGGGACCGGAGCGAAGCCGGCGAACCGCTTCTCGAAGTCGATCGGCACGCTGAACCGGTCCACCGGCGAGGTCAGCTCCACCTCCTGCCCGGCCAGCTCGTTCACGCGGTCGGCGGCCATGGCGCGGATCCACGGCGAGAACGTGGACACGTCGATGGTGCCGCGCCGGGTGTCGAACCGGTAGGCCCGGATCATCGCCGCACCGCCGTAGTAGCGGTCCTGGTAGTTGGTGATGTGCACGTGCACGTCATGGCCGGCCGCGTTGCTCAGCGTCGTCGACCCGGGCGGCCAGTAGTGGCCGTTGAGGGTCAGGAACACCTGGTCGTTCTTCTTGATCAGGCCGTCCCACAGCTGCTGCCCGTAGTCCGAAAGGTGCGCCGTCCCGGCGTCGTCCGCCCATGCCAGTTCGTGCGTGGTGACGATCACCGGCAGGGTCGCATGGTCCGCGATCACCTTGTTCGCCCAGGCGAAACCGGCCGCCGACAGCCGCCAGTCCAGGGCCAGCAGCAGCCACTGGCGGCCGGCGGCGCGGAACACGTGGAAGGTGTTGTAGCCGTCGGGGCTCGCGCCGCCGAAGGTTGCCGACCGCGCCGCCCGCGCCGGGCTGAAGGTGCTCAGATACGGTGTCGACCCGCGCTGGTCGGTGCTGCCGGAACCGACATCGTGGTTGCCGGCCAGCACGCTGTAGGCGGCGTTCTGCCGGTCCAGCATCTCGAACACGGACCCGGCCGCGGCGAACTCCCGGGCCTGCCCGTTCTGCGTGATGTCGCCGAGGTGCGCCAGGAACACCACGTTGTCGTGGCCGTCGCCGCGCAGGATGTGCCGGAACGACGCCTCCAGCGGCGCCGGGTGGATGCGGTCCTCGTCGAACAAGTACTGCGTGTCCGGCATCACGACCAGGGTGAACACCGCGTTGTCCGGATCCGGGGACCACTTCGCGTGCGGGTCGGCGGTGTCGATCACGGTGACGTCGTAGGGGCCCGCGGGGTCGGCAGCGGCAGCCGGCCCGGCCGCGGCGGCGATCGCCGCCGGGCCGAACACCGCGGTGCCGGACGCCAGGGCGGTCGCGCCCGCGCCCAGCAGCCCCGCGTTGCGCAGGAAGGTCCGGCGGCCGGTGGCCGCCGGACCCGCGGAGTCGAGCTCGGCGGTGCGGGGGCACCGGCAGTGGAGGTCTTCATGCTCGTGGTTCATGGCCGCGACGGTATTGCCCGCCCCGCAACATCCGGTGATCGCGCAGGTCACGGCTGTTCAAACATCGGTGAAACGCATTAGTGCGCCCCAGAGCGCACCCGACAGCCCGGCCGCGGGCCGATTCTGTGGGCGAGTCATAGTACTGTCATACCTCGGCGCGTGAACCTCCCCGGCACGGAAGGACATCGTGAAGCTCCTGCTCACTTCCGGCGGCATCACCAATGCGAGCATCCACGATGCGCTGGTCGACCTGTTGGACAAGCCGATCGCCGACTGCAACGCGCTGTGCATTCCCACGGCGGAGTACGGCCATCCCCACTGCACGCCCGCCACGGCCTGGCGCTTCGTCAGCGGGCGGAGCTCCGCCACCGAGATGTGCGCCCTGCCCTGGAAGTCGATGGGCCTGCTCGAACTCCTCGCCCTGCCCACGATGGACAAGGAGCGGTGGGTTCCGTGGGTGCTGGAGGCCGACGTCCTGTTGGTGGACGGCGGCGATGCGACATACCTGTGCCACTGGATGCGGGAATCCGGGCTGGCGGACCTGCTGCCGTCACTGTCCGACACCGTCTGGGTGGGGGTGAGCGCCGGAAGCATGGTCCTGACTCCCCGCATCGGCGCCGAGTTCGTCGAATGGACGCCGCCCAGTGGGGACGACAGCACTCTCGGCGTCGTCGATTTCTCCATTTTCCCGCATCTGGACCACGAAGGCTGGCCAGGGAACGCCATGGCCGCGGCCGAGCAGTGGGCCGCCGATATCAAGGGCCCGGCCTACGCCATCGACGACCAGACGGCGATCAAGGTGGTCGGCGGCGTCGCCGACGTCGTCTCCGAGGGGCACTGGAGACTGTTCAACGCGGCTTCGAGCTGACACGGGCCATCACAAGGAGGTTCCCGGTGGGTGAGGGTCGGCTCGAATCCGGCGCGCACGGCTGCCTGACGTACACGTACGAATACGGCCGGTCGCTCCTGCCGCCATTGCCGCCAGGCGACGCCGAGGCCGGGATGTGGCGGTATCAGAAGCTGCTGCCGAGGCCCGACGTGCCCACCGACTACCCGCTGCCGGTCGGCGGCACGCCGCTGCGCGAAGCCCCGGAACTCCGGCACCGGCTCGGACTGCCGGGACTGTGGCTCAAGGACGAGACCTCCGGGCCAAGCGCCTCCAACAAGGACCGCGCGACGGCTCTGGTCATCGACCGGGGACTGCGGACCGGCATCCGCGTCATCTCGACCGCCTCGACCGGCAACGCCGCGGTGTCGACAGCCATCGGCGGCGCCGCCGCGGGCCTGTCCGTGGTCATCTTCGTCCCCGCCGACTGCGCGCCCTCCAAAGTGGACCAGATGGTCGCGAGGGGCGCGTACGTCTTCCGCGTCGCCGAAGGCTACCGCGCCGCCTTCGACCTGTCCCGTAGCGCAGCGGCCACATTCGCCTGGCTGGACCGCAACACCGGCGTCAGCCCCCTGACCATCGAAGCGAAGAAGACAGCCTCGTTCGAGGTCTGGGAGCAACTCGACGGCAACGCGCCAGACGTAGCGGTACTCCCGGTCGGCGACGGAGCAACCCTGATCGGCGCAGCCAAGGGCTTCCGAGAACTCGTCGCCTGCGGAGCCCTGGCCCAGGTGCCCAGAATCGTGGCGGTACAAGCCCAGGGCTGCGCACCGCTGGCGGCCCAGTGGCACAGCACCCCACCGCCGCACCGATGGCCCGGCACCGTCGCCGACGGCATCGAGGTCCCCGAGCCCGTGGTGGGCCCCTGGGCCCTGGCCGAGCTACGCCACGCCACCGGCGACTTCGTCACGGTCAGCGACACCGAGATCCTGGCCGCGGCCGACCTACTCGCCGACGCCGCGCACCTCAAGGCCGAGCCCGCCGGAGCCGCCGCCCTCGCAGGCCTGCGACGCGCAGCCGACACGGGCCTGGTCCGCCCGGACGAGACGATCGTCGCCTGGGTGACCGGCGCCGACCTGCCGGCGGTACCAGCAGCCTCGGCCACGTCAGCCCCCGGGCACCGTGGCGGTGCGGTGTTCACGATTTCGGCCGACCTCGACGCCGTCGCGGCCGCGCTGGCTGACACGCCCGTTCCGGTGTCCTGAGCACCCTGCGCAGGTGCCCGAGCTAACCCTTAGCAGGGTACGAAGTTGCCACCCGCCGACTCTCCTGTCAGCCGCGGCTTCGGCGAACGAGTGACTGATCTTCACGACCCACCGGAGCCCAGCGAGAGTGTCGCTCAGGTTCCAATGGCCTGCGGATACGTGAAGAAGCCGGCCGGGTCATACTCTCGTTTCACGGTCACGAGCCGTTCGTAGTTCTGTCCGTAGTACGCCGTGCGCCAGTCGTCGAGCAGCGGATCGGGGAAGTTCTGGTACGAGTGCCGCGGCCGGTCGAGCGGGAAGATCGCGTCGTAGAACTCCTCAAGCCAGGCCAGGTTCGCCCGCACGACGCTGTACGGGTCGGCGTCCGCCCATGTGGTCTCGGCGGCGAGGATGAACGCGGCGTTGCGGTGCACGAAGGCGGTGGCGTCCGGGGCGACCTGGTTGATCTGTCCGCCCAAGCCGAACATGGCGAAGCCGGCGCCGTCCGCGTTGCCGCTGCCCGGCCAGGCCTTCAGCAGGTCGGTTGCGGCCTTGACCTGCGCGTCGTCGAGGAGGGCGTCGGGTGTCAGGATCGCGGACTTGGCGGCGAAGCGCTCGACCGGCGTGGTGGCGGAGAGCAGCTTGCTCGCCGTGCCCGGCGTGACTTCGCGGACCGAGGCGCGGTTGCGCTCGCGCTCTTCCGCGGTGCCGATACGCAGCAGCGGGCAGAGGATGTCCAGCAGTTCGCTGACGGTGCCGTAGTGCTGGCCGATGACGTTGACGTTCGCGTTGTCCCTGATCGCGCCCGGGTCCTGGCCGGCGGTGCCGACGCCGAGCCGGCAGTGGAAGCGGCTGTCGCCCAGCGTCTCCGTCGCAATCTGCTGCATGGCGGCCATGACCGGCTGCACGCTCTCAATGCTCCACTTGACGGAGTAGAACGCGACGTTGCCTGCGAACTGGTCGTACGCGAAGGTGAAGGACGTGTGCACGCCGAAGTTGTTGCCCGCCCCGCCGCGCACCGCCCAGAACAGGTCGGGGTTCGAGCTCTCACTGGCCTGCACCACGCTGCCGTCGGCCAGCACGACGGTGGTGGACAGCAGCCGGTCGCACGTCATGCCGAACATCTTGTCGCTGAAGCCGATCCCGCCGCCGAGTACGAGGCCTGCGATGCCCACCGAGGGACAGCGCCCGGTGGGGACGAACATCCCCGCGTCCTCCAGCAGCGGATGCACATCGCCGTTCGTCACCCCGGCTCCGACGGTCACGGTCCCCGCGTCGTGCGCGACCTGGATCGGCCCGTACCGCCGAGTGCGGACGAACGACCCCGGCACGGAGCAGATCGTCTTCATGCGGCTCATGTTCAGCAGCAGACCCGTGGTGGTCGAATACCCGGCGTAATTGTGGCCGAGCCCCGAGCGCGGCACGACCGGCAGCCCCACCGCCCCGGCCCAACGGATCGCGGCGGCCACATCCGCCGTGGTGGCGCACGCGAGGATGCCGGCCGGGCGGATAGCTTCGTAGCGGTGGTTGAACGGAATCGACAGCGGCGCGTAGCCGCGGTCCCCAGGCCGGAAGAGGGAGGCTCCGGGGGAGAGCGCCCGGGCCAACGCCCGCCAATCGGCCTCGGACACGTCCCGCGCCGTCGCGCGGGCCGGCCGTGCCGCTCCCGCTCCCACCGCCGCCAACGTGCCGGCCGTACCGAGCCTCAGCAAATCCCGCCGGTCGAACATGTCAAACCCCTGCCGCGTCACGAATGAAGAACATCGGTAGCAAGATCACCGTATGCGCCTGCGCGACCATATTCGGCGCTACGCGACGGAGCCGGGCCCGCGGCCACTCGGACGGCCTACCCCGAGGCGGGGTGCCCGGGCGGCTGGACCGCCCGGGCGCCCGGGCCTGGAAACGCTGCTTCGGTTACTGCCTTCGGTCACCGCCGCAGATTCGGTGACCGGTACGGGCTCGTTCCCAGCACCCTGACAAGATCCGGACAGCGCGCAATCGCCGATCTTCGCCAGACCGAATCGTTTCGACTACGCCCGGGGGTTCCCGACAATCGCAGGCCGAGGCTGGGCGCCGGCCAGCAGCGTGGTCCGGTGCAGCACCGTCGCGATCGCGCCGAGCGCGACGGCCCGGTCGCCGAGTTCCCCCTTGCAGACCGTCACCCGCGAGCCGGCGAACGGCAGCACGTCGCGGTCCAGGGCGCTGCGGACCGCGGGCAGCACGATGTCGCCGGCCGCGGCCAGCTCGCCGCCGATGATCACCCGGTCCGGGTTGAGCAGGTTGCAGATGATCGCCGTGGCGGCGCCGAGCCGCAGGCCCGCGTCGGCCAGCACCCGGGCGCAGGCCCGGTCTCCGGCCAGGGCCAGGGCGACCACGTCGTACGGGGCCAGGTCGACGGCGTAGTAGGCGCGCAGCTGGCCGAGCAGCGCCGGCAGGCTCACGTAGGTCTCCAGGCACCCCCGGTTCCCGCAGCGGCACGCCGGGCCCGCCGGGTCGACGGTCATGTGGCCGAACTCCGCGGCGGTGCCGCCGCTGCCGCGGAAGATCCGGCCGCCGAAGACGAAGCCGGCGCCGACGCCCGTGCCGAGCTTGATATACACGGCCACCTGCGCGCCCTGCCCCGCGCCCCAGGTGACTTCGGCCAGCGCCCCGAGATTGCCGACGTTGTCGACGAACACCGGCAGGCCGAGCCGGCCCGCCAGGTCCTCGCCCGGCTGCAGGCCGACCCAGCTCGGCGCGATGCTCGACGGGCCGACCGTGCCGGTCGCGGTGTTCACCGGCCCCGGCACCCCGGCGCCGACCCCGATCACCTTCGCGCGGTCCACGCCCGAGGAGTTCAGGACCTCCTCGGCCATCTCGCCCGCGGTCCGCAGCGCGTGCCGCGCGTCGTGGTCGCGCATCAGGGTTCTGGAGTTCTCGGCCAGCACGGTGTGCGCCAGGTCGGCGACGACGACCCGGATGTGGGTGTGGCCGAAGTCGATGCCGACCGCGACCCCGGCCGAGGGATTCAGGGTCAGCAGCGAGCCGGGGCGGCCCTGGCGGGGCAGCACGGCGGTATCCGCGCCCTGCGTCTCCACCACCAGGCCCTCGTGGTGCAGCGCCGCGACGACGGTGGACACCGTCGCGCGGGACAGGCCGAGCGACCTGGCGAGATCGGCGCGGGTCAGCGCTCCCCGGGTGCGCAGGAGTTCCATGACCCGTTCCCGGCTCCCGAACCGGTTCTGCGGGTTCTGATGCACAGGGGCTTGTTTACACCGCGGTCACACAAGCGGCAAGAGCTGAGCAAACCGACATCCCCGCCGACGTCGCAGAAACCGATGACGCGCTGTTCGGCGGTCGGCGGAGTGCCGGGGGTTCGTCGGCGCAGTGTCAGGGCTTTGGCGGAATTCGACGGCCGATCGACGGACGAACCGGAGTTTTCGGACCCGTTTGTTCAGTTCGTTGACACCGGTGGCGGGCGGTTCGACCATCGGGCATGCAGCCGTGACAGCGCACCGTTGTCGAGCGGTGTGGATCCGCGGCCCGTCGACGCACCATGCCACCTGCTTCGAGGACGTGCCCCCGTGAACGAGTTCTGGCGCCCCGACTGAGCCACCGCCGCATGTTACCGGTCACATCCGTGCATCCGTCACGCTGCACGGCTACGCGCCGTCGGCGCCGACGGGCTCGCGTCCAGCCACTTTCGGAAGGTCTGGGTAAGTGATGTCCCTGCAGACAGGTGCCGCTCCGGAGCGGCATGCGCCCTTCTGGCAGTCCTGGGATTCCTGGCAGTTCCGGGAGTCCGTTTGGAGCCACGGCGACGAGGTTTACCAGCACCTGTGCGAGCACCTGCTGCTGCAGGAACGCCTACAGCCCTACCTACAGCGGCTCGCGGAGGAGGCCCAGCAGGCGGGGCTTCCTCCGGTGCGGCCATTGTTCGTCGAGTTCCCCGCCGATGCGGTGGCGTGGGAGGTGGACGACCAGTTCTTGCTGGGCGCTGACATCCTGATCGCCCCGGTCGCCGAGGCCGACGCTCGGCACTGGTTCGTGTACCTGCCGGAAGGCGCCGACTGGATCGACGCCGCGAGCGGGCAGGTCAGGGAGGGCGGGTGGGCGGTGCAGGTGTGCGTGCCGGTGGACCGGCTCGTTGTTTTCGTCCGGAGGCCGTTGTCCCCTTGAAGTCCGCTACCTCCCCGGCGCGCGCACCTCGGCGGCCGCGGGTGCCTCTCCCGCGGCGGCCCGGATCTCGCCGGACCCGCGAGCGATGTACCGGGTCGGTACCACCGAGTGCCGGGCGGGGCCGTTGTGGCCGTCCAAGCGCGAGAGCAGCAGCCGGGCGGCTTCCGCGCCGAGTGCGGCCGGGTCCTGGGCGATGACCGACACGCCCGGTGACAGGAGGTCCGCGAGGGGGAAGTCGTCGAAGCCGGTCAGGGCGATGCGGCGTTCCAGGCCGCTGTCCTGCAGGACTCGGCGGATGCCGATGGTGATCAGGTTCTGGCCGGAGATGAAAGCGGTCGGCGGTTCGGGCAGGGCCAGCAGGGCGCGTGCCGCGTCTTCGGCGGCGTCGATGCTGTGCAGCTCGCGGCGGATCAGCGCCGGGGGCACGTCGGGGAACACCGAGGTGAAGCCGGTGAAGCGCTCCCGGGCCGTCCAGATCGTCGCGAGGTCGCCGAAGTAGGCGACCCGGCGGTGGCCCAGGTCGCGCAGGCGGGCGGCGGCGCGGGCGGTGCCTTCCTGGTTGTCGACCGTGACCGTGTCCACGCTGTCCAGCCGCACCATCCGGTCGACCGCGACCACCGGGATGCCGAGGCGGCGGGCGGCTTCGATGGTCGCGTCGGCACGGCCGGTCGGGACCACGATCAGGCCGTCGGCACGGCGCGCGGTGAAGGTCTCGACCAGTTCCCGCTCGCGCTCGGGGCTCTCGTCGCTGCTGCCCGACAGCACGAGGATGCCGCGCTCGGCGGCGGCGTCGGAGACGGCGCGGTGCAGCGCCGAGGAGAACGGGTTGGACACGTCCTCGAGCACCAGGGCGACGGTGCCGGTGCGCCGGTCGGCGCGGCGCAGGCTGCTGGCGGTGGCGTCGTGGCGGTAGCCGAGGGTCCGGGCTGCCTCCTGCACCTTCTCCACCAGTTCCGGGGTGACGCTGCCGGTGTTGTTGACCACGCGCGACACGGTCGCGATACCGACGCCGGCCAGGTTCGCGACGTCCCGCATGGTCACGCTCTGTCTGGCCTCCGCCCGGCGCCGTTCCCCGGTCACGGTCCTCCCTTTCGGAAACGAAGCTGTCACGATCGCCCTCGATTCTCTCGCACCCCTTGCCAAGGCGGCACAGCGCCTCTAGCGTACCGGGAAACGTTTCCAGGAAACGTTTCCACTCTATTCAGGAAACGTTTCCTTCCGCTGGCGAAGGAGAGAACCCCATGTCCTCGCGGTACATGAAGCTGACTGCCGTGGCAGCAGCGACGGCGGCGACCGCCACGATGCTGTCGGCTTGTGGCTCCGGCGGGTCGAGCGCGTCCGGTGCCTCCGGCGGTTCCGGCGGTTCCGGCGGCAAGATCTCCGTCGGCCTGATCACCAAGACCGAGACCAACCCGTTCTTCGTCACCATGAAGAAGGGGGCGCAGGCCGAGGCGGCCAAGGACGGCGTCAAGCTGCTCACCGCCGCCGGCGCGTTCGACGGCGACAACGCCGGCCAGGTCACCGCGGTGCAGAACATGATCGCCGCCGGGGTGAAGGGCATCCTGATCACGCCCAGCGACCCCAAGGCGATCGCCCCGACCCTGGACAAGGCCCGGCAGCAGGGCATCGTCGTCATCGCCCTGGACACCCCGCCGGACCCGCAGAACTCCGCCGACGCCCTGTTCGCCACCGACAACCAGGCCGCCGGCAAGCTGATCGGCCAGTACGCCAAGGCGGCGATGGCCGGCAAGCCGGCGAAGATCGCCACCCTGGACCTGGCACCCGGCGTCACCGTCGGCGTGCTGCGGCACAACGGCTTCCTGGCCGGCTTCGGCGTCGCCGAGGGCGACCCGTCGATCGCCTGCGAGGCCGACACCGGCGGCGACCAGGCCAAGGGCCAGACCGCCATGGAGAACTGCCTGCAGAAGGCCCCTGACATCAACCTCGTCTACACGATCAACGAGCCGGCGGCGATGGGCGCCTACCAGGCGCTGAAGTCGGCGGGCAAGGAGAAGGCGGTGACCATCGTGACCGTCGACGGCTCGTGCACCGGTATCAACGCCCTGGCCGGCGGCCAGTTCGTCGCCGACTCCCAGCAGTACCCGCTGAAGATGGCCTCGCTCGGCGTGCAGGCGGTGGTCGACTTCGCCAAGACCGGCAAGAAGCCGTCCGGCTACACCGACACCGGCGTGACGCTCGTCGCCGCGAACCCGGTGTCCGGCGTCGATTCCAAGGACACGACCTACGGCCAGTCCAACTGCTGGGGCTCGTGACCGCCATGAGCACGACGACCGCCGAACGCGCCGCCACGCCCCCGGCCGAGGCCGCCCCGAGCCGGGTCAAGGCCCTGCTCGCCGTCCCGACCCTCGGTCCGCTGGGCGCCCTGCTCCTGGCCTGCCTGTACTTCTCCTTCGCCTCCGACCGGTTCCTCACCGGCGGCAACATGTCCCTGATCCTCCAGCAGGTGATGGTGGTCGGCACCCTGGCCGTCGGCCAGTCGGCGGTCATCCTCACCGCCGGGATCGACCTGTCCAACGGCGCCAGCATGGCGTTCGGCTCGCTCGTCATGACGAAGCTCGCGGTGTCCGGCGGTGTTCCGGCCTGGCTCGCGATCCTCGCCGGCATCGCCACCTGCGCGGCGATCGGCGCGGTGAACGGCTCGCTGGTGACGCTGATGAAGCTGCCGCCGTTCATCGTCACCCTGGGCATGCTGAACATCGCGATGGCGCTGACCCACATCACCTCCAAGGAGCAGACCGTCACCGGGCTGCCGGACCTGCTGACCAAGCTCGGCGACACCTTCCCGCTGGGACAGACCCGCGTCACCTACGGCAGCGTGCTGATGCTCGTGCTCTTCGCGGTCGCCTGGTACGTCCTGCGGCACACCGCCGCCGGCCGCCACCTGTACGCGCTCGGCGACAACCCCGACGCGGTGCGGCTCGCGGGCGTGAACGTCCGCCGGCAGCTGATCGGCGTCTACACCGTCGCCGGCGTCCTGTACGGCATCGCGGCGCTGCTGCTGGTCGCCCGCACCGGCGTCGGCGACCCGCAGGCCGGCCAGACCGACAACCTCGACTCGATCACCGCGGTGGTCCTCGGCGGCATCAGCCTGTTCGGCGGCCGCGGCTCCATCGTCGGCGCCCTGTACGGCGCGCTGCTGGTCGGCGTGATCCGCAACGGCCTGCAGCTGACCGGCGTCGACTCGGTCTACCAGATCCTCATCACCGGCATCCTCGTCATCCTCGCGGTGGGCGTGGACCAGATCGCGCGCAGGAGGCGCAAGTGAGCACCGAGACTCCACTGAGCACCGAGACCGCGCTGAGCACCGAGATTCCGCGGCCGGTCCTCGAGGGCCGGGGCCTCGTCAAGCGCTACGGCCACGTCACCGCCCTGGACGGCTGCGACTTCGAGCTGCTGCCCGGGGAGATCCTGGCGGTCATCGGCGACAACGGCGCCGGGAAGTCCAGCCTCATCAAGGCCCTGTCGGGAGCGCTGATCCCGGACTCCGGACAGCTGCTGCTGGACGGCGAGCCGGTGCGGTTCCACGGCCCGGCCGACGCCCGCCGCGCCGGGATCGAGACGGTATACCAGGACCTCGCGGTCGCCCCGGCGCTCGACATCGCCTCGAACCTGTTCCTGGGCCGGGAGATCCGGCGCAAGGGCGTGTTCGGCTCGGTGTTCCGGCTGGTCGACAAGCCCCGGATGCAGTCCGACGCCGCGAAGCACATGGCCGACCTGAAGATCGGCATCCGGTCGATGGGGCAGGCCGTCGAGACGCTGTCCGGCGGCCAGCGCCAGGGCGTGGCGGTGGCGCGGGCCGCGGCGTTCGCCCGGCACGTGGTCATCATGGACGAGCCGACGGCGGCGCTCGGCGTGAAGGAGACCGGCATGGTCCTGGACCTGATCCGCCGGGTCCGGGACAACGGCCTGCCGGTGGTGGTGATCAGCCACGACATGCCGGCGGTCTTCGAGATCGCCGACCGGGTGCACGTCCAGCGGCTGGGCCGGCGGGTCGCGATCCTGCGCCCGAGCGAGACCGACATGGCCGAGGCGGTCGCGATCATGACCGGCGCCGCTCCTGGCAACCTGGCGGCCGCCTGATGCGAGGCGAGCATGACGTGGGCGCGGGCGGTGTGGTGGGCGCGGGCTTGGGTGGCAGCGCAAGGAGTGCAGGTGACGCGAGTAGTGCCGGCAGTGCGACCAACTCGGCCGGCGCGGACGGCGCCGCCACCGCGGTGGGCGGTGTCGGCACGGCCGTCGCAGTGGTCGGCGAAACCTTGATCGACCTGCTTCCGGTCGGCGGCGACGACTCCCCGGCCGGCGACCAGGGCTCCGGGCCGGACCTGTACCAGGCCGTTCCCGGCGGCTCCCCGGCCAACGTCGCGGTCGGCCTGGCCCGCCTCGGCGTTCCCACCCGCATGGCGGCGCGGATCTCCGGCGACCCGCCGGGCCGGATCCTGCGCGACCGGCTGGCCGCGGCCGGCGTCGACCTGCGCGGGGTGGTCGAAGCTCCCGAACCGTCCTCGCTCGCCCTGGTCACCCACGGCCCGGACGGTCCGGTCTACGACCTGCGCCTGCACGCCACCGCGGACTGGCAGTGGACTGAGACGGAGCTGAAGCGGGCCGAGCCGGAAACGCTGGCCGCACTGCACATCGGCTCCCTCGCGGCGGTCCTGCCGCCGGGCGGCCACGAGATCACCGCCCTGGTCCGCCGGACCCGCGGCACCGCGACCATCAGCTACGACCCGAACATCCGGCCCGAGCAGATGGCCGTCGTACCGGACGCCCGGGCCCGGATCAGGACCCTGCTGGGCCTGGCCGACGTCGTCAAACTCAGCGACGCCGACCTGGCCTGGCTGGACCCCGGCGTCAGCCCCACCGCGTTCGCGCGATCGGCGGTCGCCGCCGGCGCGGCCGTCGCGGTCGTGACCCGGGGCGCCGACGGCGCGGTCGCGGCCTGCGCCAAGGGGCTGTTCGAAGTGCCCGCCGTGCACGTCGACGTGGTCGACACCGTGGGCGCCGGAGACTCCTATATGAGCACTCTGCTATCCGGCCTGCACAGCCGCGGCCTCCTGGGAGCCGAGGCACGGCCGGCGCTGCACGAGATAGACCCGGCGGCCCTCGAAGCAGTCCTGCAGGACGCCGCCCTGGCCGCGGCCATCACCTGCGGCCGGCGCGGCTCCGACCCGCCCACGAAGGAGGAACTCGAGCGGGCTGCTGGTCAGTCGATCGTTGACGCCGCTTCGGCATCGGCTACGCCCGGGACGCGGTGGCGCGTAGTCTCCGGACCCAGCGCACGAACATGGTCGGCCTGATCTCCGGCACCATCGCCGCCACGCTTCCCGGACATGCCGTTCACCGTTCACCGTCCACACCGCGGCTGGTCCGCGGCTGCGCCCACGCGAGTCGCGGCCAAGCCGCG
>JABFWL010000044.1 GCA_013362315.1 Catenulispora sp. | reverse complement strand
TTCGACGCAAAAGGGCGTGCCCTGGGGAGCGATGCGAGGATGACGCGTCGCCTGGCCGTTCCCCACGGTCCGAGCCGGCCGCCGGTGCACGACGGGCAGGCCAGTGACCCGGCCAGCCGGAGCGGCCAGTGACAGCACAGTGTTCTAAGCGGCCGGAGTTGTTGACGACCCAGTGGTGACCGCGCTCCATATGGCAGCTCAAGACGGTAGAAGGGTCCCGCGCAGGGTGCCGGCGATCTGGTCGACCGCGAGAGCGGCGGCGTCGAACAGCGCCAGCTTGCGGACGAAAGCGTGGTTCACGCCGCGGTAGCGTACGCAGGCGACCGGGACGCCGACGGCGGCGAGCGCGTCGGCGTAGCGCTCCGCCTCGTCACGCAGGATGTCCAACTCTGCCGTGATGACCAGGGTGCGGGGCAGGCCGGTGAGGTCGCCGCGGAGTACGGCGACGTCGGGGTGCTCGCGGGTGGCCGGGTCGGGGGTGTAGGCCGCCCAGAAGAAGTCCATCTCCTCCCGGTACAGGCCGAAGGCGTCGAGATCTGGATATTCGGCGAAGGGGTCGATCACCGGGCAGACCAGGACCTGGCAGGCGTAGGGGCGGCCGGCGTCGCGAGCCCGGCCGCAGACGGCGGCGGCCAGGTGGCCGCCGGCCGATTCGCCGATGATCGCCGGGCATGTCGCGTCAAGCCGGTGGGCCGCACCGCCGGGGCCGCGGGCCCAGGTCAGGGCCAGCTCGACGTCTTCGAGCGCCGCGGGATGGGGGTGCTCGGGGGCGAGCCGGTAGTCGACGGCGAGTACCGCGCAGCCTGAGCGGGCCGCGATCTGGCGGCACAGACCGTCGTGGGTGTCGAGGCCGCCCATCACCCAGCCTCCGCCGTGTACGAATACCGCGACAGGGGTTCGGCTGCCGGGTTCCTGGCCGTCCGGCCCCTGCTCGCCGCTCCCGCGTGGTTGGTAGATCCGCACCGGCACGCCGTCGGCGAGCGCGTCCGCCGCCGCCACCGTGCGGTCGCCCGGACCGACTTCGGACGCGGTCGCGTCGATCATGCTGCGGCGCATCGCGGACAGGCCGTCCAGCCGCAGCGGCTCGCGGGGTTGGGTACCGATCGCGATGGTGGTCTGCGGGTGAATTCCAAAGGAATTCATCACACCCCCTTCCGGTCCGGCGGCGCCCGGGCCACCCGGCTGTCCTCGCAGGTTTTTCAGGGCTTTGATTCACTGGTTGCTGCTCAGCCGGGGCGGCCGGCCCCCGGCCGGCCCGGCGGGGCGGGCTCCATGCACGGACATATCCGATATCCGGTGGTCTTGAAACGGACAACGGTGAGCAAAGTTGAGCAGACTGAGCATCGAGCACGTGTACGATTTCTGGCAAGCTCACAGCTGATTTATCAGACTACTGATGCGCGTCGACCGACCTCGCCGGCGCATCGGCGGTGAACAGGGAAGGATACTGGCGCCCTATGCAGGACACCCTCTGTTCGTTGACCTTCAGCAGCCGCTTGGCCAAAGAACTGCAGAGCAGGAGCCATCAATTCAGCGTCTTGCGCCTGGCCCGCAACGAGACGCTCTACACCTGTGGACAGCGCGCCGACCACCTCTATCTGGCGATCGACGGCTGGGTCAAGTCCACGATGGTGACCCGCTGCGGCAAGAGCTGTCTGCTCGACATATATTCCCGCGACGACATCATCGGCGAGTCGTGCCTGGTCGGCGGCAGCCGGCACGACACGGTGACCGCCATGACGGCCGCCCGCCTGCTCAAGATCCCACGCTCGGTGTTCCTGGACATCGTGGCCGAGGAGCAGCTGGTCGCCGAATGCCTCAGCTTCTTCGTGCGGCGCAATACCGAGCAGGAGTTCCGGATCACCCAGCTGATCACCTCCTGCTGCGAGAAGCGCCTGGCCCGGATGCTGCTGTACCTGGGGTCCAGGCATGGCGACGAGCACGCCGGAAACCTGTATCTGCGCCAGCGCATCAGCCAGCAGGAGCTGTCCGAGATGATCGGCACGACCCGCTCGCGGGTCGGCTATTTCATGCAGCGGTTCAAGAAGTTCGGGCTGATCAGCCACGTCCCCAACACCTTCCTCGCCATCCACGAGCAGCGGATCCACGCCTACCTCGCTGAAGAGGGCTGAGCAGCGGCGGCGTCCACGGCATCTCAGGCCCCTGTCTTGGTGAACAGCAGGCTCGCGTTCATACCGCCGAAGCCGAAGCTGTTCGACAGCGCGCACGCCAGATCCACCGGCTCGGTCCGCCCGGTCACCAGCCGGCACCCAGTCGGCACCGGCGCGACCAGCCCGGCGATCGGGTGCAGGAAACCCTCGCGCAATTGCACGACGGTGGCCACGGCTTCCAGGACCCCGGCAGCGGCGAGGCAGTGCCCGGTCAACGACTTGGTGCTGTTGACGCGGACTTCGGGCAGGTCGGGCCCGAACACCTCGGCCAGCGCGGCCAACTCGGCGGCGTCGCCGCGCGGAGCCCCGGTGGCGTGGGCGTTGACGTAGCCGACGCGGCCGGGCTGAAGTCCGGCCATGGCCAGGGCCGCGCGCATCACCGCGGCCTCCCCCGCCGCACTGGGATCGGCCAGCCGATTGCCGTCCAGCTTCGCGCCGTAGCCGGCCAGTCCGGCCAGCGCCCGCACGCCGCGAGCCCGCGCGTGCTCGGCGGATTCCAGGACCAGCGCGGCCGCCGCCTCACCCGGCACGAACCCCCGGTGCGCCACGTCGAACGGCGCGCCCGGAGCGTCCTGCCCGGCGCGCGCCAACGCGCCGAGGTTCGCCAAGGCGTGTGCCTCCATGTCGGAGACCCGGCACAGGGCGCCCACCACGACGCAGACGTCGACCGCGGCGCAGGCGATCAGCCGGGCCGCCGCGACGACGCCGAAGGCACCGCTCGCGGAGGCCGCGCCCACGGTGAAGCCCTCCCCGGTCACCTCCAGCACCTCGCTGAGCGTGCCGACGTGGTCGGTGTCCTGGCAGTGCAGGGCGAACCTGGGGCTCAGGTGCGCCGGGTCGCGTTCGAAGGCCGGGCGCAGCTCCTGGACGTAGCGGCCGGCCAGGTTGTGCCCGGCCACGACCAGGCCGACCCGGTCGCCGGGCACCCCGGCGCCCGGCAATTCAGCATGCTGCCATGCCTGGAGCGCGGCGACGGTGGCCGCGCGCACCGGCAGCGGAGAGCGGCCGGCGACGCGCAACGCCCGCTCGGCGAGGCCGGTGGGCAGGCCGCCCACGTCGGCGAGGGCGTCGGCGAGCACGAATTCGGGCAACGGCGCGGTATATGCGGGAACGTCGACACCGGTCGGGGCGATCGCCGTACGGCCTGCCCGCAGTGCCTCGGTGAACCGTGCCGGGTCCGGAGCGATCGGGCAGAGCACGCCGATCCCGGTGATCACGGCCGGAGCAGCCCGGGCAGCGTGAACGGCCGGCGCGGCCCGGCTCATCGGCTCTCCCGCAACAGCGCGGCAAGGCTGTCCAGGTCGCTGTCCTCGTGGATACCGTCGACCGGCGTGGCCACCGCCAGCTCGCCGGCGGCCATCACCAGGATCTCCGCCCGGTCGATGCTGTTGCAGCCCAGCTGTGCCAGCGAGCGGTCCGGGTGGATGTGCTCCGGCGGCACCGCGGGCACCACGGCGAGGATGCACCGCCGCAGCGCCGCCAGCTCGGCCGACTCGCCGTCCACGGCTGCCACATTCCTGTTCTCGGTCATCTTCCACCTCTCCTGGCGCGGCCGGGTCAGATCCAGTCGTATTGCCGGTGGTAGTCCGCGATGCCGGTCAGCACGAGCAGGGGCCCGCGGCGGCCCACCCGGTCCAGCAGTTCGTCGCGGCGCCCCGGGTCGACCTTGTGGTGCTGTCTCGGCACCAGGCACGCGGCGTTCTCCTCGATCAGCGCGGCGTATTCGGCGAAGTCCAGTTCGGCGCGCTCGGCCAGGTGCTCGGCGATCCGGGCCGGGGCCAGCGCGGCACGCGATCCGGCGTCCACGATCCCGCTGAAGAACTCCGAGGAGCAGCCGGAACCGTAGGAGAACAGCCCGACCCGGCGCGCCGAGGAGAGGTCTGCGTGGTCGATGAGGCTGGCCAGCGCGAGGTAGAGCGTGCCGGAGAAGATGTTGCCGACCGAGCCCGGATACACCAGCGACGGGGCGAGCCGGGCGGTGAAGTCCAGCTCGATCCCCTCCGCGGACCGGCCCGCCAGCTCCCGCATGAGCCTGCGGTGCCCGGCGCGCGCCATGCCCACGAAGGGGGTGTGCATGGCCAGGTAGTCGAACGTGGTCGCGAAGTCGGCGTCGGCGACCCGGTCCAGGTAGTGCAGCACACTGTGCTTGAGGCAGTCGAGGTAGGCGGCCAGGGAGCGGTCCACGTCGGCGACTTCCAGCTGCGGGCCGGGGCGCGCGGTGTCGAAGGTCTCGAAACTGTAGGTACCGAACGCGCCGGGGTCCACGGCCAGCACCTCGGGACGGTCGCCGACCAGCAGGGCGACCGCGCCGGTGCCGGTGGCGGGCTCGGCGTAGCCGGCTTCGGCGTCGGCCAGCGGGATGTCGGCCGCGACGACCAGCGCCAACGCGCCCGGCGAGACGCCGGAGGCGACGTAGCCGAGGGCGAGTTGCAGTGCGGCGGTCGTCGAGTAGCAGGCCTGCTTCGCTTCGAGCAGCCGGCAGTGCCGGCCCAGGCCCAGATGTTCGTGCACGTACGAGCTGACCGACTTGCTGTAGTCGAGGCCGGATTCGGTGCACACCACCAGCAGCTCGACGCGGTCGCGTGCGGCCTGCCCGATCCGGTCCACCAGCGGCCGGGCGGCGTTGACCGCGTTGGTCACCGTGTCCTCGAACGGCAGGCAGACCGAGCGGTCCCGCATCATCAGGTTGCCGAAGCGCTCGGGGTCCAGTCCCCGCCCGGCGAACACCTCCAGGGCGGGCACGCGCGCGAGGCCCGCGTAGACGTGCAGCGCCTGGATTCCGCACCGGCCGGTCACGACGCCGCCTCCGGCGCCGAGGGCCCGCGCAGGCCCGACTGCTCGTCGAGGAACGCCCCGATCAGCGCACTGACCTCGTCGGCGCAGGTGACGGACGGGAAGTGGCCGCCGTCCGGCAGAACGGCCAGGCGGGCGTCCGGGATCAGGCCGTGCAGGACGTGCGCCGTCTTCTCGGGGATGATCGAGTCCAGCGCCCCGCGCACGATGAGCGTCGGCACGGCGATCTCGGACAGCCGGTCGAGCAGGTCGGGCGCCTCGTCGAACAGGTCGAGGTAGCGCAGCCCGATCAGCGGGTCCATGCTCTCGCTGGCCAGCATGACGCCGGTCAGCGATTCCCGATCCCGGCGCAGGCGCTCGGTGTCGGTGTGCGTGAGTACGTACTCGAAGTCTTCCTGGACGACCTGTTCGAGCCGGGCCAGACCGCCGGACCGGTTGGCGTACTTGTAGGACCCGCACAGCAGGGTCAGGGACGCGACGGACTGCGGACGGCTCAGGGCGTAGCTCTGCGCGAGCAGGCTGCCGAACGACGCACCGACCAGGTGGACGGGCCCGGCGGCCCCGAGCGCGTCGAGGGCCTGCGCGAACTGATCGCAGATCCCGGCCACGCTCAGATCCTCGGCCGCGGTGGTCGCTCCGACCCCGGGATGGTGGACGACGATGACCCGGTAGCGGTCGCTCCAGGCGGCGACCTGCTGCGCGAACACGCCGGCGCCCATGTTGAACGGGTGCATCAGCAGGACGGTCGGGCCGGTCCCGGCAGCGAAGGCCTCGATCGCCCCGCCGCGGGCCGGGATCAGGGTGCGGGTGACGGCTGGGACGGCCGCACGCAGCAGCCGGTCGTTCTCGTCCGGGGGCCGGTAGCCCTCGTCGAGTCGCTCGCGTACCTCGTCCGGGATCTGGACGACCGGGTAGTAGCGGTCCCGGCCGGGGGCGTGCGCGCCGTCGACCCGGCGAAGCTCGACGATCGGCGGGGGCGCCGCGAACAACTCGGCGATCCGCCGGCCGGCCTGCGTCGCCGCGGCGACGGGCAGGCCGAGCGGGATCGCGAACCGGATGGCGGTGCCGGACGCGCCGGGGGTGGCGGCTTCGCCGGCGGTGGCGAGGTGCTGTCCGGCCCGGATGCCGGTGTGCTGGTAGATCCAGGCCAGGCAGGTGGCCACCGGATCGCCGAGGTCTGCGAAGGCCGGCAGGGCGGCGACGTCCAGCAGCACGCAGTGGGCGCCCACCGGCCGCAGCACGGGCAGGGCGGCGTCGGCGAGCGGCGCGAGGAAGGCGGCCACCGCGGCCGTGCGCTGCCGCACGGTGCTCGCGACCCAGGCCCGATCGGCCAGGGCGGCGGCGAGCCGGT
>JABFWL010000514.1 GCA_013362315.1 Catenulispora sp. | reverse complement strand
CTCGTCGACCTCGTAGTCGACGTCGACGGCCAGCCGCTCCACGATCTTGGAGAAGTCGGTGTACCACTTGGTGGCCTGGTCCGCGGGCCCGGAGATGATCAGCGGGGTCCGGGCCTCGTCGATGAGGATCGAGTCCACCTCGTCGACGCAGGCGTAGAAGTGGCCGCGCTGCACCATCTCGTCGCGCGACCAGGCCATGTTGTCGCGCAGGTAGTCGAACCCGAACTCGTTGTTGGTGCCGTAGGTGATGTCGCAGTTGTACTGCTCGCGGCGCTCGGCCGGGGTCATGTTGGCCAGGATCACGCCGACCTTCAGGCCCAGGAACCGGTGCACCCGGCCCATCCAGGAGGCGTCGCGCTCGGCCAGGTAGTCGTTGGTGGTGACGATGTGCACGCCCTTGCCGGCCAGCGCGTTCAGGTACGCCGGCAGGGTGCCCACCAGGGTCTTGCCCTCGCCGGTGCGCATTTCGGCGATGTTGCCCAGGTGCAGCGCCGCGCCGCCCATCATCTGCACCTTGTAGTGCCGCTGGCCCAGGGTGCGCTTGGCGGCCTCGCGGACCACCGCGAACGCCTCGGGCATCAGGTCGTCCAGCGTCTCGCCGTCCTCCAGGCGGGCGCGGAACTCGTCGGTCTGAGCGCGCAGTTCCGCGTCGCTCATCTGGACGTAGTCCTCCTCGATCTCCTCGACGAGGTCGGCGACGGCCTCCAGACGGCGCAGAATCTTGCCTTCACCGGCCCGCAGGACCTTGTCGAACAGACGCGCCACGGCAGACAACTCCTCGATTACGGACTCGGGCAGGCAAGGTCGGCCCCGCCTTTTCCAACATGTTATGCGACGGGCCGCACTCCAAGGGAAGAGCGCGCCGTAATGATCATCGGCATATTCCCTGGAGGCGGCCGCCGGGGCTCACCTACGGTGGGGCGATGGACGTTCCGGAAACGCGTGAGCAGGCCGTGACAGTTCCCCAGCCGCCGCCTCAGCCGCTGCCCGAGGGCCCGTTGGAGACCGCGCGGCTGGTACTGCGGCCCTGGCGGGAGGAGGACATACCCGCCGTGTACAAGATCTGCCAGGATCCCGACATCCAGCGCTGGACCCCGGTCCCGGTGCCTTATGAACTCAAGGACGCCGAGTGGTTCGTCCGCGAATTCGCCCCCAGGGGTTTCGCCACCGGGGACGAGGCGACCTTCGCCGCGGTGGTCAAGGAGAGCGGACAGATCGCCGGGGTGGTCGGGCTCGGCGGGATCGCCCGGCTCACCGAGGGGCGCGGCGTGCGCACGGCCGAGATCGGATACTGGGCGAACCCGGAGACGCGCGGGCGCGGCTACCTCACCGAGGCGGTGCGCGAGGTGGTGCGCTGGGGCTTCGAGGAGCTGGGCCTGGGCCGGGTGACGTGGCAGGCCTTCGACGGGAACGTGGCGTCGCGGCGGGTCGTGGAGAAGGCGGGGTTCACGATCGTCGGATTGCAGCGGGGATCGCACGAGCACCGGGGACGGCGGCTCGACATGTGGCTGGCCGATGTGCTGCCCGGGGAGCTGCGGCCGGCCTGACCTCAAGACTCAGGCTGAGCCGTCTGGACCGGACCTGAGCGCCGGACTTGTCGGTACCGGCCGCTAGCGTGATTTCTGTGACGTCCGTAGCGCAGTCCCCCACCGGGCTGACCGAGCTGTCCGCCGCCGAGGCCCGCCGCCTCGCCCTGCACGCGCAGGGGCTGATCGGGGCGCCCGATCGCCGGGCCGGGGTCAAGGGCGTCCTGCACGCGCTCGGAGCGGTGCAGCTGGACACGATCAGCGTCCTGGCCCGCTCGCACGAGCTCGTGCCGTACGCGCGCCTGGGCGCGGTCGGCCGGGAGGCGATCGAGAAGGCGTACTGGAACCATGAGGCGCACGGCGCGTCCACCTTCGAGTACTGGGCGCACGCGGCCTGCATCCTCCCCGTGGAGGAATGGCCGACCTTCGCCTACCGCCGCGCGAACTACCGCACCCGGCAGAACGGCGGCTGGGGCATGCCGACGACGTCGGAGACGACGGCGACGGTGCTCGCCAAACTCCGCGACGAGGGCCCGCTGACCACGGCCGACTTCGGCGGGGGACAAGCGCCTGCGCGCGCGTCAGGAAAACGCAGCGCCGAGTGGTGGGACTGGTCGGACACCAAGATCGCGGTGGAGAAGCTGCTGGCCACCGGCGACGTGGTATGTGTGGAGCGCCGGGGCTGGCGCCGGGTCTACGACCTGCCCCAGCGCGCGCTGCCCAAGCCGATCCTGGACGCCGCGGACCTGACCTCCGAGGAAGCGCACATCCGCCTGCTGGCGCTGGCCGGGGCCCGCCTCGGCGTCGGCACGATAGGCGACCTGGCCGACTACTACCGGCTGCGGATCCCGGACGCGAAACCGCTGATGGACCGCACCGGCCTGATCCCGGTCACGGTGCGCGGCTGGAGCCAGCCGGCGTGGGCCGACCCGGCGGCGCTGGACCTGCTGGCCGCCGGCGGCCCCCGTGGCCGGCACCGCACCACGCTGCTGTCCCCGTTCGACTCGCTGATCTGGGAGCGGGACCGGATGGAGCGCCTGTTCGGCATGGTGCACCGCATCGAGGCCTACACCCCGGCCGCCAAGCGCGTCCACGGCTACTTCGCCATGCCGCTGCTGGCCGGCGGCAAGCTCCTGGGCCGGGTGGATCCCAAGCGCGAAGGCACGACCCTCGTCGCGAGGAAGGTGTCCCTCGACACGCCGAACGCGGCTCTGCCGATGGCCGACGCGCTGCGCGAGGCCGCGAGCTGGGTCGGCTGCGACCACGTGGCCGTGGAGCAGGTGACGTCGGGCGCCGCCGTGGAGGCGGCGCTGCGGGCCGCGCTGGCCTGACCGCGCGGCGTCACCGCCGCACGGCTGGCTATACAGCGCTCACTCCACAGCGCTCACTCCACAGCGCTCGTCCCTACAGCGCTCACCGCCACAACGGCTGCGGCGGCGTCCCGAACCACTCGGTGAGCACCGCCGGGTCGGCGGTCCGCAGGCCCCCGCGCCAGTCGACCAGCGTCAGCCCGCGCGCGAGCGCCAGCGCCGCGAACGCCTCGGCGACGTGCGGCCCGGCGACGCCGGTGCGGTGCACCCCGGCCACCGTCACCCGGCTCGCCGGGTCGACCAGGCCGTAGACGTGCACACCGTCGGCGACGGACAGGGCGTAGCCGCCGCGGACGAGGCCCTGCCCCTCGATCGCGACCGGGCGCACGAAGTGGGTGGTCGTGCCGAGCCCGGCGGCCAGGTCCTCGACGGTGAGCGTGACCCCTTCGAGCGGTTCGGCGGGCTCGGTGCGCAGATGGATCTCGGTGAACCCCGGGCCGGACCGGAACTCGGTCTGCACCCGGCGGATCGCCGCCAGGTTGGCCCGGACCGCCTCGGCGGCGAACGGCCCGACGAGTTCCACGTCGCGCCACAGGTCGTCCTGCACCAGCAGCACCGAGCGGCCGTCGAAGGGCCCTGCGATGTCCGGCAGGCGGTCGCTGATGCTGGACATACTGAAGTGGATGTCCCGGGTCTGGAACATCCGGGTCGGCGGGTCGTCCTCGACCCGGCGCAGGGTGAGCTCGAGTGCGCCGACCAGCTCGTACTCCTCGCGGAAGGCGGGTTCGGCGCGGACCACCCGCCACACCGTGCCGGCCGCCTCCAGCAGCTGGGTGCCGTCGAACGCCGCGGGCAGGTCCTCGGAGGCCACCGCCGTGCGCGCGATCACCGCGCCGTCGGCGGCGTCCACCAGCGTCACGGAGATGTCCATGGGCTCGAACCTACGCGGCGGCGCGGTCGCGCTGTCAATCGTCGCCCGGCCCGCGGGCCTCAGGTGATCTCCAGCAGCTTCTCCCGCACCGCGTAGACCACCGCCTCCATCCGGGAGTGCAGCTGCAGCTTCTCGAGGATGTTGCGGACGTGGTTCTTCACCGTGTTCTCGGTGATGAAGAGCTCTTTGGCGATCTCCCGGTTGTTGCGGCCGGTCGCGACCAGCTTGAGGACTTCCATCTCCCGGTCGGTGAGCCTGGGCGCGGGGGCCGTGACCGGGGCCGGCGGCGCCTCGGCGCCCCGGGCCAGGGCCGCGAAGCCGGTCAGCAGCTTGGCCGCCATGGACGGGGTGACCTGGGACTCCCCACGCTGCACGGCCCGCAGCGCGTCGGGGATGGTGTGCGGGAGCACGCTCTTGAGCAGGTAGCCGGACGCGCCGCTCTTGACCGCCTCGTAGAGGTCGGCCTCCTCGTCGCTGGAGGTCAGCATGATGACCTTGGTGGCCGGCACCGCGGCCTTGATCGCCGCGCACGCCGCCAGGCCGTCGGTGTCGGGCATCCGGACGTCCAGGATCACCACGTCCGGCGCCAGCTGCTCGGCCTTCACCACGGCCTCGGCGCCGTCCGACGCCTCGCCGACCACCTCGATGTCGTCCTCGGTGTCGAGCACGAGGGCCAGTCCCCGGCGCAGCAGCGTGTGATCGTCGGCTATGAGGACTCTTATGGCTTCCGACACAGGACCATGATGACACCTCACACGGACACCTGACATTCCCCACGAGGGTGAGGGCAGGGCCGGGACGTGGCCGCCCGCCGAAGCGGGACCGGTTCGCACCGGTCCCGCGACGGCGGAGTGACCAGATCAGCGTCCTGGACAGCTGCGGATCAACGTTCTGTCGTCCGGCCGGAGGGCCGCGCAATCGCCACAGAAATCGTCACAGTAGATGCCACGGGACCAAGTGCCACGGGACCGGCTACCGTCGCGCGCCGGCCATCCGGTCCGAGGGCGAACTCGCCGCGGCGCTGCGCACCCCGTCGCTCATCAGCTCCGCCTCTCCCGGTGCCTCGCCCGGCTCCAGGTGGATCACGCCGTAGTCATAGGCGTGGCGACGGTAGACGACGGCCGGCAGGCCCGAGTCCTTGTCCACGTACAGGTAGAAGTCGTGGCCGACGAGTTCCATCTCGTAAAGGGCCTGGTCCAGGGTCATCGGGGCCGCGATGTGGGTCTTCTCCCGGACCACCATCGGACCCTCGTGCGAGGGACCGGAGACCGCGTACGGCTTCAGGTCGACCTCGGGGTTGTCGCTGGTCGCGCCGTCGGCGGTGAGCAGCGGCTCGGTGCCGGCCGGCAGGTCCGCCATGGCCGGGAGGTGCTTGATCGACTCGGCGATCGCCTTGCGGTTGCGGTGGATCTTGCGCCGGTCCTTCGCCTTGCGGATCTGCGTCTGGAGCTTGGCCGCCGCCAGGTCGAGCGCCGAGTACGGATCGCCGGCACAGGCTTCGGCCCGGATCACCGGTCCGGGGCAGTCCAGGGTCAGCTCGATCCGGTCCTTCTGCTCGGCCTGCCGGGGGTTCTTCTCCTCCCCCAGCACGACGGTGAGGCTGATGGCCTTGCCATCCATCTCCTGCACCTTGGCCAGCTTCTCCATCACATGCCGGCGGAACCGGTCGGTCACCTCGTGATGGCGGCTCTTGACGACGATGTCCACGCGCGTTCTCCAATCTCGCGTCCAGATCTGCTGCCGGGCTCTTGCGGCCTGCGGCTTTCGGCGTCGGGGAGATGGTGTGACCAGCGGCGCCTCCGGGGGTCGATCGGAGTACTGCTCTCTTGTGGATCTCCAACGTACGCCTCGGACGGATCGTGCCCGGCGGTTGGAGGGGAGGAAGTCACAGCCGGTGCGGGACCGGCTGAAGTCATCGTCGGTGGCGATTGTGACCGAGGACGGCCGTCGCAGGTTATCGGTGTGTTACGCGGCCATCGGGACGGCTGGTGGCCTCGACGGTGCCTCGACGGGTGGGCCTCAACATAGGCCGGGTATGTGCGGGATCTCGCGCATTGCGCCTGCTCACTGTCGTGCGGACGGTGCCTATGGGTGAAAGCTAGTCCTGATGGCGGCCCGACGGAAGATGCGAACGGTGGCGTTGGACCATTCGAGTGATCGTCACTGGGTTCGACCGGGGTTCGCGCCCAGGTCCGGCGGGATTTCCCCGAGGTTCACGGGCTGGACGGATATCCGCCACGAAGGTTGGAATTTCCATCCTTAACCGGCTTCACCGACCCACGCGGACCCGGGCGGCGGCGACCGTCGCCGCGCCGAGCACCGGCACACCGCCGGCCCGCAGCGCTCGCGCGGCCTCGGCGAGGCTGGCGCCGCTGGTGGTGATGTCATCGACGATGACCACAGCCGGAGCCGCGACCGGGCGCCGCAGGCGCAAGGCTCCGGACAGGTTCGCCTGCCGCTGGTCGCGGGTGAGCTCGGCCTGGTCCGCCACGGCGCGGACGTGGCGCAGCGCGGGTAGGGCGTGCGCCGGGACGCCTGCCTCGTGCAGCGTGC
>JABFWL010000263.1 GCA_013362315.1 Catenulispora sp. | reverse complement strand
GGCGCGCCAGCCCTGGGCCGCGGCCCACGCCGCCATCCGCGGGCCGCTGGCCACCGCCTCCAGGCAGCCGGTGCCGCCGCAGGCGCACGGCGTCTCCTGGTCGACGACGACGTGGCCGATGTGCCCGGCGTTGCCCTTGGCGCCGTCGATCAGCCGGTCGCCGAGGATCAGGCCGCCGCCGACGCCGGTGGAGACCACCATGCCGAGCATGTTCCCGGTGCCGCGCCCGGCGCCCTGCCAGTGCTCAGCGGCGGCCAGGCAGATGGCGTCGTTGTGCAGCCGCACCTCGCACCGGAAGTCCGCCTCCAGCCGCCACCGCAGCGGGAAGCCGCGCCAGCCCGGGATGTTCAGCGGCGAGACCTCCCCGGCCGGCCAGCGCATCGGCCCCCCGCAGCCGACGCCGACGGCGCGGAACCCGTCGCGCGCGAACGGCAGCTGATCGACGGCGTCGAGCAGCGCGGCGTACAGCGCCTCGGCGTCCGCGTCGGGGCCGGACGGCGTCGGCACCCGGTGCGCCGCCAGCACTTCGCCGCGTCCGTCCACCGCGCCGACCGCCATCTTCGTGCCGCCGATGTCGATCGCGAGGACGGGCGCGTCGGAGGCGGGTTGTCCGGAGGTGTCTGTCGCCGTCATGCCAGACACCTTAGGGGCTGTGTTTTCAGCTTCCAGAGAAGCTCAGAAGATAGGTCACTTGCTGACGCAGCGCCTGACCCGTGGCCGGGCTGATGGCGCCCTGGTTCAGCTCGGTGGTGATCAGGCCGTTGAGAGCGGCGAGGGCCTGCGTGAAGGTGTTGGAGCCGACCGGCGCGGCGACGACCCGCGACAGCGACTGCTTGAGGGCGCCGGCCGCGGTGGTGTCGGTGACCTGCTTGGTGATGATGGTCGAGGTCTGCGATTCGGCCTGCTGAGCCGAGGTGGGCGCGGGCGCGGGCGGCGTGGTGGGCGCGCCCGGGCTGCTCGGGCCGCTCGGGCCGCTCGGCGATCCGGGGCCGGCGGGGGTCGAAGGCGCTGAGGGCGATGTGGACGGGCCGCTGTTGGGCCCGCCGGAGGAGGCGGATTCGCTGGGGGCTCCGGCACTGGGTGCTCCGGCACTGGATGCGGCGGCGCCGGGAGAGCTTGAGCTGCCGGTCGCGGCGCTGGTCGACGTGTCGGTGGCGCTGCTCGACGTGGCGCTGCCATTGGCGCCGGAGGATGTGGACGGCGTTGTCGCGGTGTCGGTCGCCGAGCCGCCGGTCGTGGTCTGGGTAGCACTCGCTTGCGCGCCGCTGGAACCGGCGGTGGTGGCGCCGTTGGTCGGGACGGCTGCCGTGGAGGAGTGGCTGGAGCCGTGGATGCCGTAGCCGATGCCTATGCCGACGGCGATTCCGAGCACCGCGCCGCCTGAGGCGACCAGCCACGGCTTGGGCTTGGGGGACGGCGACGGGGAGGGCGTGGGGGTCGGGGCGGATGGTGTGGACGGCGGTGCGGCGGCTGCGGTCGCGACGGTTGCTGCGGTTGCGGCCGTTGCGGCGGTTGCACCAGCGGCGGCTCCAGCGGCCGATTGCGCTGGTAGTTGCTGCGTATCTGCGGCGCTGGCAGCGTTGGCAGCGGTTTCGGCAAGCGCCGCCGCCACGGCCACGCCGACCGCCGCCTCGACGGCGGCAGCTTGCTGACGCTCGGCGGCGAGGGTGGCTGCCCGTGCGCCCTCGGTCCGGGCGTTCTCGACCTCGATCCGATGCTGCTCCTCAGCGGCGGCCAGCTCAGCACGATGCCGTTCTTCGAGCTCTGCGACGGCCAACGCGACCGCCCCGCCGCCCGCGCCAGCCGGCAGCGCTTCCCCGCCGCCGGAACCATGGCCCTCAGAAGCATGCTCGGCCCGCGCCGACTCCTGCTCTCGACGGTGCCGCTCCTCGACCTCCGCGATCGCCGCCGCTACAGCCGCAGCATTCGCGGCAGCAACCGCTTCGGCAGTCGCCGCAGAATGGCGTTCCTCATTGGCGGCCAGCTCAGCGCGATGCCGCTCCTCCATCTCGGCAATCGCCAGCGCGACAGCAGCGCCGCTCGCCGCAGCCAAAGCCTCCTCGCCAGCCGCGGAGTGCCGCTGCTCAGCGGCAGCCAGCTCCGCACGATGCCGCTCCTGCATCTCGGCAATCGCCAGCGCGACAGCAGCGCCGCTCGCCGCAGCCAAAGCCTCCTCGCCAGCCGCAGCATGGCGTTGCTCAGCAGCAGCCAACTCGGCCCGATGCGCCGCCTCCGCCTCCGCCTCAGCCAGCGCCAGCGCCACCGCCTCCTCGGTCGCGGCCGCGGTGCGGGCCTCGGCTTCGGCCAGCGCCGCCACCACCGCGGCCTCGCGCGCCGCCTCGCATTCCGCGAGCGTGATCATGCCCTTCTTCGACGCCCCCGCCGTCGGGCTCACCGAAGGCGTCCAGGCCCCGGTGTCCGCGTCCTCGACGCTCGCGCCGAGCGAGTCGCCGACCGCTTCGGCCGCGAGCGCGAGAGCGGCGGCGGCCGCGGCGGCGCGCTCGGCCACGATCACCGGTGCGGGCAGCACGGCGACGGCTTCCGCGCGGCCGCGCAGCACCGCGACCACCTCGGCCATCGACGGGCGGCCGCCGGCTTCCCCGGACAGGCAGTTGGCGAACAGCACCGCCAGCTCGGAGCCCTCGCCGAAGAACTCGACGATGCGGCCGATCGCGATCTCCCGGCGGAACGCCAGCAGAGCTATCAGCTCCTCGGTGCCGCCCGCCGCGACCGCGCCGCCGTGCACGCCGCCCGCCGCCTCGACGCGGGCGCGCTGGAGGTCTTCGCGGACGATCTCCCAGCCGAAGATGGCTATGTAGAGAAGCCACGACAGGGCGTACACGTCGTCAGCGGTAGAGGCGGCCGCACCGCCGAGGCGGGCCGTGGTCACGAAGCCAGACTCGGCCTCCAGCGCCAGAGTGGCCGCGTCGCCCTCGAAAGCCAGGCCCATGGCCAGGTCGACGAAGACGTGCCCCTTGCTGCCCAGCCAGATCGAGTCGGTGTGCAGCCAGCCGTGGACCAGTCCGGCGGCATGGACGGTCTCGAAGACCTCGGCGACGCTCAGTGCGACCGTGACCAGTTCCGCCGAGGACAGGGCGCCCTTCATCAGACGCGCAGTCAGGGAGGAACCCTTGTCCTGGTCGTAGACGGCGAACTCTATGTAGCTGTCGCTCTTGTGGATCAGCTTGTGGGAGCGCGAGTCATGGTCGGTGATAACCCGGTCCTCGTGCGCGATGCGCTTCTGCCCGGCTTCGCGCACCACGGCGATGGCCGGATGCTGGATACGGGTCAGCGAAGAGACCGCGTTCTCCAGGCCACCGGTCGCGGACACCTGGATCCACACCCGGCGCCGGCGCACCGAGTCGGAGGCGAGCCACAGCTCGCCGATCCCGCGGTGCCACAAACGCCGGTTAAGGGTGTACCGGCCTGCGAGGACGATGCCCGCGGAGACTCCCGATATTCCTGCCACGGCGGCTAATTGTGCACGGCGCCCGTGCCCTTGCCCAGCGGGTGTACCCCGGCAGGATACGTATTTTCGTCTAGTCGCCCCGGAAGTTAACCGGACCGTCTCTCACCTGCGCTCCGTCGCAATCACGACGGCCACTCCGAGCACCACGACCAGTCCCCCGGCGACCACCGCGAGGGTGATCGACTCGCCGAGGAAGATCGCACCCAAAGCGACGGCTACAACAGGGTTCACATATGCGTATGTTGAGACGAGGGATATAGGCGCGTTGTTAAGCAGCCATACATAAGAAGAGAACGCCACAAGGGATCCGGCGGCGACGAGATAGAGCGTTGCCCATGCCGAGGTTCCGGTGATCGCGGAGGCATGGAAATGCTCGCCGTGCAGGACCGCGGCGAGGGCGCAGCCCAAACCGCCGAACACCATCTGGTAGGCGGAGGCCACGAACGGGTCCTTCGGCGGCGTCAGCCAGGTCTTGGTCGCCACCGAGCCGAACGCCCAGCTGACCGAGGCCGCCACCACCAGCGCCACGCCCAGGAAGTAGTTGTGCGCTGCACCGCTGCCGGGCCGCATCAGGACCACCAGACCGACGAAGCCGATCAGCACGCCGAGCAGCGTCCACCGGTTCGGCCGGTCCCTGGCGACCAGGCGCCACACCACGATCCACAGCGGCACCGAGGCCACGAGCAGTGCCGCCATGCCGATGGGGATGTACTGCTCGGACAGCACCACGAAGCCGTTGCCGCCGAGCAGCAACAGCAGGCCGAGCAGCGCGGCGGACAGCAGCTGGCGGCCGGTGACGCGCAGCGCGGCCGGGCCGCGGCGGACCGCGAGGAACGCCGCGAGGATCAGGCCGGCGAGGGTGAAGCGCAGGGCCGCGGAGGACAGCGGCGGGATGGATTCGATGGCGTAGCGAATCGCCAGGTAGGTCGAGCCCCAGACGAAGTAGACGGCGGCGAGGGCGACCCAGGCAGCCGTGGACATGCCGGGCCGGGCGGGCGGGACGACGGCCTCGTCCGGCTTCCGCGCTTCTAAGCGTCCCTCGCGCGCCGCTAGCGTCATACCCCTGATCCCTCCGCGACCCTGACTGTACGCAGCCAGCCTGCGGGATCACGGCGGGGAGCTACAAGGGCCACTCTGTCGAGAGTGGCCCTTGAGCGGCTCCTCAGCCAAGGGCGCGCAGCAGGTCCGCGAGCAGGTCGTCGGCCGACTCGATGCCGACCGACAGCCGCACCAGGTCGTCCGGCACCTCCAGCGGGGAGCCGGCGGCGCTGGCGTGCGTCATCCGGCCCGGGTGCTCGATCAGCGACTCGACGCCGCCCAGCGACTCGCCGAGCGTGAACAGCTCGGTGCGGCCGCACAGGTCCACCGCCGCCTGCTCGCCGCCGGCCACCCGGAACGACACCATGCCGCCGAAGCCGGACATCTGCTTGGCCGCGACCTCGTGCCCCGGGTCGTTCTCCAGGCCCGGGTAGTGCACCGCGGTCACCTTCGGGTGCGCGGCCAGCGCCTCGGCGACGCGCTGCGCGTTGGCGCAGTGCCGGTCCATGCGCACGGCCAGCGTCTTGACGCCGCGCAGCACCAGCCACGCGTCGAACGGTCCGGCCACCGCGCCCATGGCGTTCTGGTGGTAGGCCAGCTGGGCGCCCAGCTCCTCGTCGGCCACCACCAGCGCGCCGCCGACCACGTCGGAGTGGCCGCCCATGTACTTGGTGGTGGAGTGCACGACCACGTCGGCACCCAGCGCCAGCGGCTGCTGCAGGTAGGGGGTGGCGAAGGTGTTGTCGACGACCAGCAGCGAGCCGGTCTCGTGCGCGATCACCGCCAGCGCGGCGATGTCCGCGATGCCGAGCAGCGGGTTCGAGGGGGTCTCCACCCAGATCGCCTTGGTCTTGCCCGGCACCACCGCCGCGCGCACCGCCGCCGGATCTGCCATGTCGGCCGCGGTCCACCCCAACCCCCACCGGTTGAGGACCTTGGAGAACAGGCGGAAGGTGCCGCCGTAGGCGTCGGCCGGGATCACCACGTGGTCGCCGGGCACGCACACCGTCCGCAGCAGGCAGTCCTCCGCGGCCAGCCCCGAGGCGAAGGCCAGACCGGTGCGGCCGCCCTCGACCGCGGCGAGGCAGTCCTCCAGCGCCTTGCGAGTCGGGTTGGCGCTGCGGGAGTACTCGTAACCGTTGCGCAGACCGCCGACGCCGTCCTGCTTGTACGTGGAGACCTGGTAGATCGGGGGGACGACGGCGCCGGTCAGCGGATCGGGGTCCTGGCCGGCGTGGATCGCCAGGGTCTCGAAGGCGGCGTGGGCGTGGGCGTCAGATGCGGACATGGTGTTTAGGTTACGCGTTGGGCGAGGGGCGTCCGGGGGCGGCGGTGGGATGCGGCGGTGGCGGCGCGGCGGCAACCGGCGCTTCGGAGTCGGCCGCGGCTTGCGTGAAGCGCGCCGCTTCAGCCATCCGGCGTAACCGGCGCCGCCGCAGCAGCTTCCGGCGCTGCCGGACGACGTACATCAGCACGAGGGTTCCGATGACGATCGCGGCGACGAGCATGAGGATCAGGGTCTGCCACGACGCGATCTCGGCGTGATCATGGTGTGCGCCCTTGGTGCCTATCTCCACCGGGCCGTTGGGCGTGGAGGG
This sequence comes from Catenulispora sp., assembly GCA_013362315.1. Classification (GTDB taxonomy): domain Bacteria; phylum Actinomycetota; class Actinomycetes; order Streptomycetales; family Catenulisporaceae; genus Catenulispora. Next base: position 14,725 of record JABFWL010000263.1, on the reverse strand, counting down.
CGAGTCGTCGTACCCACGCCCGGCTACCGCGGCGACTGCCGTCACCCACGCCGATGCCGCCGCCGACGCCGCCCACGCGATCAGCGAAACCATCCACGCCTCCCGAACCCCGGTCGCATCATCCGAAAAGGACATTACCGACCTTTTCGGCACTCGCACCTCGGGCACGGGAACGGCAGGCGAACTCGCCACACGCGCCGGCCCGCCACCCGAAGGGACCTGGAACAGGAGCACGAAGCCACCGGTTGTATCGTCTGGAAAGAGAACCACGCCGGCAGAAAGGGAGGGCGACCATGAGCCTGTTCCGCACAGCACAGCGCATGCCCACCAGCGACGAGGCCCTGAAGGGCCGCCCGACCCCCCTGTTCCCCACCCGGGAGACCCACACAGTCCTCGGCACCGAGGTCTACGAGGAGCCGCCCGCCGGCTTCGAGGAGGCTGTCTTCGCCCTTGGCTGCTTCTGGGGCGCCGAACGCAAGTTCTGGGAACTCCCCGGCGTCCACACCACCGCCGTCGGCTACTCCTCCGGCTTCACCGAGAACCCCACCTACGAAGAGGTCTGCAGCGGCCGCACCGGCCACGCCGAGGCCGTCCGCGTGGTCTACGACCCCGCCAAGATCACCTACACCGACCTCCTGAAGACCTTCTGGGAGAACCACGACCCCACCCAGGGCTACCGCCAGGGCGCCGACATCGGCACCCAGTACCGCTCCATGATCGAGTACACCACCCCCGCCCAGCAGGCCGCCGCCGAAGCCAGCCGCGACGCCTACCAGGAAGTCCTCACCAAGGCCGGCCACGGCCAGATCACCACCGAGATCGTCCCTGCCGCGACGTTCTACTACGCGGAGCCTTACCACCAGCAATACCTTGACAAGAATCCGGCAGGGTATTGCGGAATTGGCGGGACAGGCGTGAGTTGCCCGATCGGGCTTGCTGTAGCTGAGTGACACTGCGGCGGATGCACGGGGTCATGCCCGCCCCGTGCTGTAGCCTGTGTCCACTATTCCCCGCCGTCCTCCGGGACTGGCGGGGCTTTTCGTTGCCGGGGCCGACCACGCGTTGCCGCGTATTGATGAAACGCTGACGAAACATTTGAAGTAATCAGCGCTCGCGATATTCAGCAACGCGGGTGATCGAATCTTCACCGAGAGCTACGAAGGCTCGCTCTCTCCCCCTAACCCGTGGTGGCGGCCCCCATCGAGGGACCAAAGCGTGAACACGCTTTGCCGAGTGTGTTCGAGATTGCATAAACTCGTCGCGGCTTTGATGCCAGGGAGGGCATAGCCGGAGAATCAAGGGTTGAATGCGGGAGGGCGCGGTGGCAGCCGTCATCAAACTGCCGGGTCAGCGGTCCGGTGGGGTCGGTGCGGCCAAAACCGGGGCGGGGACTGGGAGCAAGGCCGAGGTGGAGACCGCGGCATCGGCGGAGGCCGCCTCGGAAGCCGTCGAGGCGCCCGAAGCACCCGAAGCCCCTGACACAACCGAAGCCGTCGAAGCCGTCGAAGCGCCCGAAGTCCCCGCAGCGCCCACCACCCCCGAAATCAGCACCCCGCGTAAGCACCTGCGCGCAGTCGCCGCCACGCTGACCGTCTACCTCGGCCTCCACACCGTCGCGTTCCTGTCCCTGCTCTGGGTCCTCCACCTTCGCGCCGAGCCGCTCACCAAGTTCCTGCACCAGGGCTGGGACTCCGCCTTCTACCTCGGTATCGCCCGCGACGGCTACCACCACAGCACCGACTACGCGTTCTTCCCGCTCTATCCGCTGCTGGTTCGCGTCGTCCATGTGCTGCCATGGCTGAGCTACAACTACGCAGGCGTCCTGACTTCGATCCTGACCGGGTCGGCGGCGGCGGTCGGCATCCGCTACGTCGGCGAGAAGGTGTCCAGCGCCCGCACCGGGCTCGTCGCCGTGGCGTTGTGGGCGGTGGTGCCCACCGCCATCATCCAGGTCTGGCCGTATGCCGACGGCCTGTTCGTAGCCTTCGCCGCGTGGGCCTTGTACGCGGTCTTGCGGCGGGCGTGGATCGCGGCTGGCGTGCTGACCTTCTTCGGCGGTCTCACGCGCCCTTCGGCCTTCGCGCTGATTCTCGCCGTCGGCCTGTTCGCGCTCGTCAGCATCCTGCGTCGCGAAGACGGCTGGCGCCCGTGGGTCTGCGCGGCCGTGGCTCCGCTCGGCATGCTCGGCTACATCGCTTTCGTGGGCCACCACTTCGGGAAGCCGACCGCGTACTTCCGGATGCAGCACGACGCCTGGGACAACTGGTTCGACGCCGGCAAGACCACGGTCGACATCTTGGCCGCACTGGTCGACGGCCGGGCCGAGAACCCGAACGTGATGTACCTGCTCGCGGTCCTCACGATGCTCGCGGTGCCGTTTCTGTTCGTCCTCGCCTGCCGGCAGCGGCTGCCGTGGCCCGTGCTCGTCTTCTGCGCGGCGCTCTCGACGCTGGTCCTGTGCAGCCACCGGCAGATCTTCATAACGCCGCGCGAACTCATGCCGGCCTTCCCGCTGCTCCTGCCGCTGGCCCAGGTGCTCTCGCGGGCGCGCAACCGGGGCCTCATCGTGGCCATGGTCGTGATCGCGGCGGCGTCGGGCTGGTACGCCTGGTTCATCCCGCTCACCTACGGCGCCCCGTAGTCGAGCCCTGATAGGCGCTCCTAAAAGCTAAAAGAGCATCGGCGGCTCAGCCGGAACCGGCTCCGGCAGCGCCTCCAGGCCCGGCACTCGGCGACGCACGTCGTCGTGGAAACGGCGGGCGAGGATCGGCGCGTCGTCGTTGTTCGGCGTGTGGATGAACACCGTCGGGGAGCGCCCCTCGCCGAGCCAGTCGGCGGTGATGTCGGCCCAGGGCTGCCAGCCCTCGGCGGTGCGGTCGGCGTCGTCACGGCCGCAGTAGCGGACGATCGGGAACCGAGTCAGGGCGTGGGTGCGCCGAGGTAGGCGCGGCTTCTTGGTCCAGGCCTCGCGCTCGGCGTCGGTCTCCGGCGGGGTCGCGTAGAGGACCGTCGTGTCGAACGGCACCCACTCGGCGTCCGCCTCGGTCAGCAGCTTCGCCAAGCGCTGCTCGCTCGCCGGGTCCTCGAAGAAGGCAGGGTGCCGCACTTCGACCGCATAGCGGTAGCCGCCGGGAAGGCGGTGTAGGAAGGCGTCGAGCGTCGGCAGGTCGGCCGGGCCGAACGAGGCCGGAAGCTGAACCCACAGCGCGGCCTTACGGCCCAGCGGCTCGATGACGCTGAAGAAGGCGTGCAGCGGACTGCCCGTGCTGAACAGGCCGGCGGCCAGGCGGCGCTCGTGCGTGACCGGCTTCGGGAACTTGAGCAGGAAGCGGAAGTCCTCGGGAGCCTGCGCCGCCCAGGACTCGACGGTACCGCGCGAGGGCGTCGCGTAGAACGTCGTGTTGCCCTCGACGGCGTTGCACCATGTCGCATAAGCACGCAACCGCTCACGAGGCGGCAGCGAATGTGGCAGCACGCGTCCCTGCCAGGACGCGTAGCTCCACATCGCGCAACCGACGTGTAGCGATGGACTCACCTTGGCGACCTTAAGTCACGACGCGGCGTAGCGCCGCTTACGGGGCGTCGCTCACCGGCGCCCCAGCCCAGCTGGTGTCGGCGCTGGCGGAAACCGCCGCCGTCGAGGTCACAGCCAGTGTCAACACCAGCGCGGCGATAACCCGCCTGGCGATACCGCGCTTCTTGTTGTTTCCGCGCATCGCGAACACCCCTCCGCCCGTGTGAAAGTCCGGTCCCCCTGCCGGTCGTCGGTACCTCCATTATTCCTAACGATCAAGCGGACAAGCCACATCAGTCATTGAACTGATCAGGGCTACGTCTTAGGAGGGAACCCGATGCCATGCAGATCAGTGATCGCCGACTGGCCGCACCCTCCACGGTGAATCTGTCCACTGAGATACCTAAGGTCACACTCATACTACGTCCGGTACCGGCGTGGTGGAAAGAGCTCAGCACCTGATGGTGCTTATATGAGTTGCATGGCTCCCTTAGCGCGGCTGCGCGCAGCGGCCCGTGGCCTCGACCGTTTCCAGCAACGTCATGTCGTGCTCGCGTTCCCGGTGGCCGTCTGGCGGGAGCTGAGCCAGGCGAAGGCCGGCTACCTGGGGGCGATTCTCACCTTCTTCGCGTTCGTGTCCCTGTTCCCGCTGCTGCTGATCCTGACCACGGTGCTCGGCGTCGTCCTACGCCACTACCCCGGCGTGCAACAGCGGGTGCTGAACTCCGCCCTGGTCGACTTCCCGGTGATCGGCGAAGAGCTCAAGAGGAACGTCCACGGCTTCGCGCGCAACGGCGTGGGCCTCGGGATCAGCATCGCCACCACCCTGGTCGGCGCGCTCGGGCTGGCCAACGCCGCGCAGTACGTGATGAACCTGCTCTGGGGCGTGCCCGAGGAGCGGCGGCCCGGCTTCCCGCAGTCCTGGCTGCGCAGCCTCGGCATCATCGCCACCATAGGGCTCGGCGTGCTGTCCACGACCGTGTTGGCCTCGGTCGGGGAGTGGACCAGCGGCCTGGCCTTCACCGTCGCGAGCCGGATCGCGCTGCTGGCCGCGTCATTCGTGCTCACCGCGCTGCTGTTCTGGCTGGGCCTGCGGATCGCGACCGCCGCCGAGGTCCGCACCCGCGACCTGTTGCCGGGGGCGCTGCTCACCACGGCGTTCTGGCAAGGCCTGCAGTACCTCGGCGGCGCCATCGCGGCGCACCAGCTGCGCCACTCCTCGGCGCTGTACGGGACCTTCGGCCTGGTACTCGGCTTGCTGGCCTGGATCTACCTCCAGGCCCGGCTGACGCTGATCGCGGTGGCGTCCGACGTGGTCCGGACCCGCGCGTCGTGGCCGCGGTCGCTGTTCGACTGACGCGCGCTCCGTCAGATGTAGCAGCGCGATATACGCCGCCGGAGCCTCGACAAACGGCGATCAACCACAGAAGATCTCAGGGAGGCGATCAAGCGAGCCGGTGCCTGGGTGCCCGGCCGATCGCGTAGGATCGCCTGAATCCCCCCAAGGTGTTAGGAACCGATGCGATGCGCCCGCTCGACTCTGCCCGCATCGGGCTGGGCTCCCTGCTGTCGTCGGGCGTCCGACACCACCTGAATCGCTTGCGTCCCGGCAAGATCATGCCCAACGGCTTCCGACGCAAGGCCCTGGCCGTCACGATCGCCGCCGGCGCCACGGTGATCACCAGCGGCCCCGCACACGCGAGCATCGCCTACAGCCCGCTGCCGAAGCTGCCCGCTCTCAGTGTCGCCTCGCTCACCGAGCGCTACGACCTGAACCGGACCGCCATGGCGAAGGCAGCTCTCGAAGCCGAGCAGGGCGGCGACGCCATGCTCGCGCACACGCTGCGCAACCTGTCGATTCCGAGCCGTGACTTCCTGTCCTTCGACCCCACCGGCGACGGCCGCGGCGTGGAGGTGGTCGGCGACCTGGTGCACGCCACGCGCATCGCCGTGGTGGTGCCCGGCGCCGGCAACACGCTGTCCAACTTCGACAGCGTGAAGGGTCCCGGCGGCGGCGCCGAGGCGTTGTGGTCCGAGGCTCAGGACCTGGGCGCGCACGACTCGCTGGCGGTCATCGGCTGGCTCGGCTACGACCCGCCGTCGGTGGACAGCATCCACATCACCACCCTCGGCCACGCCGAGACCGGCGCCCGGGCCCTGAAGGTGTTCCTGAACCAGCTCAAGGCGGTCAACAAGGCCCCGGTGACGCTGCTGTGCCACAGCTACGGCTCGGTGGTCTGCGGCCAGGCCGCGCACGCGGTCAAGGCCACCGACATCGCGGTGTTCGGCTCCCCCGGCATGGGCGTGGGCTCGGTCGCCGACCTGGACACCGGGGCCCGGGTCTGGGCCGGCCGCGGCGCCAACGACGGCATCGCCGACGTCCCGCACGTCCAGGTCGACCTGCTCGGCGTCGACCTCGGCTTCGGCGACGACCCGGTGGACCCGGCCTTCGGCGCCCGCCGCTTCGACGCCGGCAAGGGCGGCCACAGCGACTACCTGCGGCCCGGCGGCCTGGCGCTGCACAACCTGGCGCTGATCGCGATGGGGCGCGGCGACCAGCTGACGCGGTAGCCGGCCACCCGGCCGGGACATCGCTGCCGGACTTGGCCATCACCGTCGCCATCTACCCTAGACACCCTCATGGACGCCGACACGAACCCGCACCCCGGCGACGCCGCGATCGGCCCGGTGCCGCACGGCTACCGGTACTTCCAGCGCTCCATCCCGCTGGCCCACGCCTTCGTCCCGGACGACCCGGCGCTGGATCGCGCCTTCGAACGCGCGCGGGCGATGCTGCGGGCGTGGGGGCCGCAGATCGGGGCGGGGATGCGGGTGGAGGTGGCATTGGCCGACGGCATCCTTCCGGCACCCGAAGTCGGACTGCAGGGACGGCTGACGGCGCGGGTCGCCGGAGTGATCCCGCTACGAGCGCCGTTCCGGATCATCGCAGCAGACTTCGAGGAAGCCGATCGGGCCGGTTACGCCTACGAAACTCTGCCCGGGCATCCAGAACTCGGGCGGGAGTCGTTCTATGTGACGCGCACCGCCGGGCTGGTCGAGTTCACGGTTACCGCGTTCTCGAAGCCGGCGGTCTGGTACTCACGACTTGGCGGACCGGTTACCCGCATCATTCAGAATCGCTATACGAACAAGTACCTGTTGGCGATGGCTATACGGCCGCGCTAGTCAGTGCCAAGCACGGTTCCGCCTCAGCTGCCTCCGCTTAAGCACACGGTTCAGCAGCAGCAATACGACGCCGAGCACCGCAGCTCCGCCACACGCCGCCAGGATCTTGTTCCGCCGCGACGACAACAAGCCGGTCTTCTCTGTGGCGTCTGTAGTGCTCGTCTTGGCAGACCTCTGCACGACGTCTGTAGAAGTCGCCGAGGCCGGAGACGGTGTAGCGGATGCGCTGCTGCTAGACACGGAAGCCGACGTAGCAGGCGTCGGGGAAGGAGCGGCTGCGGGCAGAGGAGCCACCAAGGGAGCCGCCCCGGCCACCAGAGGGTTGTCCTTCTCTACAGGGGTTCCCGCTTTAAGAGCCGCAAGAGGGTTGACGATCCCGTACCCATATTTGTCGTTCCGCGTGAGCCCGGTAGCACCACCGGTCTTAGTAGCCGTCGCCAGAAGCACCCGGATGGTCTGGCCGGCTGTCCAGTCCGGATGCAGAGCCCGTACCAGTGCCGCGGAAGCCGTCACATAAGCAGTCGCGTTACTTGTGCCGCGGACAGTCTTAGGCGCCCCAGCAGCGTCCTCTACAGGGATCCCCACTCCCGGCGCCATAAGCGCGATCTGCGGACCGTAGCTGGAGAGGTCCCAGCGCGTCCCCGTGGAGTCCACCGCCCCGACCGCCACCACACCGGGATACGCCGCCGGAGTGATGACCTTGCCTCCGCCGTTGCCCGCAGCGGCCACCACCACGATGTCGGCGTCCTGAGCGGCCTTCACCGCGGCGGCCAGGCCCGCTGTCGGGGCGGTGCCCAGCGACATGTTGATCACCTTCACGTGCTGCGCGGTCGCGTACTTGAGCGCGTCGGCGATCTTCGCGGGGTCCTCGCCGGTCTCCTTCTGCATCCGGACCGGCAGGATCTTCGCCTCGGGGGCCAGGCCGCGGAGCCCTTCGCCGCCGCCGGTGCCGGCGATCAGCACGGCCATGGTGGTGCCGTGGCTGTCGGTGTCGGTGTCGATGTGCGCGATCCCGCTGCTGGCCGAGCCCTCGGAGAAGTCGGCGCCGGAGAGCAGGTTGGCGCGGGTGTCGCCGAGCGGCGAGACACCGGAGTCGACCAGGCCGACGGTGACGCCGCCGCCCTTGGTGAGCTGCCAGATCTGGTCGGCCTTGAGGAAGGCAAGGGGCCACTGGGCTGCCGGTGCGGCCGGAGCAGGCGCGGGAGCAGGCGCCGGGCCCGGGGCGCCGTCCTGCGCGTACACCGAGGTCGGCAGAGCCGCCAGGCAGGCTACTGCGCAGGCACCAAAGAACGAGGTCACACGGCGCGACATGCGCAATAGCATCCCGCCTCTATATCAGATGACGCAAACCACTGCGATGATCCGATATTAGGCATTGCGGCCGCTGACCGAAAGCGCCCGGCCGTTTAAGATTCCAGGCATGGCCCGTTATGAGTACCGCTGTCGCGCGTGTGGCGACACCTTCGAGCTGTCCCGCCCGATGTCCGAGGCCTCGGCCCCGGCCACCTGCCCGGCGGGCCACGACGACACCGTGAAGCTGATCTCCACCGTCGCCGTGAACGTCGGCGGCGGCACTGGCAAGTCCGCCGCAGCATCCGGCAACGCTGGCGGATGCTGCGGCGGCGGCTGCTGCTCGTAGCGGCAGCCGGTCAGCGGGCTGCTGAGGGTAGCCAGATATGGCTGTCAGCCCTTGAGCGCCCTTAGCCCATGTGCGGGTACCGGTGATCGACCGGCGGCACGAAGGTCTCCTTCACGGTGCGCGGGCTCAGCCAGCGCAGCAGGTTCAGCGCCGAGCCGGCCTTGTCGTTGGTCCCGGAGGCCCGGCCGCCGCCGAACGGCTGCTGCCCGACCACCGCGCCGGTGGGCTTGTCGTTGACGTAGAAGTTGCCCGCGGCGAAGCGCAAGGTGCGGTGCGCCTCCTCGACGGCCGCGCGGTCGGTGGCGAAAATCGAGCCGGTGAGCGCGTACGGTGTCGAGCTGTCGACCAGCTCCAGGACCTCGCTATAGCGCGCGTCCTCATAGACGTGGACGGCGAGGATCGGGCCGAAGAACTCGTCGGTGAACACCTCGTGGTGCGGGTCGTCGCCGACCAGGACCGTGGGCTGGACGAAGTACCCCTGGGAGTCGTCAGTGGTGGCGCCGGCCAGGATCTCCAGCTTGCCCTCGGCCCGCACCCGCGCGAACAAGTCGCTGTGCTTAGCGAAGGCGCGCCGGTCGATCACCGCGCCGCCGAAGAAGGAGAAGTCGGTGACGTCGCCGTAGGTGATGGTCCCGGTGATGTCAGCCAGTTGCTCCCGCACACCGGACTCCCACAGGGAGCGCGGGATATAGGCGCGCGAGGCCGCCGAGCATTTCTGGCCCTGGTACTCGAACGCGCCGCGGACCAGCGCGGTGACCAGAGCGGCGGCGTCGGCGCTGGGGTGCGCGACGACGAAGTCCTTGCCGCCGGTCTCGCCGACGATGCGCGGGTAGGACCGGTAGACGTCCAGGTTCTCGGCGGTCTGCCGCCACAGCGCCTTGAACGTCCTGGTCGAGCCGGTGAAGTGCAGGCCGCCGAAGTCGCGGTCGGCTAGCGCCACCTCGCTGACCGCCAGGCCGTCGCCGGTGACCAGGTTGATCACGCCGGCGGGCAGCCCGGCGGCCTCCAGGAGCTCCATGGTGAGCTGCGCGGCGAGCTGCTGAGTCGGTGAGGGCTTCCACACCACGGTGTTCCCCATCAGCGCCGGCGCGGTCGGCAGGTTGCCGGCGATGGCGGTGAAGTTGAACGGGGTGATCGCGGTGACGAAGCCGTCCAGCGGCCGGTGGTCGGTGCGGTTCCACACCCCCGGCGCGTTGGCGGGCGGCTGCTCGGCGAGGATCTGCCTCGCGAAGTGCACGTTGAAGCGCCAGAAGTCGATCAGCTCGCAGGCGCTGTCGATCTCGGCCTGCTGCACCGACTTGGACTGGCCGAGCAGGGTGGCGGCGTTGAGGGTGTCGCGCCACGGGCCGGACAGCAGGTCGGCCGCGCGCAAGATGATCGCGGCCCGCTCGTCGAAGGGCAGCGCGCGCCAGGCCGGGGCCGCCGCCTTGGCCGCCGCGACGGCGTCGGCGACGTCGGCCGCCGAGGCGTTGGCGGTCTCGCCGAGGACGTGCTTGTGGTTGTGCGGCTGGACGACCTCGATGCGCTCTCCGGCGGCCATGCGGCGGCGGCCGGCGATCGTCATCGGCAGCTCGTGGCGCTCGGCGGCGAGGTCGGCGACGCGGCGCTGGAGCGCGGCGGCCTCGGCACTGCCGGGAGCGTAGGCGCGGACCGGCTCGTTGACCGGCGCCGGGGTGTGGGTGATGGCGTCCATAGCGGTGCGGGAGATCCCCTCTTCTGAGCGTCTTATTAGCGCTTGACGAGCGAGTTCAGGAAGAACATGACGTTGGCGGGACGCTCGGCCAGGCGGCGCATGAAGTAGCCGTACCAGTCGTCGCCGAAGGGCACATAGACGCGCACGCTCTCCCCGCCGGCCACAAGCGCGCGCTGCTCGGTGGTGCGGATGCCGTGCAGCATCTGGAACTCGTAGGTGTCCGGCGCGCGGCCGGTGTCGGCGATCAGCTGGTGGGCGATGTCGATCATGCGCTGGTCGTGGCTGCCGATCATCGGGTACGCCGAGGACCGCAGCAGAGTCCGCATGGCGCGCACATAGGCTTTGTCGACCTCGTGCTTGTCCTGATGGGCGACCGAGGCGGGCTCCATGTAGGCGCCCTTGACCAGGCGGACCCGGGAGCCCGCGGTGGCCAGGTCGGTGATGTCGCCCTCGGTGCGGTACAGCATCGCCTGGATCGCCACGCCCACCCACGGGAACTCGCCCCGCAGCTCGCGCAGCGTGCCCAGGGTGGCGTCGACCGTGGTGTGGTCCTCCATGTCCAGGGTCATGGTGGTGCCGGTGTCGCGGGCCGCCTCGGCGATCGCGACGGCGTTCTCCAGGGAGATCTGCGCGGCGTCCTTGGGGAGCTTCTGGCCCAGAGCCGAGAGCTTCAGCGAGACCTCGACGTGCTCGGCGACGCCGAGTTCGGCGAACCGCTTGAGCATCGTCAGGTAGGCGTCGCGGGTCACGGCCGCGTCGGAGGCGTCCACGGTGTCCTCGCCGAGCCGGTCGACGGTGACCCGCAGGCCGGCCGCGACCAGGCCGCCGATCACCGTGCTGGCCTGGTCCAGGTCCTCCCCGGCGACGAACCGGTCGACGACGCGGCGGGTGGCGGGGACGCCGGTGATCAGGCCGCGCATGGTGCGGCTCCGAGAGGCGGCGAGCAGGGCGCGGTTGGGCATGCCGTCACCGTAAAGCCGCATTCCGGGGCACGGGTATGGACGAGTGCCACGATCTTCGCCCGAATTCGTCATACACTTGTCTGATGGCGACGCTGACGACCGACCACTTCCAAGACCTCGTCGACGCCGTCTCCCGGTTGGCCGACGCCTCGGCGACGCTGGAGGACCGGGACTTCAACCTCGTGGCGTTCGCTTCTCAGTCCGGCGGCCTGGACGTGATCCGGGAGCGCTCGATCCTGCAACGGCGCTCCTCCCCTGAGGTGCGGGCCTGGTTCGAGGGCTTCGGGATCGCGCGCAGCGACCGGCCGGTGCGGACGCCGGCGGATCCGGAGCACGGCGTGCTGCCCCGCGTATGCCTGCCGGCGAGGTGGAACGGGGTGACGTACGGCTACGTCTGGCTGCTCGAGGCCGGCGCGCCGCTGGACGACGAACTGCTCAACGGCGCGATGCACGAGGCGGCGCGGGCCGGCGCATTGCTGGCGCAGCAGGCGCGGGTGCGCGAGCGGATGGAGGAGCGGCTGCAGAACCTGCTGTCACCGGAGCGGACGGTCGCGGAGGAGGCCGCCGAGGAGATCGCCGCGCTGGGGCTGGTCGAGCGGGACCGGCCGGTGGCGGTGATGGTGCTGGAAGCGGTGAGCGCGGAGGACTGGCAGTCGGTTCCGCTGAACCTGTGGCGGCTTCCGCGGTCAGTGCTGGCGGCAGCCGAAACTGATCACATCAGCCTGCTGGTTCCTGAGCCGCACTCTGTCGCGGACATCGGGAACCGTGCGCTGGAGCTCTATAGAGAACGCCATATGGCGGACGTAATAGTGGGGATCGGTTCCCCGCGCGAGGATCTTGCGGAGGCTCGTGCCAGTTGGCGCGAAGCGCGGCTCGCCGCACGTGTGGGACGGGCAGTGCCCGCTTTCCGCCCTTCAGCGGCATGGGCTGATCTCGGCATCTACCGATTGCTCGCTTGTGGCCCGCAGAGAGAACTACGTGACGCTGTGGTGGATCCTGCAGTCAGGCGCCTTATAGAGGAGCCGGACTTGTTGCTCACTGTGCAGACGTATCTGGATCACGCAGGGAGTGCGCAGCAGACTGCCGCCGCGCTAAGCATTCACCGGCAGACGCTGTACCACCGGTTGGAGAAGGTGGAGCGGCTCACCGGTCTCGACCTGAGTGACGGTCGAGACCGGTTGCGGCTGCATCTGGGCGTGTCTTTAGCACCGCTTGTGGGTTAGCGCTTACGCGCCCAGCGACGCCGAGGCCTCCGTGCCGAGGAAGCCCAGCAGGTCCTGGCGGCTCACCACGCCCTGCGGCTTGCCCTCCACCAGCACCACCGCGGCGTCGGCCTTCTCCAGCGCGGTGACCAGCGCCGAGACCGGCTCCCCGGAGCCGACCTGGGGCAGCGGCGGGGACATGTGCGCGTCGAGGCGGTCCTCCAACGAGGCCTTCTCGTAGAACAGCGCGCGCAGCAGGTCCCGCTCGACGATGGAGCCGATGACCTCGGCGGCCATCACCGGCGGTTCCTCCTTTACCACCGGCATCTGCGACACGCCGTACTCGCGCAGCGTCTCGATGGCCTCGCCGACGGTCTCGTGCGGGTGCATGTGGACGAGCTCGGGCAGGCCCTGCCCCTTGCGCGCGAATACCTCGGCGACCGTGGGCTCCTCGGTGTTCGGGTTGAGGAAGCCGTAGTCGGCCATCCAGTCGTCGTTGAAGATCTTCGACAGGTAGCCGCGGCCGGAGTCCGGCAGCAGCACCACGACCACGTCGTCCGGGCCCAGGCGCTCGGCGTAGCGCAGGGCCGCCACCACGGCCATGCCGCAGGAGCCGCCGACCAGCAGGCCCTCCTCGCGGGCCAGGCGGCGGGTCATCAGGAAGGAGTCCTTGTCGGAGACCGCGATGATCTCGTCGGCGACGTCCCGGTCGTAGGCGGTGGGCCAGAAGTCCTCGCCGACGCCCTCGACCAGGTAGGGGCGGCCGGAGCCGCCGGAGTACACCGAGCCCTCGGGGTCGGCGCCGATGACCTTGACCGCGCCGTCCGAGACCTCCTTGAGGTAGCGGCCGGTGCCGGAGATGGTGCCGCCGGTGCCGACGCCGGCCACGAACGCCGTGATCCGGCCGTCGGTCTGGTCCCACAGCTCCGGACCGGTGGAGTGGTAGTGCGAGGCCGGGTTCTCCGGGTTGGAGTACTGGTCGGGCTTCCAGGCGTCGGGGATCTCGCGGACCAGGCGGTCGGAGACGTTGTAATAGGAGTCCGGGTGCTCAGGGGCGACCGCGTAGGGGCAGACGACGACTTCAGCGCCGTAGGCCCGCAGCACGTTGATCTTGTCGGTGGAGACCTTGTCGGGGCAGACGAAGACGCACTTGTAGCCCTTCTGCTGGGCCACTATCGCCAGCCCGACACCGGTGTTGCCGGAGGTCGGCTCGACGATGGTGCCGCCGGGCTTCAGGGCGCCGGAGCGCTCGGCCGCCTCGATCATCCGCAGCGCGATGCGGTCCTTCACGGAGCCGCCCGGGTTGAAGTACTCGACCTTGGCGAGGACCGTGGCCTGGAGTCCCTTGGTCACGTTGTTCAGCTTCACCAGCGGGGTGTCCCCCACCAGATCGACCATGGACTCGGCGTACTTCATCTGCGGTGTCTCCGCTTCTTCTCTGGAACGGCTCTTTACGGTGACTTCCAGCCTACGGTCGAAATTGATGCCGCGTCGCGCAGCGACTCCTCAACGGACGGCGGCGGGAGACGGGTGGGTCCATCCCGCCGTAGTCGACACCGCGCACGGTATGGTCGCTGCAACGGCGGTCATACTTCACGGAGAGGCTTGCAGGAGGTGTGCCGACGATGACCGGGCCCACAAGGCTGAGGGTCGCCAAGCGCGTCGCCGCCGCTGCCGCACTGAGCGGCGGGGGGATCGGCGTCCTCACCGGCGGCGCCATCGGACTGATCGTCGCCGAGGCGAAACTCGCCCGGCGCGCCATCGGTCCGACCACGGGCGACCCGCCGCGCGCCGACGGCGTCTACGGCGCCTGGTACGCCGCGCCCGGCGTCGAGGTGATCCGGATGGCGGTCCTCGGCGACAGCTCCGCCGCCGGCTACGGCGTCACCGAGTCGGCCCGCACCCCCGGCGCCCTGCTGGCCTCCGGCCTGGCCGAGGCCGCCGGCGCCCCGGTCCGGCTGCACAACGTGGCCAAGGTCGGCGGCCAGAGCTCGGACCTGGGCTGGCAGCTGGAGCGGGTGCTCGCGGCCGGCCCCGACGGCCGGGCCCCGCACCTGGCCGTGATCATGATCGGCGCCAACGACGTCACGCACCGCGTCAAGGTCGCCGAATCCGTCCGCTTCCTCGGCGACGCCGTGCGCCGGCTGCGCGCCGCCGGCACCGAGGTGATCGTCGGCACCTGCCCGGACCTGGGCACCATCCGCCCCGTGGCGCAGCCGCTGCGGCGCCTGGCCCGCCGCTGGTCCCGCCAGCTGGCGGCGGCCCAGACCGTCGAGGTGGTCCTGGCCGGCGGCCGCACCGTGTCCCTGGGCTCCCTGCTCGGCCCGGAATTCGACGCCCGCCCCGAGGACATGTTCGGCCCCGACCGCTTCCACCCCAGCGCCGAGGGCTACGCCACCGCCGCGATGGCCCTGCTCCCCTCCATCGCCGCCGCCGTGGGCCGCTGGCCCGACGCCGAGACCGGCGAGCCGGACCTGCTGGAGCCGGCCCGCGGCGAAGCCCGCATGCCGCTGGCCCGCGCCGCCGTCC
>JABFWL010000190.1 GCA_013362315.1 Catenulispora sp. | reverse complement strand
CTGGCCGTCAGTACGGTCGCCTCTGCTGTCGCGGCCTGCGCGAAGACGGTCGAGCCGGTCGGGGTTCTGATCGCGGACCACATCGCGGGCGCGGGACTGGCGCACTTGGATGAGACCGGGTTCCGCACTGCCGGGGCATGCCACTGGCTGCACTCGGCCTGCACGCCGGATGCGGTGTTCCTGACCGTGCATCGCAAGCGCGGTGTCGAGGCGATCGACGCCGCCGGCATACTGCCGCGCTTCACCGGGGCCGCGGTCCACGACGCCTGGGCACCGTATGACACCTACCGCAAGGCCGTACACCTTCTGTGCTCGGCGCACATCCTGCGCGAGCTGATCGCGGTGACCGAGACCGCCAAGGGCCGGACGAAGAAGATGGCCGAGCAGGCCGCCACGGCACTGCGGGAGCTGAAGAAGGCCGCCGACGCCGCCCGCGAGCGCGGGTGGCAGGCAACTTCGTGCCCCGGTCGGCGGTGGCGGTGACCCCGCACCTGTTGCGCACCCTGACCGGCGCCGAACACTTCGCCGCGATCCGCACCTACACCGCCACCGCCGTCCGCCACGGCCGCAACGCCTACACCGTCCTCGTCGACGCCATGCGCGGCCTACCCTGGACACCCACGTTCCCCTGACCAAGGCCGAACGGCGATCAGTCACGACCACCTATCCAGTCACCTTCGATCTTGCGGCGCAGGCGTCCGACGTGGACGTCGACGAGCCGCTCGTCTCCGAAGTCGTACTCCCACACGCGCTTCAGCAGTTGCTGGCGCGACAGCACGCTTCCGGCGTGCTCAGCCAGCTCGCACAGCAGCAGGAACTCGGTGCGGGGCACTGCGATCTGTTCGGATCCGACGTAGACCTCTCCGGCTGCAGACCGTACTTCCAAGTCGCCGACCAGGTAGGTGGCGGCGGGGGAGGGGGTCTGCATCCGTCTTCGCACTGCCCGTAGCCTGGCTGACAGCTCTTTGACCGCGACCGGCTTGGTCACGTAGTCGTCGGCTCCGGCTTCCAGGGCCGCGACGATGTCGTGGGTGTCCGCGCGAGCGCTGATCACCACGATCGTGGCGTCGCCGAAGCGGCGCAGCCGGCGGATGCACTCGAAGCCGTCGATGCCTGGAAGCATCAGGTCCACCAGCACAGCCTCGGCCGGTTCGCGCCGCTGCCGGCTCAGCCCCTCCTCGGCCGTGCTCACCCGGTGACCTGGTAGCCCTCGTCCTCCAGCGCCAGGCCCAAAGCTGTCCGGATGCGATCGTCGTCCTCGATCACCAGCAGGTTCGGCACGACGGCATCATGACATGCGGCTCGAAGCGATGATCGATAATGTTCTGTTTCTGGCGATTTGCATTTCGATTGTCATGGGATCGTCATGGCGGCGCAGATCCGGCGCCATAGTCCGACACCATGATCAGACCCCGACGGGAGGTGCATGATGGGAGAACGGCAACCGGGCGACACGCTCCCGAGCAGGGTGCCTCTGGTGGAGATCGAGGTCGCGGACGCGTTGGACACCGATTCGGTCGGGCGCCTGGCCGATCTCCTGGATCAGGCTCTGGAGCTGCGCCCGCAGGTCTGCCTGGTGGATCTGGCCGGCTGCTCGGCGCTCAGCGCCGCGGCGATCAATGCCTTGATGGCAATGCATCTGCGGTCCGGCCGGGCCGGGGTGCGCTTCGCGTTGCGTTCGCCATCGGAGAAGGCGCGCCGCAATCTGCGTCTGGCCCGGGTGGAACGGGTCTTCGAGATCGTGACCGACCCCGACGGCTGACACGTTCACACTGCCGCCGCCGTCCGTACCCGACGACGGCAGTGTGAACGTGTCCTCGACGAGCACCGGCGAGCAGAACACCGACCATCGCCGCCGACCGGCTCACACCGAACCGCCCGGTGGGGCCGACCTGCGCCAGGTCCGTGACACCATCGATGAAACCGGCCGCACCACGGCCTACCAGCTCGCCTCCGACAGCTCTTGGGCGATCCGGATAGGACCCACCGAGGCCGACGACATCCTGGTGTCCGTCGAGGACTTGCTGCCCGCCGACCGGGCCAGCGGCTACGTGTGTGTCCACCGTCCCGTTGAGGATCTGCTGCCCATTGTCCACGCCGCCCGCGACCGCTCGGTGCTAACCGTTTACGACCAGACAGACCGTGAGGAATGGTTAGCCCTTCAGCCCCGGGCCGAGCTCGAAGCGAGTAATTGTCAAATCCTGTGGATGAAGTTCGTCAGGTAGTTCGGCTTGTACGTGCGGCGATGTCTAGGATCTGATGATGGATGGCGGGGGTCGAGAACAGCGCGGTTCGGGTGTCGCCGGTCTGCTGGTCGGACAGGTCGCTGTAGGCTCCGCCGGCTTCCTCGACGATGGGGATGAGTGCGGCGATGTCCCAGGGGCCCGCGCCGAGGAGCAGGAAGGCGTCGAGTTGGCCTGTGGCCACGAGCAGGGCGCCGTGGCAGGTCCCGGATCCGGTGGAGGGTTTGCGGACGGTGGCTGGCGGGGTGGTGTCGTACCAGTCCAGCGTCGGGCGGGTGGTCCGTGCCTGGGCTGCCAGGTTCGCGGCAAGTGTTCGGCCACGTGGGTTCAGCCGCGCAGGTGGGGGCCAGATGCCGATCGCGGCGTTGTGGAGGTCGGTGGCCGCGGTGACGGTGAGGTGGGTGGGCGGCGTGGCCGGGTTCGTCGGCAGGTTGGTGTTCCAGGATCCTGATCCGCTCGCGGCCCACCATCGCCTGCCGCACGCATGGGAGGTGACCATGCCGAGCTCGACGGTGTCGCCGTCGGCCAGGGCGATAAGGGTGCCCCATTCGGGTTCGCCGGCCAGGAAGCTTGCGGTGCCGTCGATGGCGTCGACGATCCAGCGGCGGCGGGCGTGGCCGTGTGCGCCGAACTCCTCGCCGAGGAAGGCGTCGCCGGGGCGGGCCTGGTCGACCAGAATGCGGATGGCTTGTTCGATCTCGCGATCGGCGGCGGTGACCGGGCTGCCGTCGGCTTTGGCCTGCCAGGCGATGCCGTCGGCGGTGAAGTGGCGTGCGGCGATGGCGTCGGCGTGGTCAGCGAGTCGATGCGCCAGCTTCAGATCGGCCGGGGTGCCGTGGGTGTGCCCGGGTTCGACGTTGGTCATGCCGCACCTGCCTGCTCGCGCTCGATGAGGACGCCGCGCTCGAAGCGGGCCCCGGCTCGGACGAGGGCGACCAGTTGGGGTGCGTTGACGGAGCGCCACCGCTGCTGGGCGGACTCGATGAGCTTGAACGTCATCGCCAGCGCGGCGGTGCCGGACCCGGCGCCGCGGGTGACCCGGGTGCGTAGCCTGACGGTGGCGAAGGTGGACTCGATCGGGTTCGTGGTGCGCAGATGGATCCAGTGCTCGGCCGGGAAGTCGTAGAACGCCAGCAGCACGTCCTCGTCCTTGGTGATTTTCTCAACAGCCTTGGGGAACTTCGCGCCGTACTGCCGCTCGAACGTCCGCACGGCCTTGGCGGCATGCTCTTTGTCTTCGGCGTTGTAGATCTGGGCGATGGCGGCCTTGGCCGCGGGCTGCGCCGACTTCGGCATGGCGTCGACCACATTCGCTGTTTTGTGAACCCAGCATTTCTGCTCACGGGTGCCGGGGAAGACGTCGCGTAGCGCCTTCCAGAACCCCAGCGCCCCGTCGCCGACGGCGAGCACCGGGGCGCGCATGCCGCGGCGTTCGGCATCACGCAGCAGGCTCGCCCAGGACTCGCCGGACTCGCGGTAGCCCTCGGCCAGGGCTATCAGTTCCTTGCTGCCGTCGATCCGCACACCGATCATCACCAGCACGCAGGCTTTGGCCTCATCCAGACGCACCTTCAGGTGCACGCCGTCGGCCCAGACATAGACGAAGTCCAGCTCCGACAGGTCACGGGCCTGGAACGCCTTGTGGTCCTCGCTCCACGTCGCCGTCAGCCGCGTCACGGTCGCCGACGGCAGCCCGGCCGTCGATCCCAGGAACTGCTCCAGAGCCGGCACGAAGTCGCCGGTGGACATGCCGTGCAGATACAACAGCGGCAGCACCTCGGCGATCTTCGGGGTCTTGCGGGCCCAGGCCGGCAGAATCGCCGAGGAGAACCGCTTCCGCTCGCCGCTCTCGGCGTCGACACGCTTGTCGTTCACCCGCGGCGCTTTGACCTGGACCGGCCCGGCGGCCGTGGCGATCTCGCGCTGCTGGTGGTAGCCGTTGCGCACAACCAGGCGCCGCCCGGCCTCGTCGCGAACGTCGGCCAGTTCGGCGAGGTAGGCGTTGACCTCGGCCTCCAATGCCGCGGCGAGCATCCGCCGAGCGCCTTCGCGCACGATCTCGTCGATCAGGGAGCCGTTGTCGGTCGAGCCGTCGGTGTTGACTACCGTAAGCATGGGCGTGCCCTCCCCAGCCGACGCGCCAACGTCGGCCTACTCAGTGACCTACGAAACGATCACTCGGGAGGGTACGCCCTCACCGAGCCGATCCACCGGTTCTGAGCATTGCTCGTGAGGCGGCCGTACCCCGGCATCAGGCGTCTCTGGCCTTGTTAAGTCACACTGCGCGTTGGCGGTAATCAAACCATCGTTACGCAGAGGGCATCGAAGGTTGCCGGTCGGTTAACACCCTCTGCCTACGGTCCTGGCACCGGACGGCGTTCGACCGCCGGGTGAGAGGACACTCCCGTGACGACCGACGCGCAGGCGACCGCTTCTCAACGGCTTGGGCCGAGGGCGGCCGACGACCAGCTCCTGCAACGGCGACCGCATCGGTGGATCGACCGATGGTTGCCGGAGGACCAGCAGTTCTGGGAGGAGGTCGGTGCGAGGACGGCGCGCCGCAACCTGGTCTACTCGATCTTGTCCGAGCACATCGGCTTCTCCGTGTGGACCATCTGGTCTGTCCTGGTGCTCTTCATGCCGGCCAAGACCTACGGCTTCAGCGTGAGCGACAAATTCCTCCTGACGACCACGCCCGCGGCGCTGGGTTCCTTCGTGCGGCTTCCCTACACATTCGCGATCGCGAAGTTCGGGGGCCGGAACTGGACGGTCATCTCGGCAGGGCTGCTCCTCGTCCCGTCGGTACTCGCCCTCGTGCTGCTCAAGCCCGGAGTGTCGCTGAGCACCCTGCTGATCGTCACGGCCCTGGCCGGGGTGGGCGGCGGCAACTTCGCCTCATCGATGGCCAACATCAACAACTTCTACCCGCAACGGCTGAAGGGGCGCGCGCTCGGCCTCAACGCGGGCGGCGGGAACATCGGCGTCGCCGCCGTGCAGATCGTCGGAGCGTTGATCATCGCGTTCGCCGGCGCCGCCACCGATCCGCGGGTTCTGCTGTACATCTACATCCCGCTGGTCGTCGTGGTCGCCGCGATGGCGTGGGCCCGGATGGACAACCTCACCGAGGCCACTAACGACTCCGGTGCGCTGCGCGAAGTCGCCCGCCATAGGCATACCTGGTTCATCTCCTTCCTGTACATCGGCACCTTCGGCTCGTTCATCGGCTTCGGGTTCGCCTTCGGCCAGGTGCTGGCCGCCTCCGGTGTCGCCCGTCCCGTCTACCTGGTCTGGCTCGGAGCCTTCGTCGGATCGCTGATCCGACCGGTCGGCGGCGCGCTGGCCGACCGTTGGGGCGGCTCGAAGGTGACGTTGTGGAACTTCGTCGCGATGACCGTGGTGTCCACGGCAGTGCTCGCCACGTCCCACGCGAAGTCGGTGCCGCTGTTCGTGACCGCGTTCACCGTGCTGTTCGCGCTGACGGGGATCGGCAACGGATCGGTGTACAAGATGATCCCCGCGATCTTCCACGCCCGTGCTGCCACCCGGCTCAGCGCTGGCGCCGACAGTGAGCAGGAGAACTTCCAGGCGCGCCGGTTGGCCAGCGCCCTGGTAGGCGTCGCCGGAGCGATCGGCGCCTTCGGCGGCGTTCTGGTCCAGATCGCCTTCCGCCAGTCGTTCCTCTCGACCGGCACCGGCGACGCGGCGTACATCGCGTTCATCGCCTTCTACGCGGTGTGCGCCGTGCTGACGTGGGCGGTGTACGTTCGGTCGTCGAGCGACGACCTCGTCGGAGTGTGATCTCAGACGCCGTGCCGGAATCCCAGTGCCACCTTCGAATAAGCCGCCGGATCGGTGTCGGCACGGCGTCCGGCACCGATCCGGCGGCGGGTACTTCGCAAGGAACGGCAGGACACAGACTCAAGCCGATACCAACAGCCGGCCCCGCTGGGTGAGCTGCAGCCGCCACCACAGCACGGCGCCCATTTTTGCACGCAGCATTGACCGTGATGGGCAGGCGCTCGATTTCACGCTAGCGCCCGTCTTCACCTCCTGGGGGCGGCGCCTGATCGTTGGCATCGTCGTTCATGCG
>JABFWL010000120.1 GCA_013362315.1 Catenulispora sp. | reverse complement strand
CATCCCCAACTCCGGTACCGGTCCGATCGACCAGACGCTGATCGGTGACGGCCAGAACATGTACCTGTTCTTCGCCGGCGACAACGGCAACATCTACCGGGCGAGCATGCCGATCGGGAACTTCCCCGGCAACTTCGGCTCCTCCTACACCACGGTCATGACCGACTCCACGCCCAACCTGTTCGAGGCCGTTCAGGTCTACAAGGTCGCCGGTCAGCAGCAGTACTTGATGATCGTCGAGGCTGAGGGCGCGAGCGGACGCTACTTCCGCTCGTTCACCGCGAGCAGCCTGAGCGGTTCGTGGACGCCGAACGCCGCCAGCGAGAGCAATCCCTTCGCCGGCAAGGCCAACAGCGGCGCCACGTGGACGAACAGCATCAGCCACGGCGACCTGGTGCGCGACAACCCCGACCAGACCATGACCATCGACCCCTGCAACCTGCAATTCCTCTACCAGGGCGTGTCTCCCAGCACCCCGGCCGGCACCGCGTACGACCTGCAGCCGTGGCGGCCGGGCGTCCTGACCCTCCAGCGTTAGCCGGCTCTTCCACCACCGGCCCCCACCTCCGACCCTCTTGCCTCCGACCTTCCGCCTCCGACAGACAGCAGGACCAGCGATGAACGATGCCCCCGCCCGTCAGCACCACCGCGGACGCGGCCGCCTCCGGCTGCTCGTGAGCGCTCTGTGCGCCGCCGCCCTGATGATCGTGTCAACGTTCGATGTAGGACACGCGGACACGACGATCACCAGCAGCCGGACCGGCACCAGCAACGGGTACTTCTACTCGTTCTGGACCGACGGCGGGGGCTCGGTGTCCATGACGCTGGGATCGGGCGGCAACTACAGCACCGCCTGGAGCAACGCCGGGAACTTCGTCGCGGGCACCGGCTGGAGCACCGGCGGCCGCAAGAGCGTGAACTACTCGGCCGGCTTCACCCCGTCCGGCAACGCCTATCTGTCGCTGTACGGCTGGACGACGAACCCGCTGGTCGAGTACTACATCGTCGACGACTTCGGCAGCTACCGGCCCACCGGGACGTTCAAGGGCACCGTCACCAGCGACGGCGGCACCTACGACATCTACGAGACGACCCGGTACAACGCGCCCTCGATCCAGGGCAACACCACGTTCAACCAGTACTGGAGCGTCCGGCAGTCCGGGCGGACCGGGGGCACCATCACGACCGGCAACCACTTCGACGCGTGGGCCGCGCACGGAATGAACCTCGGCAGCTTCAACTACATGATCCTGGCCACCGAGGGATATCAGAGCAGCGGCAAGTCCAGCATCGTCTTGAACGGCTCCACCGGCTCGTCGGCTCCGCCGTCGGCTCCGCCGCCGAGTGCGCCCGCGAGTGCGCCGTCGACCGCTCCGCCGAGTCAGGCTACGAGCAACCCGGTAGGTCAGCCCTCGAGTGTTCCGTCGAGACCTGCGCCTTCCGTCCCGACGAGTCGGAAGCCCACGACGACGGCGCCCTCTACCGCCAAGACGCCAGGAGGCAGCCCGACCCCTGTCAGCACCCTGTCGAGCACCACGGCTCCCACCACGGCTACGCCGGACGTCTCGTCGGCCACTCCGAGCGGCG
This sequence comes from Catenulispora sp., assembly GCA_013362315.1. GTDB lineage: Bacteria > Actinomycetota > Actinomycetes > Streptomycetales > Catenulisporaceae > Catenulispora. The sequence goes on along the minus strand of JABFWL010000120.1, from coordinate 19,248 downwards.
GTGCCGAATCGCCGACCGCCCTCGCGTCGACGTCGTCGATCTCGCCGGTACAGACCGGCGCCACCGTGACTCGCTCGTCGGGCTCGGCGTACCTGTGGTGGTCACTGCTGCTGGTGCCGGTGCTGCCCGCCGTGCTGTTCGGCAGGTACCGGCGGCGTCGGCGACTGTAGCGCCGGCGTCCGCCATGGCGCGGCAACCTTTCAGGGCTCCCAGGCCACTTAAGGGTGGTCCGGCCGGATGGCCGAGCCACACCAGCTGAACTGAGAGAGACAAAGACCGAATATGTCGGGAGACGAGAAGTGAGCAGGGGTCGCAGTCGCGGGTCGTCCGCGCACCGGAGTGTCTGGGCGGCCGTCGCCGTGGTGTCGGTGGTCGGTCTGGTCGCCGCGTGCGCCTCCTCGCCGCACCAGCAGGCGGCGGGAGCGTCCGTCGGCACCAGCACCAGCACCAGCGCCGGCGCGGAGACGCCCGCGACATCCGCGACCAGCGACGGCGGCTCGCCCCCGGCGGGAGCGTCCAGCAGCACCGCTGGCACGCCCACGGCGTCCGGGAGCAGTACTCCCGGCGCCAACGGCCACGCCGCGGGCGGCACGTCCAGCGCCCCGGGCAGCACGACGACGGGGAAGGGCACGGTCCCCTCCAGCCACGCGCCGAGCAGCAGCGCGGCTTCCTCGACGGCCCCGCCGCCGAGCGGTGGCGGCGGCTCGACGACCGGCTTCGCGGGGAGCAGCACGATCCTCATCGGCGGCATGATGGAGCAGGCCTCGAAGAGCGCCGCGCCGTTCGACGTGCAGTACGCCTACCTGCACAGCCAGCCCGCGCCCTCGTCGGACTACTACACGGCCTCGCGGTGCCAGGCTTCGTGGTCGGGCTGGTGGGGCTGCTGGACCGGGGACACCACGGCGCCCGGCACTCAGGTGACCTATACGGACTCCCAGGCGGCCCAGGCCACGTACAAGGGCAGCCCGCACCCGCAGAAGATGCTCTGGAGCTGGTACTCGCTGCGCGACCTCGGAGATCTGGCCGGCCAGGGCGACGGTCCGGGCGAGGTCCAGGCCATCAATCGGGTCGACCTGCTCACCCGCTACCTGAACGACTACCGGTTCTTCCTCCAGAAGGTCGGCACCCGGCACGACATGGTCGACCTCGAGCCCGACTTCTGGGGCTACGTCCGCTCACTCGGCAATCCGCACCAGGTGGCCGCCCAGGTCTCGGCCGCGAACCCGACCGACTGCGGATCCCAGGAGAACAGCGCTGCCGGGCTCGCCCGCTGCCTGATCGCGATGACGCACAAGTACGCGCCGAACACCGCGGTCGGCCTGCACCTCACCTGCTGGGACTGGCAGACCAGCACCAGCAAGTGCGTCACGGACTACCAGAGCCTGGGAGCACAGAACGCTGATTTCCTGGTCACCGACGTCTCGGACCGGGACGCGGGCTGGTACGCCCTGCCGGCGCACGGTAGCCGCGACATGTTCTGGACCGACCAGAAGGCCGCGGCCGCCCTGAGCTTCTACAAGACGATGTCCCAAGCGGTGGGCAAGCCGATCGTGCTGTGGCAGATCCCGCTGGGCAACTCGGCGCAGAACAACACCCGGAATCACTACAAGGACGACAAGGTGGATTGGTTCTTCTCCCACATGAACCAGGTCGCGGATGCGCATGTCGCCGGCCTGCTGTTCGGCCCGGGACAGGAAGAGCAGACCACGGTCGAGACCGACGGCGGAAACCTGGCCAGTAAGACGATCGCCTATCGCGCCTCGGGCGGTGTCGCGATCAAGTAGGTCTCGAGTAAGTGCAGTCGAACCCGGCCCCGTCCGTGACGGGGCCGGGTTCGTGTTGCGTACCTCGAAGGAGAACTCCGAACCGGGTCACTAGTCTCCTGACTCGGGAGACCAGGGCTCCGGATCCCGCTCCGGGTGCAGTGCGCGGGAGCACTCGGCCAGGTGGCCGGCGAGCGATTTGCGGTCCTGCTCGTCCAGCGCCGCGAGCATCACCTGCTCGATCTCGTCGAGGGCGCGGTCGCAGCGGCGCAGCGTCGTCAGGCCGGCGCGGGTGAGGCCCACCCGCAGGATGCGGCCGCCGCGGGGGTCGGGGCGGCGCAGCACCAGGCCGCGCCGTTCGAGGTCGCGGATGACCAGGTTCATCGCCTGCGCGCTGACGAACGCGATCCGGGCCAGCTGCGCCGAGGACGGGCCGTCCCGCAGCCGCAGTTCGCTCAACGCCATGTATTCGGTCGTGGTGACCCCGTGCCGCGCCAACGTTTCGTCCAAGTGCGCTCGGATGCGCCGCTCCAGGCGGAACACCAGATAGCTCAAGCGCGGCGGCGCCGCACCGGACCGAGCGGCTGCGCCGGCGCGTGATGTGGTCACGGCCGAACGATACCCGCTCGCCCCGCGCCGGCCGCGCCACGGTGAAACTTACTCAGGGCTGATATCAAGTTGGTTGATACCAAGAAGGTTGATAACCAGGCCGAAAACGCCTCTCCACGCTGCTGATCATCCACTCTTGTTCGGCTCGGCGTTGACGATTCCGCGGTCGCGCCGCATCCTTCCTGGCGACCGATGCCGACGTACTCCGAACCTGATGCGGCATCCAGCCAACCACGCACAGGAGTAACGATGAGACGGATCTCAAAGGCGCTTGCCGCCGTCTGTGCCGCAGCCGTGTTCACGGCCCTGACCGTGGTCCTCGGGCTGACGTCCCCGGCCTGGTCGGCGAGCCTGACCCAGGTGACGAACTTCGGGGCCAACCCGGGCGGCGCGCAGATGTACGTCTACGTGCCCGACAACCGTCCGGCCAACCCGGCGATCGTGGTGGCCCTGCACGGCTGCGGCGGCTCGGGGCCGGGCTTCTACTCCGGCAGTGAGTTCGCGTCGCTGGCCGACCGGTACGGCTTCATCGTCATCTACCCCAGCGCCGAGCAGCAGGCCGGGTTCGGCAAGTGCTGGGACACCTGGTCGGACGCGGCCAAGGTGCGGGGCGGCGGGAGCGACCCGGTCTCCCTGGCGTCGATGATCACCTATACCGAGCAGACCTACCACGGCGACCCGAACCGGGTCTACGTCACCGGTTCGTCGTCCGGCGGCATGATGACCGACGAAATGCTCGCCCTGTACCCGGACGTGTTCAAGGCCGGCGCCGCCTACATGGGCGTGCCCTTCGACTGCTTCGCCAACGCCGCCGACTACCCGCCGGGCACCAGCAAGTGCACCAGCGGCACCATGGTCCGCACCCCCCAGCAGTGGGGTGACGAGGTCCGGGCGGCCTATCCCGGCTACACCGGCCCGCGCCCGCCGATCCAGCTGTGGCACGGCACCGCCGACACCCTCGTGCCGTACCAGCTGCTGCAGGAAGACATCAAGCAGTGGACCAACGTCTTCGGGATCAGCCAGACGCCGACCTCCACCGACACCCCGGTGTCCGGCTGGAACCGGAGCCGGTTCGCCGACTCCTCCGGCAAGGTCGACGTCGAGGCCTACAGCATCCAGGGCGCCGGCCACCAGCTTCCCGAAGCAGGCATGGCCGCCTACGCCATCCACTTCTTCGGCCTCGACGGCACCACTGGAGGCGACACGACCCCGCCCTCCGTGCCGTCGAACCTCGCCGTCACCGGCGTGACCGCCTCCTCGGCTTCGCTGTCGTGGTCGGCGTCGACGGACAACGTCGGCGTGGCCGGCTACCGGGTGTACCGCAACGGCGTGCAGGTCGGCACGGCCAGCGGAACCACCTTCACCGACACCGGGCTCTCGGCCGCGACGCAGTACACGTACACGGTCGCCGCTTATGACGCCGCGGGCAACGTCTCGGCGAAGTCCGCCGGCGTCACCGCGACGACCTCGCCGGGTACAGGCGGCGACACCACCCCGCCGTCGGTCCCGTCGAACCTCGCCGTCACCGGTGTGACCGCCTCCTCGGCTTCGCTGTCGTGGTCGGCGTCGACGGACAACGTCGGAGTGGCCGGGTATCGGGTGTACCGCAACGGCGTGCAGGTCGGCACGGCCAGCGGAACCACCTACACCGACACCGGCCTTACGGCCGCGACGCAGTACACGTACACGGTCGCCGCTTATGATGCCGCGGGCAACGTCTCGGCGAAGTCCGCCGGCGTCACCGCGACGACCTCGCCGGGTACGGGCGGCGGTGGCTGCACGGCCGCCTACGCGGTCACCAGCCAGTGGGGCAACGGCTTCACGGCCAACGTGACGGTGACGAACAACGGCACGACGCCCAGCACCGGCTGGAAGGTCAGCTGGACCTGGGGCGGCAACCAGCAGATCAGCAACGTCTGGAACGGCGTCCTGGCCGGCAGCGGCTCGAACGTGGTCATCACCAACGCCCCCTACAACGGCTCGATCGCGCCGGGCGGCAACACGGTGTTCGGCTTCCAGGCCGGCTACTCGGGCACGAACGCTTCCCCGACGCTGACGTGCACCACGAGCTGACACCCTCTATATAGCCGCTGAAGCGCGTGGCCTTGGACACTCCAGGGCAGGGGCCACGCGCTTCAGCACCGGTGAAGGTGATACCGTCCCGGCCCACTGCGGGAAGGGCAGCGCGTAGTCCGCTTACTGATCCGTCCGCTCGGCTGTCATAAGTCCAGCACCAGCCTGTCGCTCTTCGCCCGGGACACGCAGATCATCATCGTGTCGCCAGCCGCCTTCTCCGCACTCGACAAGACGCTGTCGCGGTGGTCGGGAACGCCTTCCAGGACGTCGGTCTCGCAGGTGCCGCACGTCCCCTCGGTGCAGGAGTAGAGCACTGATATCCCGGCCGTGCGGACTACGTCGAGGATCGACGTGTCGGGCGGAATCCGCAGGGTCCGGCCGCTCCGGGACAGCACCACTTCGAACGACCGCTCTCCGCCGGGATCGGCTTTCAGCAGCGGCTGGAAGCGTTCGATATGCGGCTCCGGCCAGCCGTTGGCTTCGCAGTAGTCCAAGACCGCGTCGAGGAGGCCGCCAGGCCCGCAGCAGTAGACCCTGGTCTCTGGCCGTGGCGCCCCGAGGTAGGCGGCCAAGTCGAGCAACCCATAGCGGTCCTGGGGCCGGACATCCACCCGGTCGCCAAACCGGGAGACCAGCTCGTCGGCGAACGCCATCGAAGCGTGGCTGCGGCCGCCGTACAGCAGCGACCACTGCGCGCCGGCCGTCGTGGCCGCATCCAGCATGGGAAGGATCGGGGTGATGCCGATCCCACCAGCGATGAACAGATAGCGGTCGGCCGGGTGCAGCTCGAAGTGGTTGCGCGGTCCTCGGACCTCGACCTCCCCTCCGGGCTTCAGCCGACTGTGTATGAACTCTGATCCGCCACGGCCTTCCGGCTCCAACAGCACCGCGATGCGCCACGAACCGGCGTCGGACGGGTCGCCGCACAACGAGTACTGCCGCTCCAAGCCATCGGCGAGCAGCAGATCGACGTGGGCTCCCGGCTGCCAGCCGGGCAGCGCGCCGTCGTCCGTGGATCGCAGGGTCAAGGAGATCACGCCGTCCGCCTCGTCGCGCCGGTCGGCGACGACGAGGCGGCGTACCTGTTCCGACGTCGGTTCTCGGCTCACCGCGCGGCCAGGTCCGCGAGGATCCGGCGGGCCGCCAGGCCGCCGGCGTCGATGCCGATGCTCAGCTCCTGGTAGCCCTCCGGCTCGGTGTCCAGTGCCTTCTGCAGGATGTTCAGGGCGACGACGTCCTGCATCACCACCTGGTGGTTGAAGTCGCGCAGGAACTCGGTGACCTCGGCGTCGCCGGTGGCGAAGTCGCGGGAGACGGCCCAGAAGTCGTACACCTTGCCGGGTGCGGACGGCGTGATCGCATAAGTGATCTCGGTGCGGAACACGGGAGCCTGCTCGCCCACGGGGGAGATGCGGCTGTGCAACAGGTACAGACAGGGCGCGAAGTACTCGATGTCCTGCAAGCGCGTGATGCGCCCGCCGATGCCGGTGGACTTGGCATAGAACGGCGGGCACTCGGCGTCCATCATGTGCCGGGCCACGCGGACGATCCCGGCCTGCTCGTCGGCCTCGGTCGTGATCGGCGTCCGGGCGACTTCCGGGGTGCCGATGAAACCGGCGTGCAGGTAGGTCTCGTGGCTGAGGTCGAGCAGGTTGTCGACCAGCAGGCCGTAGTCGCAGTCGATCGGCTCCATGCCCGAGACCGTGACGAACTCCGGGGCGGCCATGTGCGGGGCGCGCGGAATCAGGCTCTCGTCGGCCAGTTCCGCCTCGCCGATCCACACCCACACGAACGAGTCCACCTCCGCGACCGGGTACGACGCGACGCGCGCCGTGCGCGGGATGCGCTGCTGCCCCGGGACGAAGACGCAGGTCCCTGATGTGTCGTAGGTGAAGCCGTGGTAGCCGCACACGACGTTGTCGCCGTCCAGGCTGCTCTCGGACAGCGGGTATCGGCGGTGGACGCAGCGGTCGGCGAGCGCGACGACCCGGGCGTCCCCCGCGGTGCGGTAGAAGACGATCGGTTCGCCGAGGATGGTCCGGGCCAGAAAGGTCCGGCTGACCTCGCTGCCGTAGGCGGCGACGTACCACTGGTTGCGAGCGAATGCTGTGGCCACGGCTGGACTCCTCTGCTTTGCCTTTATCGCTTGTGCTGCGGTTACCGCTGTCAGTGCGAGGTCGTGCGTTACTGCACGGTCTTGGCGTCGCTGCGCCGGAGCACACCGACTACCAGCAGGCAGCTGGCCAGCGCGGCCAAGCCGCATACCAGATACCCGATCGAATAACCGTGACCGAGCGCTTCGAACGCCAGCGGTCCGGCGTGTCCGGGCGGCGAGTCCGGCGGCACCGAGTTCACCGCCAGCGGGCCGCCTTCTTCCATGACGTGCTGCGCCGCCGCCTTGAGCCCGGGGTCCAGGCTCGAAGTGTCGAGCCTGGACTGGAACCGGGAAGCGGCCGTGCTCAACGCGATCGCCCCGATCACCGCCGGTCCGAGCGTGAACCCGAAGTCGCGCAGCTGGTTGGTCGTCGCGCTGGCCATGCCCTCCAGCGCCGGCTCCACCGTGTTGACGGCGGTCGCCGTGATCGACGACACGGTGAACGCGAAGCCCACGCCGACCAGGCCCAGCGGCAGCACCAGCGAGGTCAGCGCGAGGTCGCCGGTGTCCAGGGTCGCGGCCACGAAGTCGCCGGCGGCCATCAGCGTCAGGCCGATGGCCAGCAGCCAGCGCGCCGGCATCCGGGCCAGCAGCCGGGAGGTGACCGGGATCAGGACCAGAGTCAGGCCATTGAGAAGCAGGAACGCGACGGAGGTCCGCAGCGGGCTCTGGTGCTGGATCGGCCCGAGCCGGATGGAGGTGGCGTAGGCGGTGCCGAGGAAGCTGAACATGCCGACGACGGCGACGACCGACGCCACGGCGAACCCGCGGTTGGCGAAGACCCCCAGGCGCAGCAGCGGGGAGGCCGCCCGGCGCTCGGCGGCCACGAACAGCGCCAGGAACACCGCGGCGACGACGAACCCGGCCACAACCAGGCCGGACCCCCAGCCGTCGGTCGGGCCCTGGATGACCGCGTAGAGCAGCGCGAACAAGCTGATCCCGATGGTGAGCTGGCCGCCGAGGTCGAGCGAGCGGCCCTCGGGCGACCGCGAGTCCTTTGCCAGCAGCAGGCTCAGCAGCGCACTGGCCCCGGCGATGCCGGCCACGACGACGAACGACCAGCGCCAGGACCCGTAGTTGGCGGTGAATCCGCCGAGCACCGGGGCGATCGCGCCGCCGACCGACAGCAGCCCGGCCCAGACGGCGATGAGCCGGGCGCGCTCGCCGTGGCTGCGGGTGCCGGCGATGATCATCGCCAGCGAGGTCGGGAACAGCGCCGCGGCGCCGAGCCCGGACAGTGCCTGGCCGACCCACAGCAGGTGGACGCCGTGCGAGGACGCGGACGTGACCTCGCCGAGGCCCAGCAGGAGTGCGCCGCCGACCAGCAGGCGCTTGCGGCCGAACAGGTCGCCCAGGACGCCGAAGGTGAGCTCCAGGACGCTGACCGGCAGCAGGAACGCGTCGGAGATCCAGGTCAGCTGGGAGCCGACGGGGTGCAGGTCCTGCTGGAACAGGCCGTTGAGGGTCGCCGGGATCGCGACGCCGATCTGCGCCAGGCACACGGCCACGCAGCAGGCTATGAGCGTGCCGGCGGCCAGCGGCGAGTGCTTGGCTTCGGCGCCGGTGGGTGGAAGTCCGGTGGTGGTGGACATGGTGGTTCCTTAGAGGTCTGAGAAGCTTGGGTGTTCGGTCGCTATCGATCCCCGCGGGTGCTGAGAGGCGTTGTAGCTGGTGCCGGCTGGTGCTGGGCAGCCGTCGTCAGTCGCCGGGCACGGCCCGGCACGGCGGCCGGGCGTCGACGAGCCGCCCGGGACGGAAGTCCAGGAAAGCCGTGGTCCCCGCGGGCTGGTCCGCATTGAGCGCGGCGGCCGAGGTGTCGCCCCAGCGTCCGGTGTCGATGCGGTGCACGACCGCGTGCAGCCCGGCCAGCACCTCGTTCGGGGTGAAGGCGCAGTGCCCCTGCCGTGCGACGTAGGCCTGCCGCAGCAGCCGGGCGTCGCCGGCGGCCCGCACCCGGTCGGCGAATGCGCTCTCCTGCTCCACCGGCACCAGGTTGTCGGCGGTGGTGTGCAGGTCGAGCAGTGGGGCGTCCAGGCCCTGGCCCGCGGTCGAGGTCCGGGCCAGCCAGGCCGTGGCGGCCGGGTCGGCGTGGTAGGCCGGGGCCGCGTGCAGGGTGGCCAGATCAGCGTTCAGATCCAGCCCGGCGGCGTGATACAGGTCCCTGATCTCGTCCCGGTGCACGGAGGACGCCAGCAGCGCGTGCCAGTCGAGCCCGACGGTCGAGCCGCTGTCGCCGCCGGCCGCCTGCTCGATCGCCGGCCGCGAGCCGATGATGAAGGCCAGCAGCCCGGAGGCGATCCAGGCCTCCTGCTGCTGCTCCTGCCCGGCGGCGTCGCCGGGGGCCGGCGGGTTCTGGCCCGGTGCCCACGCCGGCAGGTTCAGGAACGCCGCCGCCAGAGCTATGCGTGCCCGTCCCGCAGGGGTCTGCTGCGCGGCCACGACGGCGTCGGTCAGGGTCTGCGCCACGGCTGCGGCGTCAGCGGAGCTGGCGTAGCCGGTCAGATGGACCGCGGCGTCCGGCGCCAGCAAGGTCGCCAGGACGACTTCGCCGGCGAGCTGGTAGTCGTTCAGATCCAGGCCGCCGGCGACCAGGCCGCACATCCCGAGGGAGCCGGCGATCCGGCCGTCGGCGTCCCGGACCAGCTGGGCGTTGACCAGGCCGCCCATCGACTCCCCGATCGAGATGGTCCGGGCCGGCTGCCCGACACCGGCTTTGAAGGCGTCCAGCGTCTGGAACTGGTCGCGCTCGGCGGAGCCCAGGGCCCACCAGGAGCCGTGCGGGTCGTAGGAGGAGCCGGCGAGCGCGTAGCCGGCGGCGAGCAGCGCCGACTGCGTCGCCGAGTCCGGCGCGTCCTGCGCGACGGTCGGGCCGAAGCCGTGGCTGAACAGCAGCAGAGTGCCGTTCCAGGCATCCGGGACGTCGGCGATCCAGGTGGCGCCGTCGGCCAGGGTGCCGGTGTGGTGTCCGGCCGGGGTGGCCGGCGCGGCCGGAGCGGCGTTCGCGATCGCGGGCGCGGTCACCACGGCGGACAAAGTGGCCAGTGCTGTGCAGCCGACGGCGAGTCGTCGGGCGGGGCGTCGCGCGAGGCGTCGGGAGGGGCGCGTGCTCATGGGTGGTGCTCCATTTCGGGGAGATGGCGAAGGGAGCCGCGAACGAGCCGGGTGTGAACGCCGTGAAATGTAGGGCAGTTTTTTGGCGGCGGTCAATGGTTTGCCGAATAATTGGGCGCGCCGAATCCGTCGCCGATCCGGGTTTCTCAGGAGGCTGCGGTCAGCGGACGGGGACGGTGTCCAGCGTCCGCTTCGCCTCGGCGCGCGCCGCGCCCTCCCGCTCCCGGGCGAGGGCGTGGAACAGTTCCTCGGCCCGGATGGCGGGCCAGTCCGCCGGCAGATGCTCGGCGGGCAGGTGCGGGTCGCGCCGCACCATTTCCAGCCAGTCGGTGTGCAGCAGCAGCTGGCTGCCGAGCGGATCCGGGCTGCCCGCGCCCGGCTGCGACCACCGCTGGACGAAGGCGTGGTACTCGGCCGCGATCGCCGCCGTGTCGAACGCCGTCTCCACGATCGTCGACACCTCGGTCGGCTTCAGAGCGGTGCCGCGGAACACCCGCAGATGCGCGTCAAGGCCCAGATCGTCCAGCAGCGCGGCGGCGTCCACGCTGCCCGGCGCCACCCACAGCCCGTTCTGCAGCGGCCCGAAACCGCCCCAGGTCAGCCGGGAGCGCAGATCATGCCGTTCCCGGCGCCACGCCTCCGGCAGCGAGAAGCCGACCAGCGTCCACTGGCCGTCCCAGTCGAGGTTCGTCGCGCCCCGGCGCCAGACCCGGTCGTGGCCGTCCTGGAGCACCGAGACGGCGCGCGGAGTGAGCGCGAAGTACATCTTGCGGCCCTGGCGGTGCCGCTCCAGCAGGCCCCGGCCGACCATCCGGGTCAGCGTCGAGCGCACCGCCTCCTCGGTGACCTCGACCCGGCCGAGGGCGTCGATCACCGAGCCGGAGGAGACCGCGAGGTCGCGCCCGAGGACGTGGATGCCGAAGAACGTCAGCATCAGCGACTGCGGGCGGGGCGTTGGCTCGGCACTGCTCACCAGGTCAGGGTAGGGCATCGCCGATATTCGGCAAACTCTTGACGGCAGTCACGATGCTGCCTAAGTTTTCCGGCATGATCCTCACGAACAAGGTCGCCGTCGTCACCGGAAGCGGACGCGGCCTGGGCCTGGCGTATGCCAAGGCCCTGGCGGCCGCCGGCGCGGCGGTGGTGGTCAACGACGTCGACGCCGACGCGGCGCACGCCGCGGTGAAGGAGATCGACGACGCCGGCGGCCGGGCGGTCGCCGAGGTCGTCGCGGTCGGGACCACGGCGGCGGCCGAAGCGCTGGTGCAGCGCGCGGTGGACGCCTTCGGCCGCCTGGACGTCATGGTCACCAACGCCGGTGTGCTGCGCGACAGGGTGCTGTGGAAGATGACCGACGAGGACTTCGACACCGTCGTCCAGGTGCACCTGCGCGGCACGTTCACCTGCGCGCGCGCCGCGGTGAACCGGATGCGCGAGCAGGGCGACGGCGGCCGCGTCATCGTCGCCGGCTCCCCGGCCGGCCAGCGCGGCAACTTCGGCCAGACCAACTACGCCGCCGCCAAGGCCGGGATCGCCGCGATGGTCCGGACCTGGGCCATGGAACTGGCCAAGGCCGGCATCACCGCCAACGCCGTGATCCCGGTCGCTGCCACAGCCATGACCAAGACCATCCCGGCCTTCGCCGAACACGTCGCAGCCCTCGAAGAAGACGGCACCCCGCTGCCGGACTCGTTGCGCAAGGGCGAGGGATTCGGCACGCCGCAGGACGTGGCGCCGCTGCTCGTGTTCCTGGCCTCCGACGCGGCCGCCGGCATCACCGGGCAGTGCATCGGCATCGGTGGGGACAAGCTGTCGCTGTGGTCGCATCCGCAGGAGGTCTCCGTCGCGTACGCCGACGGCGGCTGGAGCGCCGAGGCCATCGCGGCCGCCTGGCCGGTCACCGTCGGACGGGCGCCGGAGACGGTCGGCATCCCGGCTCCCCGGACCTGAGGGGCCGGCGTGACGACCATGGACATAGCGGGACTCACCGCCATCGACGTCCACACCCACGCCGAGGTCTCGTCCAAGGGCCAAGGCTCGCTGTCCGAGGAACTGGACGCGGCGGCGGGGGACTATTTCAAGGCGGAGCATCGCCGCCCGACGCTGCCGGAGATCGCTTCCTACTATCGGGAGCGCAAGATGGCGTGCGTGGTGTTCACCGTCGATGCCGAGGCCGCTACCGGAACGCCGGCCATTCCCAATGAGGAGGTCGCCGAGGCGGCCGCGCTGAACCCCGACGTCATCATTCCGTTTGCCAGCATCGACCCGCACAAGGGTCGGATGGGCGTCAAGCAGGTGGCTCGGCTGGTTCGCGATTACGGCGTCCGGGGGTTCAAGTTCCATCCGAATGTGCAGGCCTTCGCACCGAACGACCGGCTGGCCTATCCGCTGTACGAGGCCATTGAGGCCGAAGGCGGGATCGTCGTGTTCCACACCGGGCAGACCGGCATCGGCGCGGGCGCCCGCGGTGGCGGCGGGATCCGCCTGAAGTACAGCAATCCGATGTTGATCGACGATGTCGCGGTGGACTTCCCCGATCTGTCGATCATTCTCGCGCACCCCTCGTTCCCCTGGCAGGACGAGGCGCTGGCGGTGGCGACGCACAAGCCGCGGGTCTACATCGACCTGTCCGGCTGGTCGCCGAAGTACTTCCCGCCGCAGCTGGTGCAGTACGCCAACACCCTGCTGCGGGACAAGGTGCTGTTCGGCTCGGACTATCCGCTGCTGACCCCGGACCGCTGGCTGGCCGACTTCGAGAAGCTGCCGATCAAGGACGAGGTCCGCCCGAAGATCCTGAAGGAGAACGCGGCCCGGTTGCTCGGCCTGGCCGCCGACTGATTCGTCGAGCTCCGCGGCATAAGCCATCGACTGAGCGAGGGAGCACAGCGATGCACAATCACGGCATCGGATCCTGGCCCGCGCGCCGGGCCCGCAAGACGCCGAACCGCACTGCCCTGATCCACGAAGACCGCACCACCAGCTACGCCCAGCTCGACGACCGTGTGAACCGGTTGGCTCGGGTGCTGCGCGAGCGCGGAGTGCGGCGCGGTGATCGGGTCGCCTATTTGGGACCCAACCATCCGGCGTATCTGGAGGCGCTGTTCGCTGCCGGGCTCATCGGCGCGGTCTTCGTGCCGCTCAACACGCGGCTTACCGTTCCGGAGCTGCGTCACCAGCTTGAGGACTCTGGCAGCACCCTGTTGTTGAGCGCCCGCTGCGCGCAGGTTGACGACCTTGGCGACGCTGTCGAGGTCATGGCTGTAGCGGGCGCCGAGTACGAGACGGCGCTGGCGGCGGCATCGCCGGAGCACGTGGATGAGCCGGTCGGGGCCGAGGACCTGTGCCTGATCATGTACACGTCGGGAACCACGGGACGGCCCAAGGGCGCGATGCTCACCCACGGGAACCTGACGTGGAACTGTTTTAATGTCCTGATAGACGTGGACCTGTCGGCGGACGAGGTCACCTTGGTCAGCGCTCCGCTGTTCCACATCGCGGCGCTCGGCATGACGTGCCTGCCGACCCTGCTCAAGGGCGGCACGGTGATTCTGGAGTCAGGCTTCGAGCCGGCGCGCGCTCTGCAGTCGGTCGAGCGGCACCGGATCACCTGCCTGTTCGGCGTTCCGGCGATGTACGAGATGCTCGCCGCCGAGCCGGGCTGGGAGCGGGCCGACTTGTCGAGTCTGCGGAACCTGCTGTGCGGCGGCGCACCGGTCCCGGCACGTACGATCCGGCGCTACTTGGAACGGGGGCTCGCGTTCGTGCAGGGCTACGGCATGACCGAGGCGGCGCCGGGCGTCCTGCTGCTGGACCGGCGGGATGTGCACGAGCATGCCGGATCGGCCGGGGTGCCGCAGTTCTTCACGGATGTGCGGCTCGTCGGCAGCACCGGCGGCGCGCCGGTCGGCGTCGGGGAACCCGGCGAGGTACTGGTGAGCGGGCCGAATGTGACGCCGGGCTACTGGCAGCGGCCGCAGGAGACACAGGAGGCGTTCCACGACGGAACCTGGTTCCGCTCCGGTGACATCGCCACCGTCGACGCCGAGGGCTACGTGCGGCTCGTCGATCGGGTCAAGGACATGATCATCTCCGGTGGGGAGAACGTCTACCCGGCCGAGGTCGAGGATGCTCTGCTGGAACACCCCGATGTCGCCGAATGCGCGGTGTTCGGGGTGCCTGATGACAAGTGGGGCGAAGTCGGTCGGGCCGTGGTGGTACTCAAGGCCGGATGTGCGCCTGACGGCGCGGCCCTGCTGGCACACCTGGACGGGCGTTTGGCACGGTACAAGATCCCCAAGTCCGTCGTCTTCGCCGAGTCGCTGCCCAGGAGCGGCACGGGGAAGCTGCTCAAGGCGCCGCTGCGCGAAGCGTATGGAGCCGGCGCTGTCGCCATCAACCCTTTGCGAAAGGCCTGAAACCGCATGCCCCGCACCGTCACCGGAATCGCCGACCTCCTCGCCCTCGGCGCCGCGGACCTGGGCCACAGCTCCTGGCTGGAGATCACCCAGGAACGCGTCAACACCTTCGCCGACGCCACCAACGACCACCAGTGGATCCACGTCGACCCGGAGCGTGCCGCCACCGGCCCCTTCGGCGGCGCCATCGCCCACGGCTACCTGACGCTGTCGCTCCTGATCCCGCTGTGGAGCGAGCTGCTGACCGTCGAAGGCGTCGGCATGGCGGTCAACTACGGCCTCAACAAGGTCCGCTTCCCCGCGCCGGTCCCGGTCGGCTGCCGCATCCGCGTCAGTGGTGCCATCGCTTCGGTCGCTGAGGTGAAGGGCGGCGCTGAGGTGGTCGTGGATCTGACTGTTGAGATCGAGGGCAAGGGCAAGCCTGCTTGTGTGGCCCAGGCGGTGTACCGGTTCTTGGAGTGATGCGGTGGTGGTGTGAAACGCCCCAGCCGCGCCAACCCGACAGGAACACCAGTACGACCATATCTCGCCTGAAAACTCCCCGAATCAGCCTCCGCATTCACGGCCGTTCGCCTGCGCCATGTCCGGCGTTAACGCAACCGGGGGGCCTGGGTCGTGCCGACCTCCGAAGTTCCTAGGTGTCATCCGCGCGGGGGAGCATCGGGCTGGCGCGGCAGCACCGCTTGGGGAGCTTTGAGAAGGCGGTCGGGTTATGGCACATGCACGTTTCATCTGCCGGTCTTCGCGGCCGGGGCCGGTGCGGGCCGGGGCTCCGTTGTGGCGGCTGGTCGGGGCGAACAACCGGGAGTTGGGGCGGGCTCCCGGGGAGGCTGAGGCGGCCTGTTGTGTGGCGGTGGCCGATCTCCGGGCGAAGCTGCCGGCCGCGTCGGCGCGGGTCAAGGTGGCCGCACCCAGCAGTTCCTGGACGTGGCTCGTGGAATGCGAGGGCGAAGTGCTGGCCGTTTCGGGCCGCACCTACCTGCGGCAGCGCGAGTGCCAGTACAGCTTGTGGCAGTTCCTTGCCGCGGCGGCGGTGGCCACGGTGGCAGAGCACGCCGGGCAGCTGTGTGCCAGGGAAATCCCGGTGCTCTGAACAGGCCGATTGGCTTGCTGGTAATTCCAAAGGCCCTTATAAAGTCCGGTGCGGGGTATTCCCTTAACGATTGCTGGGCTCTCGCCGAGCACCTTTACAGTGCGTGATACCAGGACGTCAGAGCGCTTATTCGGGACGGGCTCCGGACGGCCCGTTCACCCGCGCCATGTCCGGCCTTAACGCAAGCAGGGGTTCGGAGGACACGCCGGGCCGCGACCTTTCTCGATGCCGGAAGAAATTCGATTGCGCGCGGCGCGCAACGTGCCGGCAAAATGGGCGAAGGGCTTTGCGGCAATGGCAGGATTCTGTTCTCCATCCGGTTCCGGCCTCAGGGCGGACCGGTGAGCGGGGCGGTGGTGCGGCCGCCGGCCGGGACCGTCGTGGTTCCCGACCCGGCCTCCGGGCCCGCCGCGCCCGAGATCCGCATCCGGCCCGCGCATCTGCGTCCGCCTGCCGACAAGGTCTTCCGCGGCATGGCGCGCGGCAGCGGCATCGCGGTGTTGAGCCTCATGACCCTGATCGGGTTGTTCCTGGGCCTGCGCGCACAGAACGCGCTGTCCGCCGACGGCTTCAAGTTCGTCACCACCCAGGCCTGGGATCCGGAGTCGCACAACTTCGGCATCGCCGGCGTGCTCACCGGCTCGGTGCTGATCGCCCTCACCGCGATCTTCTTCGCGCTGCCGCTCGCGCTCGGCACCGCCCTGTTCATCTCCGAATACGCTCCGCCGCGCTGGAAGAAGGGGCTGATCGCCGCCATCGACCTGATGGCCGCCATCCCCAGCGTGGTGTTCGGCTTGTGGGGCTTCTTCTTCTTCGAGCACAACTCGGTCGGCACCACGCGCTGGATGTCCGACTACCTCGGCTGGATCCCGCTGCTGCATCTGCGGGTGGACACCAACGCCGACGACGTCGGCAACCCGCTCGCCTCCACGTCCTACTACACCGGCTCGACCTTCATCGCCGGCGTGGTGGTGGCCCTGATGGTCACGCCGATCGCCTGCTCGGTGATGCGCGAGGCGTTCTCCCAGGCCCCGCTCGGCGAGCGCGAGGGCGCCTACGCCCTGGGCGCCACCCGCTGGGGCATGGTGCGCAACGTCGTCCTGCCCTTCGGCCGCGGCGGCATCATCGGCGGCACGATGCTGGGCCTGGGCCGCGCGCTCGGCGAGACCATCGCGGTCTACATGGTGATCTCTATGACCTTCAAGATCCAGGGCCACATCCTCGGCAAGGGCGCCTCCTCGGTGTCGGCGCTGATCGCGCTGCGGTACGGCGCCTCCTCGACCTTCGCGATCTCCGCGCTGATGGCCGCCGGCCTGTCGCTGTTCCTGCTGACCCTGGTCGTCAACTTCGGCGCCAGCATGATCGTGGCGCGCAGCCGGTCCGGCGCCGAGAGCGAGGCCTGAGATGCCCGCCGCCGCTACCGCCGCCACCACCGTCACCACCGTCACCCCCGCCACCGCCACGACCGCCGCCACGACCGCCACCACCGTCGTGCCCCCGATCGCCCCCGCCGACGCCGCCGGCCCCGAGCTGCGCCGCGGCGTCCACGCCGTCCTCCGGGAGGACGTCTACGCGCTGCTCGGCTCGCTGACCGCCGCCGTCGCCGCGACCGCCGTGATCTTCACCTGGCTCGCGCCCTGGAACGACCCGATCGGCTTCGTCGCCTGCGCCTACCTGCTGTTCCTGGTGATCTACCGGATCACCCTGAGCCAGGACCACGACCGGCCCGCGGTCCGGGACCGCATGGTCGGCGCGGTGGTGACGACCCTGGCGCTCGTGCTGTTCGGCACCATGGCCGACGTCGTCTACTTCACGCTGGTGAACGGCCGGCACGCGCTGGGGCATCTGAACTTCTACACCCAGGACATCCACCTCACCGCGCCGAAGGACCCGCTGACCAAGGGCGGCATCCTGCACGCCGCGATCGGCACGCTGATCGAGATCTCCATCGCGCTGGCCATCACCGTGCCGCTGGGCGTGCTGACCGCGGTCATGCTGAACGAGATGCCCGGCCGGCTGTCCCGGGGAGTCCGCACGATCGCCGAGGCGGCCACCGCCCTGCCGTCCATCGTCGCCGGCCTGTTCGTCTACGGCACGCTCATCGTGCCCTTCGGGCACCGCTCCACCGGGCTGCTGCGCACCGGCGGCCTGGCCGCGGCCATCGCGATCAGCGTCATGATGCTCCCGATCATCATCCGGGCCGCCGACGTGGTGCTGCGCCTGACGCCCGGCTCGCTGAAGGAGGCCTCCTACGCCCTGGGCGCCGGCCAGTGGTCGACGGTCTGGCGGGTCAGCCTGCCGACCGCGCGCTCCGGCCTGACCACCGCGGTGATCCTGGGCACCGCCCGCGGCCTCGGCGAGACCTCCCCGGTCCTGCTGTGCGCGGGCCTGGGCCGGGACGTCAACGTCAACCCGCTGCACGACCCGATGACCCCGCTGCCGCTGGCCGTGTTCTCGATGATCCGCTCGCCGGAGCCGGGGATGATCCAGCGCGGCTACGGCGCCGCCTCGGTCCTGCTCATCGTCGTCCTCGTCCTGTTCAGCACCGCACGGCTGCTGGCTCGCCGGAACAGGAGCCTGACCCCATGACCAGCCCTCTGACCAGCCGCCGTATACGCCGCCCGATACGCCGCCTGCCCCGCCGCCTGACCGCGCTGCTGCTCGCCACGGCCGCGACCCTGGCCCCGGTGACCGCGGCCGCCCCGGCCCGCGCCGACGGCTTCGTGCCGATCGGCGGCGACGGCTCCAGCTGGAGCCAGAACGCGATGACCCAGTGGCAGGCCGACGTGGCCGGCGGCATGAACATGAAGGTGAACTACGCCGGCAACGGCTCGACCGTCGGCCGCCAGGCCTTCGCCGCCGGCACCGTCGACTTCGCGGTCTCGGAGATCCCCTACGGCGTGGTGGACAACGGCTCGGCGGACGTCCCGCCGACCGGCACCCACCCGTTCAAGTACCTGCCGATCGTGGCCGGCGGTACGGCGTTCATGTACCACCTGGACTCCGGCGGCAAGCGCATCACCAACCTGCGGCTGGACGACGTCACCGTCGCCAAGATCTTCACCGGCAACCTCTCGTTCTGGGACGACCCGGAGATCAAGCGTGAGAACCCGGGAATCCCGCTGCCGCACCGGCAGATCGTCCCGGTGGTGCGCTCCGACGGCTCGGGCACCACGGCGCAGCTGACGACCTGGTTCGACAAGCAGCCGAACCTGTCCGCGATGTGGGCGGCGTACTGCAGCGCCAACGGGCGCGCGGTGGCCGGGGGCCACTGCGGCACGACGTCGTTCTTCCCGGCCTCCGGAAAGTTCGTGTCGCTCAACGGCTCCACCGGCGTGTCCGGCTACGTGGCCTCCGAGCCCGGCGAGGGCGCGATCACCTACGTCGAGTACTCCTACGCGCAGAACCAGAAGTTCCCGGTCGTCAAGCTGCTCAACAAATCCGGGTACTACATCGCGCCGAACGCGCTGAACGTGGCGGTCGCGCTGACCAACGTGCGCATCGACGACCAGCTGCTGCAGCACCTGGAGGACGTGTACAACTCCTCGGACGCCCGCGCCTACCCGCTGTCCAGCTACAGCTACATGATCGTCCCGACCTCGACGAACTCGCCGTTCAGCACGGCGAAGGGCAACACGCTGGGCGCCTTCATCCAGTACTTCCTGTGCCAGGGGCAGCAGCACGTCGATCTGCTCGGCTACTCGCCGCTGCCGCTCAACCTGGTCCAGGCCGGCCTGGACGTCACCCGGTCGATCCCCGGTGCGAACGTCACCACCACGCCGAGTTCCTGCGCCAACCCGACCGTGTCGTCCACCGGCCACAACAAGCTGGCCGAGATCGCGCCCCAGCCGGCCCCCTGCGACCGGCAGGGGACCAGCCAGTGCGCCGCCGACGGCGTCACGCCGGTGCCCGGCGGCGGCACCACCGGCGGACGCACGACCGGCGGGACGGCCAGCGGCGGCACCAGCGGCGGGACGACCGGCGGCGGCACCGGCGGCGGGACGACCGGCGGCGGCATCGGCACCA
>JABFWL010000062.1 GCA_013362315.1 Catenulispora sp. | reverse complement strand
GGGGGCGCGGCGAGGCTTCGCGAGTCGGCTGGCGGTCAGGTGGTCGGAGGCGCTAGGCGCCCTTCACCAGCTCCCGCGCCGCGCGCGCGATATGTGTAGCCGAGATCCCGGCGGCGTACAGCTGCTCGGCGGCGGAGCGTGAGTCCGGCATCGTTCGGACCGCCAGGTGCGCGAATCCGAAGGTGGGCGAGGTCTGGGCGCTGGAGGTGGCGCCCGCCTCCGCGAGGGCCGATAGCACCGCCTCGCCGAGGCCGCCCTCTGGGTGGTGGTCCTCCACCACGAGTATGGCGCCGGTTTCGGTGGCGGCGTGGGAAATGGCGGCGGCGTCGAGGGGCTTTACCGAGTAGAGGTCGAGGACTCGGGCGTTGATGCCGTCTTGGGCCAGTTCCTCGCGGGCCTTTAGGCACTCATGGACTGTGACGCCTGCGGCTAGGAGTGCCACCTGGTCGTCGTCGGTGGCGTGCAGGGTGCGGGAGCCACCGATGGGGAAGGGTTCGTTGGGGGCGTAGAGGACTGGGTAGGCGCCGCGGGTTGCTCGGAGGTAGGTGATGCCGGGGAGGGCGGCCATTGTGGCGGTTAGGGCGGCGGCGCTGGTGGCGTCGCTGGGGTACAACACTGTGGAGCCGTGGATGGCGCGCATCATGGCCAGGTCCTCCAGGCCCATCTGGGAGGGGCCGTCCTCGCCGATCTCGACGCCGCAGTGGGTGCCGCAGAGGGCCAGGTCGGCGCCGGTGATGGCGGCCATGCGGACGAAGTCGTAGGCGCGGCTGAAGAAGGCCGCGAAGGTTGCGGCGAAGGGCTTGAAGCCGGCTGCTGAGAAGCCTACGGCGGTGGCGACCATCTGCTGCTCGGCGATGTAGGACTCGAAGAAGCGCTCCGGGCACTTCTTGGCGAACTCCTCGGTGTAGGTGGAGTTGCCGACCTCGGCGTCCAGGACCACTATCTCGGGGCGTGTGTGGAGTGCGGCCAGCATTTCGCCGAACGCCTTGCGGGCCGCCACCTTGTCGCCGACCTCGTACTCCGGGATGTGGACCGGCTCGGTCGCGGCGTCTGCGTCTGGGGCGTCGGGGGCTGCCGGATGGTCCGTCGGGGTCATGGCTCCGGGGTCGGGGGCGGCGGCGGGCTTCGGGCCGGCCACGCGGACCTGGCCGGGGGCGCCGAGCTCGGCCAGGGCGCGTTCGGCGAGGTCCGGGGGTAGGGCCTTGCCGTGCCAGCCGGGCTTGTCCTCGACCTCGGCGACGCCGCGGCCCTTGCGGGTGCGGGCCAGGATCACCGTGGGCTGGCCGGCGCCCCGGGCGGCGTCCAGGGCGGAGTCGATCTGCTCCAGGTCGTGGCCGTCGATGGGCAGGGCGACGCAGCCGAAGGCCTCGACGCGGCGCGCGTAGGCCGGCAGGTCCCACTGCAGCTCGGTGGGGCCGCGCTGGCCGAGGCGGTTCACGTCGACGATGACCGTCAGCTCGCCCAGCCCCCGGCGGGCGGCCATGTCCAGCGCCTCCCACACCGAGCCCTCGGCGGTCTCGCTGTCCCCGCACAGCACCCAGATGTGCGGGCGGTCGGTGTCACTGTGGACCTCGCCGCGCAGCACCCGGCCGGCCAGCGCCAGTCCCACGCCGACGCCGATGCCCTGGCCCAGCGAGCCGGTCGCGGCGTCGACCCAGGGCAGGACCGGGGTCGGGTGCCCCTGCAGGCGGCTGCCGGCCTGCCGGTAGGTGTGGACCAGCTCGTCGTCCGAGACGACGCCGGCTGCCTTGAACATCGCATAGAGCAGCGGCGAGGCGTGGCCCTTGGAGAAGATCAGATGGTCGTTCCCTGCCGAGTCCGGCTCCTGCCAGTCGTAGCGCAGGTGCCGGGTCATCAGGACGGCCATCACGTCCGCGGCCGACATCCCCGAGGTGGGGTGCCCGGAGCCGGCCGCGGTGCTGCACCGGATCGAGTCCGCCCGCAGCCGCTGCGCCAGCTCGTGCACGTCGCCCAGGCCGCTGCGGGCGTCGACGACCAGCGTCCGGTCGGTGCTGTTCATGGGGTCCTCCGGTTACGTCTCGATGCGGATCCGGTCGCGGGTCCGGACACGGATCGCAGCGCGCGTACCCCGATCCCCGCACTCGAACCGGTTTGACACCCCTGGTCCGGGATACCCGGATGCGCACGAAGGGATACGGGGTGCACGCGGGGCGAAGGAGGCACGGACATGCCGGAGGGCATCGTGATCGCCATCGGCGCGGCGGTCGAGGGCGACGAGCACTTCGTCGGCGAGGTGGAACGGGTCGACCTGGACCCCTCGGGACGGTTCGCCACCCACGTCACCGTCCGCCCCCGGCACGAGGGCGGCGCGGCACGGCGGGTGCCGGCGACCCTGCTGGAGAGCGGAGCCGGCGGCCTGCGGCTGCACTGCACCCTCGAGGAGTTCGAGCAGCTGCCGGCGGACGGGCCGGTGCTGTGATGGCCGCGACGATGTCTCCCATGGCGATGCGGCGCAGGGTGCACGAGCGCTTCGGGGCGCGGCTCGGCTTGACCCTGTTCGTCGCCGTCCCCGCGGCGGCCCTGACCGGGCTGCTCGCGGTCGCGGTGGAAAGCGCGTGGGATCCGTTCCGCAAGCTGGACGAGCGCACCGCCTCCTATCTCCACGAGCACGCCACCGGTCACCCGCATGTCATCAGGACCCTGATCCATATCTCCGACTTCGGCGGTCCGACGCCGTCCCGGGTCCTGATCGGACTGCTTGCCGTGGGCCTGTGGCTGCGCGGCAGGCATCGCCTGGCGCTGTGGGCGGCCTCGACGATGCTCGCCGGCGCGGTCCTCGACCTCGGCCTGAAGACCCTCGTCGACCGCACTCGGCCGCACCTGCCCAATCCCTTCGCCCATGCCCCTGGCGCGTCGTTCCCCTCCGGCCACGCCCTGACCTCCGCACTCGCGTGCGGGATCGTCGTGTTGGTGCTGCTGCCGCTGTTGGGCCGCACCGGCAAGATCATCGCCTGGACGCTGGCGGGACTGGTCGTCTTCGCCATCGGCTATAGCCGGGTGGCCCTCGGAGTGCACTGGGTGACGGACGTGGTCGGCGCCTGGCTGCTCGCTGTAGCCCTGCTAGCGGCGTCGGTCTCCGCGTTCCAGACGTGGCGGGTCGAGCACGGCCTGCGCCCGACGCACCCCGTCACCGAAGGCGTGGAGCCCGAGGCGGCGCACACGAACCAGCAGAACGCGGCGAACCCGGCGAGGCCGCGGTGACGGCGTCAGCGGCCGGTCCCCTGCCGCAGCACACCCGCGTACGCGCCCGGACCCAGATAGCATTGCGCCTCCTGCTCGGGCTAGCGGTGATCTTCGCCGTAGAGGCGACCATCGGCTGGCTCGTCACCGGCCATCTGGCCCACATCTGGCCCCTGAGCGCCGAGGACGGCGTCGACCGGACCCTGGCGCAGCACCGCGGCCACACTCTCGACAACGTCTCAGGGTTCTTCTCCACCCTCGCCAACACCCCCTCCGCCATCGCGCTGAGCCTGGTCGCCTTCGTCGCCATCAGGCTCCTGACCCACCGCTGGCCCGAGGCGCTGTTCGTCGCGACCGCCCTGCTGTCCGAGGTCGGCATCTTCCTGCTGACCACGGTCGTCATCGAGCGCTCGCGTCCCGCCGTCCCGCACCTGGACCCGCACGCCCCGCCGACGTCCAGCTTCCCCTCCGGCCACGTCGCCGCGGCCGTGGCGCTCTACGCGGCGGTCGTGCTCGTCCTGCGCCGGCACCGCGCGCCGTGGCCGGCCTGGCTGCTGCTGGCGGTGCCGTGCGCGGTGGGTTTCGCGCGCCTGTATCGCGGCATGCACCACCCCAGCGACGTGCTGGCCGGGGCGCTGCTCGGCGCGCTCTGCGTGCTGCTGGCCTACCGGGTGGTGCTCACCGGTCGGGATCGGCGGTGACCGGCGAGGCCACCCCGGCGCGGCGGCTCTCCAACTGCGCGGCGAACGCGATCCCGTAGAACAGCGCGATCGCGCTCAGGTTGGCCCACAGCAGGAACGCCAGCACCGCGGTCAGCGGCCCGTAGGTGGTGCCGAACGACTGGCTGCCCTCGACATACCAGGCCAGCAGGCCGGTGACCACCGTCCACACCGCCAGCGCGACGCCCGCGCCGAACACCAGCCAGGTGGCCGACGGCTGCCGGCGCCGCGGCGCCTTGCGGAACAGCACCCCGGCCGAGACCAGGGCCAGCAGCAGCCCGACCGGCCAGCGCGCCAGCTTCCAGGCCTGCAGCCGGTCCGGCGACCACTGGTAGGTCTGCGCCAGCGCGCTGCCGAAGGACTCGCCGAACACCAGCAGCGCCAGGCCCAGGGCGATCGGCACGCCGGCCAGGACCGCCCGGACGAACGCGCCGCCGTACTTCGCCGGGAACGGCCGGTCCCGCTGCACGCCGTAGATGCGGTTCGCGCCGCGCTCGATCTGGCCCATCGCCACGGTCAGCGACACCAGGGCCGCGGCCAGGCCCAGCCACAGCGCCGTGCGGCCGCCCTCCCCGGCGCCTTGCAGCGCCTGGTGCACGGCGGCCCGGCTGGCCGGGGGAGTGACCCGCTCGATGGTGGTCTGCAGCGCCTGTCCCCAGCGCGCGTCGTGCGCGGTCTGGGCCAGACCCACCAGGGCGATCAGGCCGGGGATGGCGGTGAGCGCCATCTGCAGTGCCAGGGCGCGCGCATGGCTGAACCCGTCGCCATAGCGCAGCCGCGTGTACGCGTCGCGCAGCAGCGTCCACGGACCGGTGGAGCGCAGGGTCCGCCACGCGTCGTCCGCCGATAGCTCCTGCCCGGACATGGTCCGGGTCTGCGGCACCTTCGTCGTGGTCGACATGAGGGCCGGATGACCGGAACCGCCCGGATCATGCGCGGTTTGGGGGACCCGGTGTCCGGCAATCAGGACGCGATGACACAGGTAGCGGTGGTCGTCCACGAGGGAAAACTCGCCGCGCTGCGCGGGCCGGATCTGCGCGCCCTGCTCCGCGCGGCCCTCACCGAGCGCGGCGAGCCGCCGCCCCGGGAGTACGCCACGAGCGACGCGGACGCCGGGACCGAGGTGACGCGCACGGCGCTGGCCGAGGGCGCGCAGCTGGTGGTGGTGTGCGGCGGCGACGGGACGGTGAGCGCCTGCGCGGCCGCGCTGGCCGGCACCGGCGTGCCGATGGCCGTGGTGCCGGCGGGCACCGGCAACCTCGTGGCCGGGAACCTGGGCCTGCCGCGCGAGCCGCAGGAGGCGGTGGCCGTCGCGCTCGACGGCGTCGACCGGCGCCTGGACCTGGGCCGGATCGGCGACGGGGTGGTCGTCGGGATGGCGGGTCTGGGGCTGGACGCCGCCATGGTGCAGGACGCGCCGCACGCGCTGAAGCGCCGCCTCGGCTGGCCCGCCTACGTCGTGTCCCTCCTGCGGCATCTGCGGGACCGGCATCTCACCCTGGTGCTGGATGTGGACGGCGACCGCACGGTGCACCGGAACGTCGCAGGCGTGGTCGTGGGGAACATGGGACAGCTGCACGGCGGACTGGCGCTGTTCCCGGACGCGCAACCGGACGACGGCCTGTTGGACGTGGTGGTGATCGCACCACGCGGCATCCGGGGGTGGGTGGCCGGCATCGTGGATCTCTTGCGGGGGAAGCGGAACAGCTCCGCTCTCCAGCGTCGCCGGGGCCGGCGGATCGTGGTGACCGGGGAGCGCCCGATGCGCCGGGAAGCCGACGGGGACGCGCTCCCGGACGACCGGGTAATGGACGTGGCCGTCGAGCCGGGAGCGCTGCTCCTGCGGACGCCGGCCGAAAACGCCGGCTGAACCGGCTGTCGGTCGAGTCAGCTGCCGCCCCGGTGGGTGTCGCCCCGGTGGGCCGTTCGCCGGGTGGGCTGTGGGCCGGGCCAGATGGCGGTCGGGTCGACCGTCCGCCGCGTCAGCTGTCGATGAGCAGGTGGAACGCCTCCCGGCAGCGCAGCAACTGCACTCGCCACGTCTCCTCATCCGGCGCCGGCGGCCCGGCCATGGTGCCGGTCGCCGTGTCCGCCACCGGCCGCCGCACCGCGTCGGCGATCTCGGCGACCCGCCGCGCGACGCTGTCGGCCAGCTCGCCCACCAGCCGCTCGGCGGCCTCGGCGGCGCCCCGTGGGTCGGCCGCGAACCCGGTCTGCACCGCGTCCCACTGGGCCAGGAACGCGCCCCGCTGCGTGTCGTCCAGCAGCGCGAAGGCACGCGGTCGCGCCGGGCGGGGCTCGGTCCGCACGTGGCCCCGCCCGTGGAAATCGTTCATCGGCTTCGTTCCGCCGCTCATGGAAGTCGCCCCTTCCGCATCGCTCCGTGCCGGCCGGGCCGTCCGGACCGGTGGCGTCCCCCGGGTGTCC
>JABFWL010000529.1 GCA_013362315.1 Catenulispora sp. | reverse complement strand
ACCGTTCGACTTGCATGTGTTAAGCACGCCGCCAGCGTTCGTCCTGAGCCAGGATCAAACTCTCCATCGATGAATATCACCAACCAGCCGGAATAGGGCTGGTAGAGGTGTCAGAAGAGTCACCTGGCGAGTAGATCGATCATCCCCGACGGGGGTCGAGGAGCGTCTACTGACCATGTGTTCAATAGACATCAGCGTAGCGCCCATGAAGAGCAGCCGCTGATGTCACATGGCATCACAATCTGTCACACACTGTTGAGTTCTCAAGAAACAGACGCCCGAACCACCCGTATCAGAACTTCCGTTCCGACCGCTCGCGACCCGGCGTTGTCAGGCCTTGCTGTTTTACTTTAGTTCTTCTTTTGTCTTGCCTCGCTTCAGATCTTAGCAGATCCGCCGCGTTCTTCGCAATTTCACCTTAGTGCTGATTGCGATTACCGAGTGGGGATTCTTTTTCGAACCCTTGCCTCAGCAGCTCGGCTACTCTAGCATGGTTTGTTTGGACTCTCATCCACCCACCTGCTTGACAGCAACCCCTCTAACTTACGCTCCCCGAACACGTGTGTCAACCCGGAAGTTGAGGCCGGTTCATGGAGGGGAACCCGTTAAGTATGGCACACGTCTGAGGCCCGATTCCAATCGGCGCTGTCTACCCATCACTCAGAGGGCTGAAACCATCGGTTCTCTGATCGGATGCCGATCCCCCGCCTAGGCCGCCACCGGCAGGCTGTCGCCCCGATCCGCCCTGGTCACATCGCCGGTTTCGCCCCGCAATGCGGCGCGTCGGCCGATGGAGAACACGTATACCAGGAACAACGTCTCCGCCGTGAACCCGATCGTCAGCCGAACCGGCGCCGGCGTGTGCCCGGTCACGAAACCCTCAATGCAGCCCGACACCAGCAGCACGCACGCCAGTCCCAGCGCCATGGTCCCGAGCACCCGCCCCTGCTCCCCCAGCGCCTCCCCGCGCGTCCGCGGCCCCGGCGCGAGGATCGCCCACGCGATCCGCATCCCGCACCCGCCGGCGACGAACACCGCCGTCAGTTCCAGCAGACCGTGCGGTGCCACCAGCGACAGAAACGTGCCGAACCGGCCGTGCGCCGCCATGAACCCGCCGTCGATCGCCAGGTTCGCCGTGTTCAGGTACATCGCGACGAACGGGAAGACCAGGGTCACCCCGCCGAACAACGCCAGCGCCGACACCCAGGCGTTGTTCACCCACACCTTGAACCCGAACGACCCGGGGCTGAACTCCGTGTAGTACGTCTCGAACTGCCCGCCCGGCTGGAACACGCCATTCACCAGATCCGGTGACGCCAGCGCCGTCTGCACCCGCGGGTTAGCGGCTATGTACCAGCCCATGAAGAACGCCGCCACAAGCGACACCACAGCCGTAGCGATCCACCAACGCCTCGCCCTATACAGCGCGGCCGGGAAGCCGTCGGTGAAGAAGTACAGCATCTCCTTCCACGCCGGCACCCGCGGTCCCGCGATAGCACCCCGCGCCGTCGCCAGTAGAGACGACAAGTGCCCCACCACTACAGCGTCTGGCGCGGCGGACTGCACCGCCGACAACTGCGTCGCGACACGCTGATACAACGCCACAAGCTCGTCAGCCTCCGCACCGTCCAGGACGCGGCTGCTTTTCGACAGCTCAGCCAGGCGGCTCCACTCACCATGGTGTGCCGCGGCGTATGCGTCGATGTCCACGTCGGACGTCCCCTGCCTCTCCGATTCTCCGATCCCCGATGGAGTCTCTGGTGGGAGACTGTGCGCCCACCGTATGAGCGGTCTACGGTGGCCGCAACAACATCGCGACTGGCGTGGAGAGGACGACCTTGAGCGACCTGGTCATCGGCGAGGGCGTGGCCCTGGACCTGAGGCTCGCCAAGCTGCCGAGCCGGGCGCTGGCCCGGATGCTGGACGTGCTGGTCCAGGTCGGGCTGCTGGGCGTGCTCGCCATGGTGTTCGGGCTGGTGGCGCTGATGGTGGACGAGGCCGTGGCCGCGGGCCTGGGCATCGTGATGTCCGTGGGAGTGCTGGTCGGCTACCCGGCGCTGATGGAGACCGTCACCCGCGGCCGCACTCTCGGCAAGATGGCGCTGGGGCTCCGCGTCGTGCGGCAGGACGGCGGGCCGGTCAAGTTCCGGCACGCCCTGGTCCGCGCGCTGTCCGGAGTCTTCGACATCTACCTCACCTTCGGGGTGCTGGCCGTGCTGACCTCGTTCTGCTCCCGGCAGGGCCGGCGTACCGGCGACTGGCTGGCCGGCACCGTCGTCGTCCGGGACCGGGCACCGGACGCCGGAGTGAGCCCGGCCGGGATGGCGGCGCTGGCGATGCCGTACCCGCTGCTGCACTGGGCGCAGCAGCTGGACCTGTCGGCGCTGCCCGACGACGTCGCGCTGGCCGCGCGCCAGTACCTGACCCGCATGCACGAGATGCGGCCGGACGTCGGCGCGCGGATGGGGTACGAGCTGGCGGGCGAGGTGGTGCGGTACGTCGCGCTGCCGCCCGCCGGAACGCCGCCGTGGGCGTATCTGGCGGCCATCACCGCTGAACGGCGGGTGCGGCAGATGCGGGCCGCGGAGGCCGAGCGACGGGCCGCATGGGAGCGGGCTCAGGCGCAGTACCCCGCATATGCCGGCGCGCCGGCGGCCCCGGCTCAGCAGGGCTCTGCGGGTCCACAGCTGGGTCCCCTTCCCCCATCGCCGCCGGTCCAGGACCGGATACCGGACCGAGTACCGAAGCCGGAGACCTCTCCTTCCGACCCACCCAAGGAAGAGGGCTTCCAGCCCCCACAATGACGAAGACAAAGAGGCCGGCCCCTTGGGGCCGGCCTCTTCTTTTACCTTTAGAGGATCAGTACCGGTAGTGATCCGGCTTGTACGGACCCTCCACCTCCACACCGATGTAGGCCGCCTGCTCCGGCGACAGCTTCGTCAGCCTCACGCCGAGCGCGTCCAGGTGCAGCCGCGCCACCTTCTCGTCCAGGTGCTTGGGCAGCACGTACACGCCGACCGGGTACTCCCCGGTCTTCGTGAACAGCTCGATCTGCGCGATCACCTGGTTGGTGAACGAGTTCGACATCACGAAGCTCGGGTGCCCGGTGGCGTTGCCCAGGTTCAGCAGCCGGCCCTCGGACAGCACGATGATCGTCTTGCCGTCCGGGAAGGTCCAGGTGTGCACCTGCGGCTTGACCTCGGTCTTCACCACGCCCGGGACCTTGGCGAGCCCGGCCATGTCGATCTCGTTGTCGAAGTGGCCGATGTTGCCGACGATCGCCTGGTGCTTCATCTTGGCCATGTCCGCGGCCATGATGATGTCCTTGTTGCCGGTCGCGGTGACGAAGATGTCGGCGCTGGCGACCACGTCCTCGAGGGTCGCCACCTGGAAGCCGTCCATCGCCGCCTGCAGCGCGCAGATCGGGTCGACCTCGGTGACGATCACCCGGGCGCCCTGGCCGCGCAGCGACTCCGCGCAGCCCTTGCCGACGTCGCCGTAGCCGCAGACCACCGCGACCTTGCCGCCGATCAGCACGTCGGTGGCGCGGTTGATGCCGTCGATCAGCGAGTGCCGGCAGCCGTACTTGTTGTCGAACTTGCTCTTGGTGACCGAGTCGTTGACGTTGATCGCCGGGAAGAGCAGCGAGCCCTCCTTGGCCATCTCGTACAGCCGGTGCACACCGGTGGTGGTCTCCTCGGTGACACCCTTGATCCGCTCGCCGATGGCGGTCCAGCGGTTGCCGTCCTCGGTGAGCGAGCGCCGCAGCAGTGCCAGGAACACCTGCCACTCCTCGCTGTCGGCCGCCGAGGCGTCCGGCACCGCGCCGGCCTTCTCGTACTCGGTGCCCTTGTGGACCAGCATGGTGGCGTCGCCGCCGTCGTCCAGGATCATGTTCGGGCCGGTGGCGCCGTCCCCGGAGTCCGGCCAGCGGAGCATCTGCTCGGTGCACCACCAGTACTCCTCCAGCGTCTCGCCCTTCCAGGCGAAGACCGGGATGCCGGCCGGCGCGTCGGGCGTGCCGGACCCGACGGCCACCGCGGCGGCGGCGTGGTCCTGGGTGGAGAAGATGTTGCAGGAGGCCCAGCGCACCTCGGCGCCGAGGGCCGCAAGGGTTTCGATGAGCACGGCGGTCTGCACGGTCATGTGCAGGGAGCCGGAGATGCGGGCGCCGCGCAGGGGCTGCGCCTGCGCGTACTCGCGTCGGATCGCCATCAGGCCGGGCATCTCGTGCTCGGCGAGGGTGATCTCCTTGCGGCCGAACTCGGCCAGGGACAGGTCAGCGACCTTGTAGTCGCTCGGAGTGAGGACGCTCACGGCGTTTCTCCTGTTTCGTCGGCTGACGTTGCGTTGTCGAATGTAGCGGTTCGGGCCGGGCTCCGGGCAGTCAGGCCGCCTTCGTGGCCTCGTCGATCAGCAGCACCGGGATGCCGTCGCGGACCGGGTAGACCAGGCCGCATTCGGGATCGGTGCAGGCCAGCTGCGAGGCGTCGGCCTCCTCGCGCAGCGGGGCGTGGCACTTGGGGCAGGCCAGGATCTCCAGCAAAGAGGGCTCGATCACAAGGGTCTCCTTAAAGAAACAGTTGAGGTCGGGTACAAGTCTGGCGGCTTGGAGGCGCTTAAGACGAGTCACGCGCTTCAAGCCGCCAGGCTGATCAGGCACCTGCGGGTACATCAGGCCCGGATGACCGCCAGCACCTCGTCGCGCAGCTTCGCGACCGCCTCGGCGTCGGCGGCCTCGACGTTCAGGCGCAGCAGCGGCTCGGTGTTGGACGGACGCACGTTGAACCACCAGCCGTCGCCGGTGACCGTCAGGCCGTCCAGCTCGTCGACCGTGACCCCGGCGCGGGAGCCGAACGCCTCGCGCACCGCCGCGGTGCGGCCGGCCTGGTCGGCGACCTCGCTGTTGATCTCCCCGGAGGCGGCGTAGCGGGAGTACGCGGCGGCGAGCTCGGACAGCGGCTTGTCCTGTCCGCCGAGCGCGGCCAACACGTGCATCGCGGCCAGCATGCCGGTGTCGGCCTTCCAGAAGTCCTGGAAGTAGTAGTGCGCCGAGTGCTCGCCGCCGAACACCGCCCCGGTGCTCGCCATCTCCTGCTTGATGAAGGAGTGGCCGACGCGGGTGCGGACCGGGACGCCGCCGTGCTCGCGGACGATCTCCGGGACCGCCGCCGAGGTGATCAGGTTGTGGATGACCGTGGCGCCCGGGTGCTTGGCCAGCTCCCGCACCGCCACCAGCGCGGTGATGGTGGACGGCGACACCGGCTCGCCGCGCTCGTCGACGACGAAGCAGCGGTCGGCGTCCCCGTCGAAGGCCAGGCCCAGGTCGGCGCCGTGCGCCACGACCGCCTTCTGCAGGTCCACGAGGTTCTTCGGGTCCAGCGGGTTCGCCTCGTGGTTCGGGAACGTGCCGTCCAGCTCGAAGTAGAGCTCGACGACCTCGATCGGCAGGCCCTTGAACACGGTCGGGACGGTGTGCCCGCCCATGCCGTTGGCCGCGTCCACCACCACCTTCAGCGGGCGGATCCCGGACAGGTCCACGAGCTTGTTCAGGTACGCGGCGTACTCCTGGAGCATGTCGCGCTGCGTGACGGTGCCGGTCTGCGCCCGATCGACACCCGCGGCCGGCGGGAGTTCGGCGCCGTCCAGGGTGGCCTGCGCGTTCTGGCGGATCTGCACCAGCCCGGACTCCTGCCCGATCGGCGCCGCGCCGGCCTTGCACATCTTGATGCCGTTGTACTTCGCCGGGTTGTGGCTGGCGGTGAACATCGCGCCGGGCACGTCCAGCGAGCCGGAGGCGAAGTAGAGCAGGTCGGTGGAGGCCAGGCCGATGTCGACGACGTCGACGCCGCGGCCGGCGGCGCCGCGGGCGAAGGCCGCGGCCAGGGCCGGCGAGCTGGGCCGCATGTCGTAGCCGACCACGACGGTCGGGGCGCCGACGA
Source organism: Catenulispora sp. (assembly GCA_013362315.1). GTDB lineage: Bacteria > Actinomycetota > Actinomycetes > Streptomycetales > Catenulisporaceae > Catenulispora. The sequence goes on along the minus strand of JABFWL010000529.1, from coordinate 14,936 downwards.
AGTCGGCGAAGGCCGCCCCGATGGCCTCGGTGTCGCGCTCGTCGAGCTGGTCCGGGACCACGCCCCGGACGTCGTACGCCTTCACGATGAGGGACAAATCGTGCCCGGCCACTGTCTCCCGCTTTCCCATCAGGACGCCCGGGCCTGATTCCGATCAGACGCCGGCGATGTCAGTCGTTACCACGCTGGCGCGCCACGGTGGGCGCGGCATCGAGCCTATCTCGCCGGCGGTGCCCCGACCCGCACGCGGACGCTCCCGTGGACACCTGCGCGGCGATGACCACGGCGACCGCGACGGCGAGCACGACCGCGACCACCACCGCGATCATGACCATGACCGCGACCGGCGACCACCACCGCGACCACCACCCGGACGACCCGGGACACGACCTAGGGCGTGCCAGTGTTCCAACCGGCCCGCCAAGCGCTAATCTCCACCAAGTGAGCCCAGCCCGCAGATGTTCGCGAACCGCGTGTAGCCGTCCGGCCGTCGCGACGCTGACGTACGTGTACGCGGACTCCACCGCCGTCCTCGGCCCCCTGGCCGCCTACATCGAGCCGCACAGCTACGACCTGTGCGCCGAGCACTCGCAGCGCCTCACCGCCCCGCGCGGCTGGGCCGTCCTGCGCCTCGCGCAGCCGGACCCCGGTCCCGCGCAGCCCTCCAGCGACGACCTGGAGGCGCTGGCCAACGCGGTCCGGGAGGCAGCCCGCCGGCCCCACGAGCGCGACGGCGCCGACAGTGCCGTGCTTGCTCGTCCTCGCACGCATCTGCGGGCACTTCCCGACCCCGAAGCCTGACCCGACGCCGGCCCATACCTGCGCCGGCGCGCAACGTGAGTGACCAGTGATGTGGTCCAGACAAATGTGACCGCTACGCATTGCGACTTCCGCGTGATCACCGCAGGTCACCTGCTCAGCGGCAAGACACGCCCGGAATGACTGTCGCCGAGGGCCGAATCGGCGGTTACGCTCGATCCGTGCCCACCACAGCCTCGATCAGGTCGGGGGCCGGGCAGGAGCCCCGCCGCCGGAAGCACACGCGCGACCGGCGGGGGCGGGGCCTGCGCGGTCCGCTGGCGCCACCCCAGGTCCCGCTCGCCCTCACCCGCGCCGAGCAGTTCGACGAACTGGTGCTCGACGCGGTGGAACGCCTGGAACGCCGGTGGCCCCGGCTGTCCGAGGTGGAGCTGGCGGTGGAGGAGGTGCCGCCGGCCGACGCCGAACACTGGAGCGACGAGGCGGTGCCGCTGGGCCGGGTCATCACCGACCGGCCCGGGGAGCCGGTGCGGATCGTCATCTACCGGCGTCCGGTCGAGGCCCGCGCCGCCGGCCGGCCGGAACTGGCCGACCTGGTCTACGAGGTCGTGGTCGAGCAGGTCGCCGAGCTCATGGGGATCGAGCCGGACGAGGTCGACGAAGGACGGGACGGGGAGTAGGGGCGCCCGGGAGCGCCCTCCGCCCTCGACCTGCAAGCCGCGCCCCTGAACTGCGGGGCCCTGAGCCTTGGCTCCGAGCCCCGCCAGCCGCCTAGCGGGCCACTGCGCCCGACAGATCCCGCGCGACCGGCGGCACCGCCACCAGGACCCGCGATTCCTCCAGCCCCTGCACCGTGGCCTGGATCCCGACCTTTTGCGGCTGGTCGGTCAGCACCCGCGCGCCGTAGAGCGGGTCGGAGCCAGGCTGCACCTGGACCACCGTCGTGAACCACCCGGTCGCCTTCGGCGTGTACGCCAGCGTGGTGTTCGCGGGCACCGTCACGGGGTCCACGACCGGCTTGTTGTCCGCTCCTATCGTCGTCACCTGCAGCGTCGCGCCCTTGTCGCCGGCGGCGGTCAGCAGCAGCGTGCTCTTCGCGGCGCCGCCGGTGTTGCTGTCCGGGACCACCGCCTGGCCGGTGATCGGCAGCGTGGGCGCCAGGTAGGCGGTGTCCTGAGTGTTGCTCTTCTGATCGGCCAGCACCAGCCGCACGCCGGCGACGAACGATCCGCCGCCGCCGACCACCTGCAGGGCCGCCGACTCGTCCGGGTCCTTCGCCGCGTCCTTCATGTCGAGCACGACGGTGTGGCCCGGCGCCAGGCTCAGCGGCGAGTCGCGCTTCGTGTAGCCCGGGGCGGGATCCGCCGTCTGGCCGGACAGCTCGATGCGGCTGCTCTTCCCGTACCAGTACATGTGGTCGATCGACACCGGCTTGTCGCCGGTGGCGGTGAGCACCAGGTCGAACTTGCTCAGCGTCTGGCCGGGCGCCGGGATGCCGGCGATGGTCTGGGTCGTCTGCTGCGCCTCGGCCGGTCCCTGGCCCGGGATGAAGTCGAAGCCGCGGCCGTCCTTGGTGCCGGTCGGCGGCCGGTCGAAGTCCAGCACCTGAGCCGCGACCCGGCCCTGGGTGGTCACCACGTGCACGCTCGCGACGCCGGTCTTCGGGGCGTTGGTGCTGAGCATCGTGCTCAGCAGGTCCTGGATCGAGGTCTTCGGCAGCACCGTGATGTCGTGACCGATGGTCCCGGTGTCGATCGGCCCGTCCGGGCCGTAGAACGTCAGGTTCACCGACGCCGGGGCGGTGTCGGTGTTCGCCAGTTGCAGGTACGAGTCGCGGTCGACTGTGCCGACCGACACGCCGGCGAACCAGAAGTCGGTCCCCGGAGTGGTGCACGCCGACCCGGCCAGGCCGTGCTTCTGCCCGGAGTCGCTGCGCAGCAACTCGGCGGCGCTGAAGCCGGGCGCGTAGGCGCCGTTCGCCTGGAGCACGAGCGGCACCGGCCGCGGGAGCCCGCCGTTGTCGGGGACCGAGGCGAACTGCGGCACCTGCTGCGCCGTCGAGCGGCTGCCCACCGGGGCCATCTTCAGCGGGTCGAACGGCTTGCCGTCGAGGTACTGGACGGTCGCGGTGTCCGCCGCCCCGCCGGAGGCACTGCTCGCCGCGCTGCCCGGGCTGAACGCCGTCACCGTGGTCGTCGAGTCTGAGCCGGCCCCGAGTTCCGCCTGGCACACGGCGGTGGCGCTGCCGACCGGCAGGTTGCGGGAACTGGTGTGCACGATGGCCGAAGCGCTCTGGTCCCGGGTCGAGTACCCGTACCCGAGGCCGGCCAGCAGCACGGCGGAAACCACCCCGAGCGCCCCGAAGGTCGACACCGGCGAGGACCGCCGCTTGGCCAGCGCCCGTGCCCGGGGGGAAGGCCGCGCTGCGCCTGTGCCAGTGGTACCCGGGGCACCAGGGGTACGCGGCGTCTGCTCATCGCCGCGTGGCTTCGCGGCACGGTTCGGCCGGCTCATCGGTACCCTCCCTGCCCGTAGTCGTCGGCGTCGAAGTCGGGGCGCTCGTACTCGCCGCTCCCGGGCCTCAGGTAGCCGCCGTATTGCTCAGGCTCGGCCTCCTGTTGTGGGTAGCCGTAGGGATCCGAGGGCTGCTGCTGCGCATAAGGATCCGCTTGTTGCCCGTACTGGTTCTCGTAAGAGGGGTCCTGATAAGAGGACTCCTGATAACTCGAGTACTCCGTTGCGTAGAGGTGCGCCGGAGAAGGAGAAGCGTATTCGTCCTGGTGTTCGGCCTGATACTGGTCAGTCTGGTACTGGTCGGCCTGATACTCGGCTTGGTGCTCCTCGGCCTGATACTCAGTCTGGTACGCGTCGGCTTGGTACTCGGCCTGATACGCAGCGGCCTGATACTCGGCCTCGTACTCCGGCTCGTACTGCGCCTCGTCCTCAACGCCTGTGGCCTGGGCCGGCACGGAAATAGCAGGCGGCACGTACTCGTCCTGCTCCGAGCCGCCGCCGGACTCCTCAGCCCGGCCGCCGGTCGGCAGCGCCATGACCAGCGCGAACAGGAAGAACAAGCCCTCCGCCGCCAGCCAAGCCGTACGCGACATGTCCGAGTACGACACCGTCACCGGCCCGGACGCGCCGGACGGCAGCTCGAACCCCTGCGCCCAGCCGTCGACCGTCGTCGGCTTCAGCTCCGTCCCGCCGACCTTCGCCGACCAGTGGCTGTCCGCGTCCTCGGCGAGGACCAGCGTCCGGCCGTCTCCACCGGCCGCCAGCGTACCCTTCATCGACCCGTCGTCCGCGCTGGTCAGCTGCAGCGCCTTCGGGTTCTCCGAGCCCGGCCCGCGCAGCGACAGCCGGGCCGCGGGCGTGGCGATCTTCCACAGGTTCACGCCCTCGATCTGGGACTGCCGGTTCAGCCCCGGCGTCGAGTCCAGAATCCGCACGTAGTCCGGCGTCAGCGTCTTCATCCCGACCACGTACCGGACGCCCATGCTCGCCAGGCCCTGCAGCTCGGTCCCGCCGGAGTCCGACAGCAGCCCGCCGACCAGCGCGCTGATCCGGTCGGCGTCGGCCTTCGGCACGGCATAGTCCGCGTCGCCCAGCGCGGCCCCGGCGCCGCGCACGACGCCGTACCCGATCGCCGTCTGCGCGCCGCCGGCCAGGATCAGCGCCCGCGGCTGGTCCGGCATCTGCGACTGCACCGACACCACCGCCGGGCGGAAGTCCGCCGCCGACCGCTGTACCGGCCCGCTGACGCCGTGCGTCACCCACCACGCGGCCGCGGCCAGCGGGGTGGCGACCGCCGCCAGCGCCACCACCAGCGCGGCCGGCTGGCGCCAGCTCAGGTGCGACACCCGGAAGTAGTCCCGCGCGCCCTCGGCCCCGATCACCGCGGCCACGATCAGGCCGAAACCGATCGCCGCGGTCGGCACGCCGCTCCAGGGCTGCTGCGGCAGGCCGCCGGCCAGGCCGGTCGGGTGCACCTGCAGCGCCAGCAGCCCGGCGACGAAGCCGGCCAGCGCCAGTGTCCATCCGGCGAAGGTGAGGCGCCGCCGGGGGCCGGTGCGCAGCAGGCCCGCGAGCCCGGCCACCAGCAGACCGCCGGTGAACCAGTACGTGTAGGTCCCCGGGCCGCCGGGGTTGGCCAGCAGCAGGTGGGTCGGGTCGGGCTGCTTGCCGGGCACCGGAGGAAGACCCGGCTCCAGCAAGAAGGCCATCGGGTGCTGCACCAGCTGCAGCGACCACGGCATCAGCACCGCGATCGGCGTGACCAGCAGCACCGCCAGCCGGAACAGCACAGTGGCGAAGGCCGCCGTCGAGCGCCAGAAGACGGTCGCGGTCGCGCCGACCGCCAGCAGCGCCGCGAGCAGCCACACGATCGGCGCGAACGCCATGCCGATGGCGATGGCGAACGCGGCTGGCCACGCGGCCCGCACAGAGCCCTTGCGTCCCGGGCCGCCTATGGCCAGCAGCACTCCGGAGGCGACCAGCGGCAGCAGGATGATGCCGACCGCCGAACCCAGCCGGCCGCCGGAGATGGCTCCGGTGGCGGCGGGCAGCAGCGCGTAGGCGATCGACCCCCAGACCCGCAGCGGGTTGGAGTCGACGGTCCGCTTCAGCACTACATAGGCGGTCAGCCCGGACAGCGGCACGGACCCGAGCAGCAGCACGGTCACCGCGAGGCTGGCGTGGCCGAACAGCAGCGTGCCGACCAGCGCCACGATCGCCAGGTACGGCGGCGCCGGCGACGTGGAGCCGGTTCCGATGCCGTGCCAGCCGGCGGCGAAGTCATGCCACAAGTCTGAGGCCCCATTCGGCGCGGGCAGCAACGCGCCGCCCATCAGCCGCCCGCCGGTGAGGACCTCCCGCGCCGAGACCATCATCAGAACGGTCAGCGCTATCCACACGAAGTTCCCGGGCATCCGTACGGCGCGGACCAGCCACGGCGTCCCGGAGTCGAAGGACTCGGCCTCCTCGGACACCGGCCCGGACTCGATGGAGCCGCGGGCCGCCTCGTCCTCGCGCTGGTTGCGGGAGCGGAAGCCCTCGAACGCGGCCTCGAAGCTGTGCCGGAAGACCTGCATCCGGGAGGGGAACAGGTCGGAGAGGTCGACGGGCTGCCGGGCCCGGGTGCGCGCCCGCGCGCGCCGCGCCCGGATGATGCGGTCCAGGCGTCCGGCGTAGGCCAGCGCGGCCAGCACCTCGTCGGCGGCCTTCAGCGGCGCCTTGTTCAGCACCAGGCCGATCGCGCGCAGCAGCGACCAGAAGAAGAGCCGCAGGAAGGTCAGTATCGGGAACCGGCCGGGGTGGTTGACGGTCACCGCGTACAGCGCGTGCTGCCGGTCCTCGAAGTGCGGCCGGGAGACGCCGGCGCTGATCCGCCGCTCGCCGCGGGCCGCGGCCTCGGCGTGCCAGAACACCGCCTTGGGGGCGATCAGCACGTCGTAGCCGGCGTTGTTCACGCGCCAGCAGAAGTCGAGGTCGTCGCGGAACATCGGGATGGCGCGGTCCAGGCCGCGCAGCCGGTCCCAGACCTCGCGCCGGATCAGCATGCCGGCGCTGGACACCGAGAGCACCCGGGTCGGCTCGGCGTGCTGGCCCTGGTCGTGCTCGCCCGGCTCCAGGCCGGTCCAGCGGCGGCCGTCGCTGGTGACGGTGACGCCGACCTCGAGCAGCTGCTCGCGGTCGTACCAGCCGCGGATCTTGGGACCGATGACCCCGGCGGCCGGGTGCGACTCGCCGATCTCCAGCAGCCGCAGCAGGGCGTCGGGCGCGGGCTCGGCGTCGTCGTGCAGCAGCCACAGCCACTCCACCACCGGGGCGTCGCCGCGGCCGTAGAGCTCGTAGTCGGCGACCGGGGCGGCCTTCAGAGCGTGGTTGACCGCGGTGCCGAAGCCGGTGTTGCGCTTGGCCTGCAGCACCGCCTCCGGGCCGAGGTTCTCGTCCAGGATGGCGAGCGAGTCGTCCTTGGAGCCGGTGTCCACGGCCAGGATCCGCTGCGGGGCGCGGAGCTGGCCGAGCAGCCCCTTGAGGGACTCCTCCAGCCAGCGGGCGCCGTCGTGGGCGACGACCACCGCGGTGACCACGTGGTTGGGGAACGCGTTGACGGCCGCCTCGGCGGCGGCCCGGCGGCGGGCCTCGGCGTCGGCCACGGCGAACTGCCCGGTGCCGCCGGGCTGGGCGCCGTAGGCCCCTGCTGCGGACGGCCCGGGGGCGGACAGGCCGCCGGACCGGTATCCGGTCTCTGGGTACTGGGACATGCTGCGCTGGCACGGCTCCGGTCTCGGCTGATCCCCGCTCGGGGGCGGGCTGAGGGTCCACCATACGCGAGGCCGTCCGGACGCAGGCGGGCTATGCCCATATGCCCGAATTGCGTTGTATGCAAAGGGAAAGCGCTATACGGCAGCTCGCTTGAGCCGCCGGCGCTCCCGCTCCGAGAGCCCGCCCCAGATGCCGAACCGCTCGTCGTTGGCGAGAGCGTAGGTGAGGCATTCGGCCTTCACCTCGCAGTTGAGGCAGATCTTCTTCGCCTCCCGGGTCGATCCGCCCTTCTCCGGGAAGAACGACTCGGGATCAGTCTGCGCGCACAGCGCCCGCGACTGCCAGCCGCGGTCTTCGTCGACTCCGTTGTGGAGCGGGTAGATGCGGTACACCTCCGCGTGGCATGCCTCGTCCGCGCCCTGTGTGTACTCCGCGGCCTCGGCCACCGCACGCCTCCTGGCCCTACCTGTCCGCCGGAAAGGAAGATCACTCCCCGTGCGGAGATCATCACGACACGTTTGAAATTACACGCGCGTCATTACCGGGCCGTCAAGCCGGGATCTGGTAGCGACCATGCGATTCACCTGTTGGAGCTAATACGCGGACCCGGCATGCGGACCGCGCTTGACAGCGGCACCGGTCGCCGGATGGAGTGAGGTCACCATGAACGCGCACACTGTGACCGCCGAGCGCCGCCGGGGCCGGATCCCCGCCGCGGCCGTGGTCACAGCCGTGCCCTTCGCTGCGCCCTCGGCGCTCTCCGCTACCGGCTCCGTACTGGAGTCGTGTCGCGGTCTGTGTTGTCGCTGTCTCCGTCACAGCTGACCGAATCCACAGACCCGACCCGTCCCGGCTACAGCCGCCGGGAGCAATAGCGGAGTACTCCCTATGCCGGACCAGGCTTCCAGCACGTTCTCTCACCTGTCTGCCATCTCTGCCCGTTCCACCCTCGCGAGCCCGCTCGACGCGCTCGCCCCCGACCTCGTGGCGCTGGTCCTCGGCGCGACGCCGCATCCGGACATCGTGATACCGGAGCCGCAGGTGACGATCGCCGATCTGGCGGCGCTCGCGCGAGCTCAGGGCCACGGCGCGGGGGCCGCCGAAGCCGTGCTCCGATGGGACGCCGCCGGGCAGCGCTTCGCCTCCTGAAATACTGGCGCCATGCGCATCACAGCCCTTGCCGGAGGCGTCGGCGGAGCCCGCTTCCTCCGCGGCCTGCTCGCCGCCGCCCCGGAGGCCGAAGTCACCGTCGTCGGCAACGTCGGGGACGACATGACCATGCACGGCCTGCGGATCTGTCCGGACCTGGACACGGTCATGTACACGCTCGGCGGCGGTATCCACGAGGGCCAGGGCTGGGGCCGCGACGGCGAGACGTTCGGCGTGGCCGAGGAGCTGAAGGCCTACGGCGTGGGGCCGGACTGGTTCACCCTCGGCGACAAGGACATCGCCACGCACCTGGTGCGCACCCAGATGCTCGGCGCCGGATACCCGCTGTCGGCGGTGACCGAGGCGCTGTGTACCCGATGGGAGCTGCCGGTGCGGCTGCTGCCGTCCACCGACGAGCGGGTCGAGACGCACGTGGTGATCGACGACGCCGACGCGCCGGGCGGCCGGCGGGCGGTGCACTTCCAGGAGTACTGGGTGAGGATGCACGCCCCCGACGCGCGCGCCATCGTGTCGGTCGGGGCGGAGAACGCCAAGCCGGCGCCCGGCGTGCTGGAGGCGGTCGCCGAGGCCGACGTCATCCTGCTGCCGCCGTCGAACCCCGTGGTGTCGATCGGGACCATCCTGCAGATCCCGGGCCTGCGGCAGGCCGTGGCCGGCGCGGCGGCGCCGGTGGTGGGGCTCTCGCCGATCGTCGGCGGCGGGCCGGTGCGCGGGATGGCCGACAAGGTGCTGGCGGCGGTGGGTGTCGAGGTGTCGGCGGCGGCGGTCGCCCAGCACTACGGCGCCGGCCTGCTGGACGGCTGGCTGGTCGACGCCGACGCCGACGCCGACGCGGTGGCCGAGGTCGAGGCGGCGGGCATCGCCTGCCGCGCGGTGCCGCTGCTGATGTCCTCCCCGGAGGCGACCCGAGCGATGGCGCAGGCCGCGCTGGACCTGGCCGCCGAGCTCGCCGCGCGGGCGGCCTAGGCCATGGCAGTGCCCGCGGCCGGCGCCGCTGTGCCTTTCAACCACACGGTGCACGGGCTCGCCTATTCGGTGCATGCAGTCCCCGGCATGCCCGAGGTCGGACCGGGCGACGAGGTGGCGGCCCTGATCGACGCCGCGCTGACCCGCTCGGGCCTGGGGCTGCGGGACGGCGACATCCTGTGCGTGACGTCCAAGATCCTGTCCAAGGCCGAGGGCCGGCTGGTCCGCGCCGACGACCGCGAGGCGGCGATCGACGCCGAGACGGTGCGGCTGGTGGCGCGGCGCGGACCCACCCGGATCGTGCAGACCCGGCACGGGTTCGTCATGGCGGCGGCCGGCGTGGACGCCTCGAACACCCCCGCCGGGACCGTGCTGCTGCTGCCGGAGGACCCGGACGGCTCGGCCCGGAGCCTGGCCGACACGCTGCGGGCGCGGTACCGGGTGTCGATCGGGGTGGTGATCACCGACACCTTCGGGCGGCCGTGGCGCGAGGGGCAGACCGATGTCGCCATCGGCTGCGCCTATGTCGACGCGCTGGTGGACCACCGCGGGTCGGCCGACACGTTCGGCAACGAGCTGCTGGTGACCGCGGCCGCCGTGGTGGACGAGCTGGCCGCGGCCGGCGAGGTGGTCAAGGGCAAGGCTGACGGGGTCCCGGTGGCGCTGATCCGCGGGCTGGGCGAGCTGGTCGGCGACGAGCCCGGGCCGGGGGTGCGTCCCCTGATCCGCTCGGCGGAGAACGACATGTTCTCGCTCGGGACCTCGGAAGCCATGCGCGAGGCGGTGCTGCGGCGGCGAGAAACGGACGTGTTCGTCTCCGATCCCGTCCCCGGGGATCTGGTGCGCCGGGCGGTCGCCGCGGCCCTGACCGCTCCCTCGCCCGACGGTTCGCGGCCGTGGCGATTCGTGCTGCTGGAATCTGAGACCGCCCGGAAGACGTTCGCGAGTGCGCTTGCTGATCCGGTGCTGGAGCGCGCGCCGTATCTCGTGGTGCCTTGTCGAACCACTAACGGCTCTAGCAGCTCTAATGCAGAGTTCGCCATCGCGTCTCTTGGAGCCGCAGTAGAGAACTTCCTTGTGGCGGTGTCCGCAGAGGGCTTCGCTGCCAGCTGGGTTACTGCGGGCTCCTCCGCTGTCAGAGAACTCTTGGAGCTGTCCCCTGAGTGGGAGCCTCTAGGCGTGATCGCTATAGGGAAACCCGCGGAAGCACCCCCTCAGCTGCTTCCGCGGGATCCCGAGTCCCTCGAGTCCTTCATCACTGTGCGCTAGCCACCGCGACAGCCTCAGCCGGAGCCTCGACCCGGAACTTCGGCTCGACGCTCAGTTCGCTGATCCGCCATCCTTCCGGCGTCCGCACCACCTTGTTCCGGTACAGACCGGTGATCACGCGCTCCGGGCGGGGCTCGGCCGCGTGGCCGAAGGAACCGGTCACGTAGGCGCGGATGGTGCCGGCGTCGCCGTCCACGTCCACCAGCACACTGGTGAACTGGTGGGTCAGGCGGTCGTAGTCCTCGTGGTTGCGGCGGGCCTGGCCGACCAGGGCGTCCCGGCCCTGCTGGGTGCCGCCGGGGGTGGTGCCGACGACGTCTTCGGTGAACAGCTCGTGCAGCTCGTCGAAGCGGTGCTCGTCGAGGCAGCGGCCCAGCTTGGTGAACAGGTCGGCGATCTCGGCGCGGTCGGCGAGGGACTGGAGGTCGTAGCTGGTCATGGCGGTCTCCCGGGGTTATCGTTGGTCTCACCAACGTTTCGTTGGTGAGACCAATGTTGGCCCTGCCAACCATTTCTGTCAACCCCCGCTCGCGCCCCTGGCACGGAAGTAGGCTGCGCCCATGGATCCGCTCAGCACCCCCGCCCGCCTCCGCCGCCGCGCGACCTGGCTGTTGGGCCAGTCCTCCAACCAGGGGCACCGGCTGATCAGCGAACGGATGCACACCGCCGGGGTCGCCAACCGCTCCTACTACTCGCTGCTCGCGGCGCTGTCAGAGGTCGGGGCGACAAGCCAGGCCGATCTAGGGCGGCGGGTCGGGCTGGACCGCAGCGACGTCACAGCGGTGGTCACCGACCTGGAGGCGAAGGGCTATCTGGAGCGCACCGCGGACCCGGCGGACCGGCGGCGCAACCTGGTGCGGATCACTGTCGAGGGTGAGAAGTTCCTGGTGTTGCTGGACGCCGAGGTCGGTGCGGCCCAGGAGGACCTGCTGTCGCCGCTGTCACCGCAGGAGCGCGAGCAGCTGATCGGGATGCTGGTACGGATCGTCGAGCACCACACCGGGCTGCGGCTCAGCGATACAACAGAGCGCTGACCCGGTAGCGGTGGCCCCGATAGGGCTCCAGCAGCTCCAGCATGCGCTCGTCGTCCCAGGGCAGCGCCGGATCGCCCAGCACGCCGCAGACGATGCGCGGCAGGTGGAGGTCGCCCACGGAGACCGCGTCGGCGTCGCCGTGCGCGCGGTGCATCACCTCGGCCGCCGTCCAGACGCCGATGCCCGGGACGGTGCGGATCCGGCGCGCGGCCTCCTCCCGCCCCATCCCGACGGTCTCCTCCAGCCGCGCCGCGACCCGGGCGGCGCCGAGCACCGCGCGGGAGCGCTTGCCGTCGACCCCGGCGCGGACCCACTCCCAGGACGGGATCAGCGCCCACTCCCGGGGCGACGGGGAGACGTGCAGCCGGATGTCGGCCGGGGCGCCGGGAGCCGGGATGCCGTAGCGGACGACCAGGATCTGGTAAGCGCGCCGGGCTTCCTGGACGGTGACGCGCTGTTCGAGCACCGCCGGGACCAGCGAGTCCCACACCCGGCCGCTGCGGATCACCCGCAGCCCCGCGCTGCGGCGCAGAGCGTCGGCCAGCTGCCGGTTGCCGCAGGTGAGGACGAGCTCTGCGAACTCGGCGCGGACCTGCTCGCTGTCACCGAGGCCGAGCAGGTCCGGCAGGGTCTTGACGAGCCAGGGCGCGCCCGGCCCCCAGGCCTCGGCGTCGACGGTCTCCGGGGTGGCGCGGCGCAGGCGCAGGGTGCCGGGATCCCCGGCCGGGGTGCGGCAGCCGAGCCACAGGGCGCCGTCGGCGGCGCGGCGGAACGTGGGGTCGCCGGCGCCCCGGCGCAGGACGCCGACCGAAGCGGTCAGGTCGTAGGCGGGATCGACGGGGACGCTCGCGCGGATGTCCGGGTCCAGTGGTTCAGCGGCCTGACCCGCGGCGGCAGAAGCCTGCGACGCCGAGCGGGCGTTCGGGACGTAGGGCCGCCGGGACGGACGGCGGTAGGCCCCGGAGTCGGCGCCGCCGCTGCGCCCCTTGCGGGCAGCCCAGACCGCCCGGATGTCCTCGCCGTCGGTCACCGCGCCCCTTTCCCCACGCGCCGAGTCTGCCATCCGGCCGCTACTCGTCGCTGGAGAACCGGATCGCCTTGTCCGGGAGCACCGCGCCGCACCACACCCGGGCGCCGGCGAGCAGTTCGTTGTCGGCGCCGATCACCGCGCCATCACCGACCACGACGCCGTCCAGCACGGTGCCGGGACCGATCCGGGCGCCGGCGCCCACGATGGAGTCGCGCACCCGCGCCCCGGCGCCGATCACCGCGCCGGCGTCCAGCACCGAGGCGCTGACGTGGGCGCCGGCCTCGAGGACGGCGCCGGAGCCGACGGTGGTGCCGGCGTCCACGACGGCGTCCGGGGCCAGCTGCGCGCCGGCCAGCACCAGCGCCTCGGGGAAGCCGCGCACCTGCGGGCCGGGCACCGCCGAGGACGCCACCCGGCCCATCACCAGGTCCGCCGAGCCCTTGGCGAACGCCGCCGGGGTGCCGAGGTCCAGCCAGTACGACTGCTCGACGACGCCGAGCACCTTCGCGCCGGACGCCAGCAGCCCCGGGAAGGTCTCGCGCTCCACCGAGACCCGCCGCCCGGCCGGGATCTCGTCGATGCGGGAGCGCTGGAAGACGTAGCAGCCGGCGTTGATCTGGTCGGTGACGATGTCCTCGGGCCGCTGCGGCTTCTCCAGGAACGCGGTCACCCAGCCCTGCGCGTCGGTGGGCACCAGGCCGAACGGCCGCGGGTCGGCCACCCGGGCCAGGTGCAGGGTGACGTCGGCGCCGCGCTCGGCGTGCGCCTCGACCAGCGCGCGGATGTCCACCCCGGACAGGATGTCGCCGTTGAAGACCAGGACCGGCTCGTCCGGGGCGCTCTTCAGCCGGTCGGCCACGTTGCGGATGGCGCCGGCGGTGTCCAGCGCCACCTCCTCGGTGACGTACACCAGTTCCAGGCCGAGATCCGAGCCGTCGCCGAAGTGCTCGCGGAAGACCTCGGCCTTGTAGGCGGTGGCGAACACCACACGGTCCACCCCGGCGTCCTTGGCACGGACCAGCTGGTGGGTGAGGAACGGGACTCCGGCGACCGGCAGCATCGGCTTGGGCGTGCGCACCGTCAACGGCCGCAGCCGGGTGCCCTTGCCGCCCACCAGAAGGATCGCCTCGGTCACGCTTCGTTCCCCTTACCGTCGTCACCGTGGTCGCCGTCGCCACCATCGTCACCGCACACCGCGCGGGCCAGCATAAACGGTCACCGACGGACGCGGCTGCGCGGCGGCTGCACAACAGCAGGCTGTTTCCCCCGTATCCTCTCGGCGTGACCGCAGCGAACAGTAGTTTCCCGGACCTGTGGCGCGCCGCGCTCGCGCAGGGCCCGTCCCGGCCGTTCCTGACGTACTACGACGACCACACCGGCGAGCGGGTGGAGCTGTCCTACGCCACGACCGACAACTGGGTCGCCAAGACCGCGAACCTGATCCAGGACGAGCTGGCCCTGTCCTCCGGCGACGAGGTCGCGATCCTGCTGCCCACCCACTGGCAGACCCCCATCTGGCTGCTGGCCTGCTGGGCGGCCGGAGTGGCGGCGAGCGTCGGGGAGGACCCGGCGGCGGTCGAGCGGGCGGCGGCCGTCGTGGCCGGACCGGACCGCCTCGCCGACGCGCTGGCCTGCCGCGGCGAACGGATCGCGCTGGCGCTGCGCCCGCTGGGCGCGCCGTTCCAGCAGGTCCCGACAGGTTTCATCGACTATGCCGCGGTGGCCCCCTCCCAGCCGGACGCTTTCACCCCCTACGCCCCGGTCCAGGCCGGCACCCCGGCGCTGGTCGCCGACGGCGGCCGCTGGACGCAGGGCGAGCTGGTCCAGGACGCCCTCGACGCCGCCGACCGGTGGAAGCTGGGCACCGGCAGCCGGGTGCTGGCCGGCTGCGGCTTCGACTCCCGTCCCGAGATCCGGGCGGCGCTGACCTCCGAACTCGCCGCCGGGGCTTCCTTGGTACTGTGCCGGAACGTCGATCCAGCGCGTCTGCCGGGCCGCATGGCCTCAGAGAAGGTGAACGCGCGCGTCGCCTCTCTGGGCGCCAGCCAGGCGCAGGGCGCGGTCGGCGCGGGCGGAACCGCCGAGGGCACCCTCGGCGTCCTCCCGGTCGACTAAGGTCGTCGCACGGGAGGGACCGCGGTCGCGACTCGGGTCCGCATCCCGCGGGCCGGTGGTGTGAGGAGATTCTGGTGGCAGGCGAGCGCAACGCCGAGCCGGCCCCGTGGGAGCGGGCGGCCCGGCAATCCGACGACGCGTGGTACTCCGGGCCGCAGGGCGGCCGGCAGTCCTCGGGCGGGTACGACGCCGGGTATGACGCCGGGTATGACGGGGGATACGGCGACGGCTACGACGCCGACGCGGCGCCGGTGCGCGAGCAGCCGCGGCGCGGCGCGCGCGGCGCCTCGGGCTCGTCCGGCTCCTCGGTGCCGGGCCAGGGCGGC
>JABFWL010000290.1 GCA_013362315.1 Catenulispora sp. | reverse complement strand
GGACCAGGCGGCGGGGAACGCGGCCGCGGCGCAGAGCGACGCCGACCAGGCCAAGGCGGACGCGGCGACGGCACAGGCCGACGCGGACAAGGCGAATTCCGAGGCGGACCAGGCACGGGCAAGCGCCGCCAAGACCGCCGGCGCGGCCCTGGCGTCGGCGAAGGCGGCGCTGGCGGCTCGGGACTCGGCGTCGAAGATCGCTGCCGAGGCGGACAAGGCCATTCAGTTCGGCGCGCCGTATCAGGAGACCGACGCGGCCGCAGGCCTGGCAGTTCTGGTCGCGCAGGACTCCAAGAAGCTCGGGCAACAGCAGGACGACGCGGCCCAGGCCGCCGCCGGCGAGGCGGCGAAGGCCGCGGCTGCTGCGCAGGCACTGGCCGACCAGGCCACGGCGGATGCGAAGGTGGCCCAGCAGGCAGCTGCTCAGGCGGCTCAGGACGCGGTCGCGGCGCAGCAATCCGCGAACGCCGCGCGACAATCCGCCGAAGCCGCGGCAACCGATGCGACGGCGGCGGTCTCGGCAGCGAACGCGGCCGGGGCGCAGAGTGCCGCTGCGGTGAGCGATGCCGCGGCAACGGATGCCGATGCTCGTTCAGCTGCCGCCGATGCGGCGGCCACCGATGCCGCGGCCACCGCAGCCGAACACGATGCCGCCGGCGCGCACCAGAGCGCGGATGCGGCGACGGCCGTCGCCGCCGACGCGCAGAACGACGCGGTCTACGCGGCACAGCAGGCCGACTCGGCGCAGAGTGCGGTCGCCGGCGCGGCTGACGCTGCCGACCAGGCAGAGAAGACGGCCGAGGCCGCCGAGGCCGACGAGCGGGCCCGGGAGGCCGCGGCGCGAGCCAGCGCACAGCAGAACGCGGCGGGGATGGCGCTCAGCCCGTCGGACGCGTCGCTGTTGCTGGCCAGCTGCGGCCAGACATGCGTGGACCAGTACAACGCAGACGTGTCACTCGTCGGCACGGACCTGGGGACGTTCATCAAGAACCAGGGCGGAGACATCATCCTCGATTTCATCGGGGTGACCGACTTGGAGAAGTGCTTCAACGACGGCAACGTGTCGGGATGTCTGTGGACCGTGGTGAACGCGGTGTGCCTGGCGTTCCCGGTCCTGAAGCTCTTCGAGATGCCGGAGTTCGTGGCGAAGGCGGCGGAGATCTCGCCGAAGATCGTCAAGTTCATTGAGGACCTCCGGAAGGCGAAGAAGGAGCTTCAGAAGTTCCGCGACCTCCTGGAGACCCTGAAGAGGGCGAAGGAAGCCGAGGATCTGTCCGACCGCTTGGATCAGGTATGCGGCGGGCGGGTGCAGCCGGGGCAGATCGACTACGGGCCGGCCGGTCCGGGCGGCCGCGCCACCATCGGAGTCGCGTGCCTGACCCCCGAGGACTTGACCAAGGGCAGTCCTACTTCGAACGCTTCCCGCTACGCCACGGCCGGGTATGACGCCGGCCGCAACCGGGCCGTGTTGGAGGGCGAAGCGCCGGAGTTGACGATCAACGCGTGCCATCTGATCGGTGACCAGATCGGCGGAAGCGGGGTCGAGACCCGGAACCTGGTGACGTGCAGCCGCGCGGCCAACGCCTTCTCGATCGCCGGGGTCAAGGTTCTGAACCCCAACATGCTGACCTACGAGAGCCAGATCAAGGCCGCTGTGGGCACAAGAGGGCAAACCGTCGCCTATGTGGCCTTTCCCGAATATGAAGGAAACAACGTGATACCCTACGCGATCAAGATGTCGGCGAAGTGCGTCGCGAACTGTACGAACAACCCCATCAATATCAGCGACACGATTCAGAACGAGCTGTGGAGCCGGGCCAAGAACGCCTGGGTCAACATCAGCAGGTGATCCGTGTCCGGGCGAAGGAGGCTGACTATGTCGTCGAGGGAAGAGCTGCTGCAGCTCCTTGAACCGCCGACGCATAAGTGGGTTCTCCCGAGCCCGGACGAGGTGGTGCGGGCCTACGGGACTGCGCTTCCCGCTGACTACATGTGGCTCATCGAGGTTTACGGGCCGGGGGCGATCGAGGGCTCACTCAACATTCTGGCCCCGCTCCCGGCGGCGGAGATCGGAACGGCTCCCGGCGTCACACCGATGTCCGCCGAGCAGTTCCTGCAGTTCGACGAAGTCGCCGATATCGAACCAAGCTATCTGGAGACCGGCGGTCTGATCACATGGGGTTTCGACCTCAACAACGACACGGTCTTCTGGAGCCCGGTCGGTGAGCCCGACGCGTGGCCCGTGGTCATCCGACGCCACAATCCGCAGTCGGGACCGACCTGGGTCCGGTACGACTTCGGGGTCGTCGAACTCCTGGTGCACACCTTCCAAGGCCGGCTGGACGACAACCCGTTCAGTGGCGACGACCTCTGGCGCAATGGGTCTCCGACGTTCACCCGATCCTGACGAGGGCCGGAGCCGGATGAGGCGTTTCCGCTTCCTGGCTGGGGCAGCCTTGGAATATCGACGACAAAGCCCAGAACGCTGTGTCGTGCTACCGCCACGCTGCTACGACGTCTGCAGGTCTCCACACGAGGTCGTTGGCACCGAGGTCCAGCCCATCGGTGATGCCGGACAGCGACACCACAGCCAGGCTGGTTTCGGATTCGGCGTAACCGGGAACCTCGGCGGCAGCTCTTCGCAGTGCGTGCAGGTCGCGTCTGTCGAAGGCATCGGCCAGCCATTTCACGGATCCGGCGAAGTGGACGGTGGACGCCACCGGTGCCCGATCGGCGCCGACCAGGTCGACTTCCGGGTCGAAGCGTCGGTTCCACCATCCGCCGACGGCTTCCACCTGAGACCAGGGCAGGTGCCCGGCAGCCGCCGCCACCTCCAGTGATTCCCGAATCAGCGGCTCGACTGCTCGGCCGCGCCATGATGTCCAGCGGCGCTCCACCAGCCGCCAGGCGGGCCCTGGCCGTCCGCGGCGTACTTGCTCGGCCGCGCCGCGCAGTGCGGCGAGGTACAGCCGCAGGTTGCTGTCGGCGACTCGGTACAGCCCTGGTTTGCCGGCCTGAGTGGACAGCGGCTGATCCAGCGCCAGCACCCGCTTTTCCCGTACCAGCCTGGCCAGCAGCGGCGACAGAGTGCCTGAGGGCAGGGCCCCGGCGCGGCTGCCGGCGGTGGCGGCGATGTCGGCGTGGGTGCGGTCGCCGCCGCCGATCGCCTCCAGGACCCGCCGGGCCAGGTCGGGGGAGGGGAACTCGGCCAGCAGCGCCGCCTCTGGCACTCCGAAGAGAGGCGAGGCTGGATCGGCGCATTCGTCGTGGATGAAGTCGAGCGCGGGGGTGCCGTGCGGCCAGGCGCGGATGATGCCGGGCAGCCCGCCTGACACC
Source organism: Catenulispora sp. (assembly GCA_013362315.1). Classification (GTDB taxonomy): domain Bacteria; phylum Actinomycetota; class Actinomycetes; order Streptomycetales; family Catenulisporaceae; genus Catenulispora. The sequence goes on along the minus strand of JABFWL010000290.1, from coordinate 17,627 downwards.
AGGTGTGCGTCGATGGCGTCGGCTGCATCCAACCCCAGGGCATCGCCGGTCTCGGCGGGGTTCAGGGGGCCCAGGACCATGTTGTCGGCGCGGCCGTAGAAGGGCCGGTCGTAGGCGGTGAGCCGTTCCATCATGTGCAGGTCGCTGCCCAGCAGTAGCAGCAGTACCGGACGGGTGCACAGCATCCGGTCCCATGCCGTCTGCAGCGCACCATCGAACAAGTCGTCCTGCTCGGCCAGCCACGGCAGCTCGTCGACCACTACGATCGCGGGCCGGTCTGGCAGGGCCGAAGCGAGAATCCGAAAGGCGTCCGGCCAACTGCCGACTCCGGCGGTGGGCACTGTCTCAGGGTCGTTCGGCAGGCCGGAGTCCTTGAGTTCGCCGGCGAACCATGACACCGATTCCACCGCGGAAGCGCCTTTGGTCGCCGTGAAGAAGAAATACGGCGCCCCAGAGGCGTCGCAGAACTCCTGGACCAGGCGGGACTTGCCGACCTGTCGCCGCCCCCGGATCGCCACCGCTGCCCCGGTCATGCTGGAGGCGACCCGGTCCAACCGCTTACGCAGCACCGCCAGCTCATCGCACGCCAGTTCGGCTGAGCGCAAAACGGCCTCCGCCCAGAATCCCTGGTCAGAGGCCGTTTCCGTAGTGTGGCGGGTCCAGGATTCGAACCTGGGTAGCTTTCGCGACGGATTTACAGTCCGCTCCCATTGGCCGCTCGGGCAACCCGCCAGGTGTCGTTCGCGGGGCCGATGGAGATCGGCTCGCGGCGACGGACCAACAATAGCGGATGTCGGGGGGTGCTTTGCCACTCGGTTATGGGTGGAGGGGGCTCGTCGGTAGCGTGGCCGCTTCCTGCGGGCCGAATTACGTATCGTAGTGCTGCGCTTGCAAAGAGTTGGCCTGTTCCGATGGGCCGGGTGGTTGCGCTGTGGCTAGTGGGAGTCGGCCGGGTTGGTCTCTGTCAGCATGCGGCCCAGGTGGGTTTGGGTGTGGTGGACGCTGCGGCCGGTGCGGTGGGTGGTGATCAGGCCGGCGCGGCGGAGGGCTGCGGAGTGGGCTGAGGCGGTGCCGAGACTTAGGCCAGTGTTGGTGGCCAGTTCGGTGGTGGTGTGGGGGTTGGACAGGAGGCGGAGGATGCGGGCGCGGGAGGTGCCGAGGATGTCGGCTAGGGGGTCGCCTTCGGTGTGGGTGTGGGGGACTGGAGTGCCGGGGCCGGCTGGGTAGACGAGGAGGACCGGACGGTCAGGCCAGGTGCCGATCAGGGGCTCGTAGGTCCAGTGGAAGGTGGGCAGCAGGGTCAGGCCGCGGCCGGCCAGATCTATGTCGCGGGTGCGGGTGGCGGGGAGGTTCCAGGTGGTGCCGTTCCAGATGGAGGTGGGGTGCAGCGCGCTCAGGGCGGCTTCGGTGCCGTGCTCGGCGCCGTGGAGGGCGAAGCGGGTGAACTCGGCGGTGTGGAGCTCGCGGACGCTGGGCCAGGCCGGCTCCAGCACCGAACGGTAGGCATCGCGCAAGCCGCGGTCCAGCAGCTCCCAAGCGGAGGCCTCGCGCTCCATAAGCGCCCTGATCCACGGTGTCGGCGACTGTCGTAGCCTCGTCATCTCCGAGCGCACGATGGTGCCCGGAGTCCTGCGGACCAGTTCCAGGCCCTCCTCGAGGTCCGGCGACTCCGGGTCGAGGAAGGCCGGGCCGCGAAAGGGCTGGAGGAGATCCCACAGCGGTTGGGTGGTCGGGGGTAGCCGGTGGCCGATGTCGCGCCGCCAACGCCCGAAGAGCACCGCGGAGTCGCTGCGGCGGGCCATCATCAAAGCCAGCTTGAGCTCGACCAACGGTGCCGGCCGGGGGAGGAACCGTACGCGGGCGAAGTCGCCGGCCTCGAAGTGGAACCGCAGCATCTGTCCTCCGCAAAGCTTTCCGCCAGGATAGAAAGCTTTGCTAGCCGTTGTCGTTCCCTGCATCGTCGGGGCATGGCGCGGGGACATGGATTTTCTGCGGTGGTGGCCGGGCTCCTGGCTCTGGCGGCGGTGGGATGTTCCGCAGGCAGTACCCGGTCGGCGCCGCCCAGGAGCGTTGGCGGCGCCACTACGCGCTCCCCGGCATCGTCGCCGTCCCCTCAGTGTCCCGGCCAACCAGCGAGCGTGCGCTCTGTGACCCTCACCGCGGCCGATGGCTCGTCCTTCGCAGGGCTCGAGTTCGGCGCGGGTCCGAAAGGCGTGTTGCTCGTCCCGGAAGCCGGGCGACAAGGCAAGTGTGGCTGGGTGTCCTACGCGGCCGAGCTGGCTGCTAAAGGCCTTCACGTGATCACGTTCGACATGCCCAGCTATGGAACCGACTCCACGCCGGGATTCGGCGACGCCGGGGTGCATGCCATCGACACGGCCCTTGGCGAACTTCGCTCTCAGGGCGCCACAACCGTCGTCCTCGTCGGCGCTTCCGCTGGAGCGACGACCGCGCTCGCAGCGGTCGAAAGCCAAGTCGCCGGTTCCGCTCCCGGTGTGACCTCAGTAGTAGCGCTGTCCGCCGACGAGCTTGGCGATCTACCGAGTAAGGCTTCAGCCATACATGTACCGACTCTGTTGGCGGTTGCGGACGGCGACCGCTACGTCTCCACAACTGACGAACGTAAGCTCTTCGACGCCCTCGCCACCCCTCCGGCCATCAAGACGCTGGACGTGCTTCCGGCCGGCACAGGCCACGGCTGGGACTTGCTCTCGGATCAAGCCTTCAAGGACAAGGTGACCACTTTCATCACGACCCAACTCGCGACCGGCTACACCGTCTGGGGCGCCGACCCGCGTACCGTCGTCCTCAGCAACCAAAGCGACGAGGACCAGGACACATGGCAGCAGTACGCCGACCACCTCGTCGCCGAGGGCTACCGCGTCGCGATGTGGGACTATGGCACACGCGACCCGGTATCAGCCCTCAGCGACCTCGTGAAAGCGTTGCGTGCACAGCAAGCCGGACCGGTCTTCCTCATCGGCGCCTCCAAGGGCGGTAAGACGTCGCTGGTCGCCGCTGCCGGCATCACGCCGCCGGTGACGGCGGTCGTGACGTTGTCCGCCGAGACGGAGCTGGCGTCCGGCATCGACGTCTCGACGTATGTCAAACGCCTCACCTGTCCGGTGCTGCTGCTCACCGCCGATCAGGACGGCTACGGTTCAGCGTCAGCCGCCAAGACGTTTCAGGCTGACCTGCCGACCCTCGCGCACACCACGACCTATCCCGGCTCCGGCCATGGGACGGCATTGCTGTCCGGCGCGAACGGCCCGAAAGCCATCGCCGATATCGACGCCTTCCTGAAAGCGCACTGACCAGGAGCAGGGACGGCGGTCAGCCCGATCCCTCCTGGAGCTGATCCGGCGCGCCGAGCAGTCGCCGCGTGAGTTGATGCCGGGCGCCGGCGAGGATCTCCAGCGCTTCGTCCAGGTGCGCGAGGCTGACGCTGAGCGGCGCCTTGGGGCTGGGCGCCGCCTTGTCCTTCATCGCGATCAGTGCCGCCCGCCGAATCAGTTCCTTGACGAACGACGCGGTGACGCCCTCCATCCGCTCGATCAGCCCCTCGGCGCCGCTCAGATCCAGGTCGAGCCCTCCGCGGTAGAGCTCGAGCAGGCGGCGTCGGCCATCGGAGTCCGGTAGCGGCACCTCCACCGCGTGGTCCACGCGGCCCGGGCGCATCGCCAGGGCCGGCTCCAGGACGTCGACCCGGTTGGTGGTGAGTACGAACGTCACGTCGGCGTCGTCGTCGAGTCCGTCCATCTCGTTGAGCAGCTGGAACAGCAGCGGGTTCGCGTGCGGTCCCATCGCCCGGTCCTGCGCGATCAGGTCCACGTCCTCGACCACCACCAGCGCCGGCTCCAGTGCCCGGGCCACCTCGCAGGCCTGCTTGATCATGCCCAGGGCGTTGCCGGTGAGCACCACCACCGTGGACTCCGGCAGCCGGCTCATCAGATACCGCACGGTGTGCGTCTTGCCGGTTCCGGGCGGCCCGAAGAGCAGCACGCCGCGCTTGAGGTGCTGGCCGTGCGCCAGCAGCGTGGCCCGGTGCTGGTTGACGCCGAGGATCTGCTCCTCGATGCCCTCCAGCATGCCCGGCGGCAGGATCAGCTCCGTACGCTGCATCGCGGGCCGGTCGCGGAAGTTCAGCAGCGTCTGGTGCGGGCCGAACATCTCGCCGCCGAACTCCAGGACGTGGCCGCGGTACACGCTCAGCTCCACGGCCAGCCGGCGGATCTCGGCCACCGCCTTACGCGCCATGGCCCGGTCGGCGCAGGTGATCTCCAGCGACACGTCGTGTTGCGGCCCGCGCTGGTCCGAGCCGCGCAGCAGCAACGCCATCGGCGGCTTCGGATCGCCGCTCTGGTCGCCGTCGTCCGGCGCCGCCAGGCCCTCGACCAGATACAGCCCGCATTGCACGCACGACCGCGTCTGCTCACCGGGGCCGCTCGGCTGGTCGCTCATCGGCACGCCGCCCAGCGTCATGTGCATGCTGGTCTCGGTCTGGAAGAGGTCGGGCAGGCCGAAGCTGCGGTGCCGGAAGCCGGTGAGCCCGGACAGCGTGAACGGCGCGCCGTGCCGCGCCAGCCACCGGTCCAGCGCCACCTGCACGTTGACATGCTCATACGGCGGCCACGCGCTGCTGATCACCGGCAGCAGACCGCCCTCCGGCCCCAGATGCGCGAGCAGGGCATCGGAGATGGAGGGGCCGGCCCCGGCCGCGGGCATGCCCTGCGGCGCCCCGCCGCTCACGGTCTGGACGTAGGTGGTCGTGCGGCGGGAGGGGCCGCGGCCCGGCATCGGCTGTGAATGCATGGGCTCCACCATGCCAGTGCGTCAGGGTTCTGAGCCAGGGCTGCGGTTCGCCGTTCGGACCACCGGCGGAAACCGGGCGTTCAGGCGCGGTTGACGGCGCGCGCCACGCCCGCTGCTTGGCCAGCAGCACGCGGCGCGCTTCGCCGTCCAGGCCCTGGCGGCGGTAGACCGCGGCGAGTTGTTCGTAGGGGCCGGGCCGGTAGCCGCCGTTCTCCCGCCAGGAAGTCTCTCCGGACCTGCTTCTCACTCTCGCTCAGTCCGGCAGCACGCATGCGTCAGTTCTGCCGTGTCTACCGTGGCTCCTTGAGCTGGATCGAGTCCTGCGGTGGTGTCCCCTTCGGCCGCCGCGGCTCCCGCACACCGCCGTCTGGACCCGCGGGCCAGCCCGGCCCACCGGGCTCCTGGAGCCTGCGCGCCTTACGACTCCGCAAAAGCCGTTTTACTCGCTGTTTCACCGTCATGACCCGTGAACGGCCACGGGAAAACCAGGAGTTCCGCCACAAAGATCGCGTACTCTCTCGGCGAACAGCGAAGGGGGAATTCCATGGTGGCGGACCTGCCGCGCACACTCGTCTTCTCACCGAGGGCCAATGACACGTCCCAGGTCCTGGCTCCCGCCGCCTATCGGCGGGGCCTGCTCACCGAGCACCTGACGGGCTGGCGCGTGCCCGAAGGCTTCATGCTCGGCGGCCCCGCGCACCTCTACGCCGGTCCGCTCTTTGCCGACGCGGTGGCCGCCGATCTGGACATCGGGCTTCTGGAGCCGCCGGACGACTGGCTGACGCGGCTGCCGTACGACGTCGTCCAGCGCTCCATCAGCATGCTGACGATGGCCGAGGCCTGGGAACTGCGCACCGCCGCCTTCCTGAAACCGCCCAACGACAAGAGCTTCCCCGCCCGCCTCTATCGCGACGGGACCCAGTTGCCAGGTGCGGACGCCGTCGACTCCGACACCCCTGTCCTCGCCAGCGATCCTGTGACCTTCACTACCGAATTCCGCCTCTACGTTCTCGACGGCGAGATCATCACCGGCGCCCAGTACGCGATCGACGGTGATCTCGACATCGAGCCGCTTGCCGGTCATCCGCTTGCGGCGCGGATCCTCGGCTTCGGCCGGGAGGTGTTGCGCGAATGCGCCGACACGCTGCCGAGCGCGGTGGTGGTCGACGTGGGCCTGATCGCCACCGACGCCAGCGCCGTCTACTCCGCCAACACCACAGGCGCCGGCGCGACCCGGCCCGCGGTGATCGAGGCCAACGCGGCGTGGGCGTCGGGCCATTATGCGGCCGATCCGGAGCGGGTCCTGGACGCCGTGTTGCGAGCGGCGGGGCCGCTTGGCGAGGTCACGGCGCGCGACCGCCCGTTCTTGAGATCACCCGTTCGGCGCACCGACGACGAGCTCTGACCGGCCCCACCTGGCCGGCATCCCGGCCGGCTCCTGCCACGATGGCGGCATGCCTGCCGAACCGCCAGCCGTCGACTCCCCGCCCGCGTCGACCGACGAGGTCCACCCCGGCCGTCCGCACGTGATCCTCAGCGCGGCCATGTCGCTTGACGGGCACCTCGACGACAACAGCCCCCAGCGGCTTCTGCTCTCCGATGCCGCGGATTTCGATCGGGTGGACGCGCTGCGGGCTGCTTCCGACGCGGTCATGGTCGGCGCGGAGACCATTCGGCGGGATGATCCGCGGCTGCTGGTGAACGATGCGGGTCGGCGGGAGGAGCGGCTGCGGCGGGGGATGCCCGAGTTCCCGCTCAAGGTGACCGTGACCGGTACCGGCGCGCTTGAGGCCGGGGCACGGTTCTTCATCACCGGTGGGGAAAAGGTCGTCTACTGCGCCGATCGGGCCGTCGCGGCCCAGGCTGAGCGGCTGCGGGGGGCTCCGCGGACCGAGGTGGTGGCGGCGGGGGAGCTGGTGGACTTCCCCCGGATCCTCGCCGACCTGAAAGGGCGCGGGGTCGAGCGGCTGATGGTCGAGGGCGGCGGGTCGCTGCATACCCGCTTCCTCGCTGAAGACCTCGCCGATGAGATCCAGCTCGCTATCGCGCCGTTTTTCGTGGGCGACGATCGGGCACCGCGGTTCGTGCGCGAGGCGGACTTTCCGCAGAATGCGCAGCGGCGGATGACCTTGGCGGAGACGCGGGCGATCGGCGATCTGGTGTTCGTGCGGTACCTGATCAAGCGGTAGCCGGCTTAGCGAAGCGCACAGGCACGCCAGGAGAGAAAAGGACGCTGTCCGGCGGTCCGGAGGCGATGTCCGGCAGACCGGCCGCGGCGATCAAGTCCTCGTCGCACGCCAACAACTCGGCGCGGGACAGGGACCAGCGAGGGTGCGCGTTCGGCATGTGGACGGTCCGGCCGCCGAGGGCGAAGTGCAGACGCCAGCGAGCGGTCAGGAAATGCTCGAGTGGGGTCGGTGCGTCCAGGGCTGAAGTGACCCGTACGCCGAGTCGGCTCCGGGGAGGTGTCGGACCCTGGTGCGGCTCACGGCGGCGCGATGCGTACCAATAGGTGTCGCCGATCTGGTGCACCGACATCTGCGCCCAGCGGTAGGGCAGCCGGAAGAACAACCGCGCGGTGACGACCGGTGCCAGGCGTGAGGCCTCCAGGGAGCGGAACACGACTCCCCGCCGGCCCGCCGCGTCCACCGAGTACAGGCGCACATTGGTCTCAGGAAAGCTCCCCAAATACGGGATCCCCGGCAGGCGCCACCACCCGATCCGATGCATCCGGAACGCGACGAGTCCGACGTAGGTCACGCCCTCGAACAGGTCCGGGACCACGCCCGGCGGCAGCAGCGGAGCCACCGCCGCCGGATCGACGGCCCAGTGCAGGAACGTGACGTCCCGCCAGGACTGGGTCATCAGCGCGGGTCCGGGCAGCGGCGGCGGCTCCGGAGTCACCGGTTCGCTAGCCGGCAACGCCCATCCCATACGCGTGAGTCACCCGGATCCGCAGCACCAGCCGCCGGTCCGCAACCATGGCCGCCCGATATTCGTCCCAATCCGGATGCTCCCCGGCGATCGCCCGGTAGACCTCTACCAACTCGTCCACCACCGCGTCGTCCGGCGCACCGGCGACCTCCGTCAGCTCCGCGTCCCCGTCGAACACACCGAAGCGGTACGGCTCCGGATGCACCATGAACGTCGCCCGGGGGTCCCGGCGCAGGTTGCGGGTCTTGGCGCGGTCGGCCGTGATCGAGACCCGGATCACCCGTTCGGCCTTGTCATAGGCGTATGACACGACCGACAACTGCGGTCGGCCGTCCTTCTTCAGGGTCGCCAGTGTGCCCTGGCCACGGTCACCTAAGAGATTGAGAAAGGCATCCACATCGTGATTCTAGATTCGGACCGGGATGATACACATGAGCACATGAAGACATACGGGGCGCGCCGTCGGACGCACAAGGCATCCATATCCGTGGTCGCGGTGTCGCTCTGTGCAGGTCTGCTTGCCGGCTGTACCTCCACCGGCGTCATCAGCGGCGGGTCCTCGGTCGGATCGAGCGCCGCGACGCCGCTGCCCAGCGGCAAGTACACGGCCCTCGACGGCTTCTACAGCCAGCAGATCACCTGGGGAACCTGTTCCGCCGAGTCGGGCGGCGATTCCAGCATCGACCTCAGCCCGTTCCAGTGCGGCACCATCGACGTGCCGCTGGACTACAGCAAGCCGACTGGCAAGGTCGTGAAGGTCGCGATGGTGAAGTGGCCGGCTGCCAGTGCGAGCGGCAAGCAGGGCTCACTGTTGACCAACCCGGGTGGTCCCGGAGCCTCGGGTGTGGACTTCGTCGAGGGCGACCGGGACAAGTTCGACGGCGCTCTGCACGCGCACTTCGACATCATCGGGTTCGACCCGCGGGGGCTGGGCCGCAGCGAGCCGATCAAGTGCCTGGACGACAAGGCGCAGGACGCTCTGTACGAGCAGGACATGCCGAAGGAACCGGCGGCGCGCAAGGCGAAGACCGAGAAGGACAGCAAGGATCTGGCCGCGGCCTGTGAGAAGAACTCCGGCGACCTGCTGCCGTTCCTCGGCTCTAAATACGTCGCTAAGGACATGGACGTCATGCGTCAGGTCCTCGGCGACAAGAAGCTCAACTACCTCGGCATCTCCTATGGCACCTACATCGGCTCCGTCTACGCCGAAGAGTTCCCCGACAAGGTGGGTCGCCTTGTGCTGGACGGTGCCGTCGACCCGAACGCCGACCAGCTTGAGGCCAATGTGCAGCAGCAGATCGGGTTCGAGAAGTCGCTGGAGAAGTTCGCGTCCGACTGCGTCACCAACAACGCCTCCGAGTGCCCGCTGTCCGGGGACGGGCCGACCGCCGCTAAGCAGATCGGCACGTTCATCGACGGCCTGCGCGATCATCCGCTGCCGACCCGGTCGGGGCGCAAGCTGGACCAGACGCTGGGCGGGACCGGGGTCATCATCGGCCTGTACGGCGACGTCGGCTCCGATCTGTGGAAGTACCTGCGCCGGGGCTTGACGCTGGCCATGAAGCAGGGCGACGGTACGTTGCTGCTGGCCGGCGCCGACCAGTACGACGGCCGCGACGCGAGCGGCCACTACAGCACCGAGCAGGACGGCCTGATCGCCGTGCGCTGCGCCGACTTCAACACCCCGGCGCCCAGCCCGGACGCCGTCCAGAAGGCCTACGACGAGCTCAAGAACGGCGCCCCGATCCTGAACTCCGACCTCACCAAGGACGACCTGGCGCAGCCGATGTGCGCCGACTGGCCCTTCCAGACGCCGGAGAAGCCGCACCAGATCAGGGCCGACGGCTCGGACCCGATCCTGGTCGTCGGCACCACCGACGACCCGGCCACGCCCTACCAGAGCGCCGTGAACCTGGCCAAGGGCTTCGCGAACGCCCGGCTGCTGACCCGGGTCGGCACCGGCCACGCCGCCTTCGGCAGCGGCAACGCCTGCACGCAGGCCGCGATGGAGGCCTACCTCACCGCCGGCACGCTGCCCGCCGAGGGGACGCGCTGCACGTCATAGCGCTCGCGGGAACTGGTTCGCGGGTCCGGCCCGTTGCACGGAACGGTCCGCGTCTGCGGAACACTCGATCAATGTGAGGAAAGACCGTGATCTGCTTCTTCGACCCGGCGCACGGCCAGGCGGTCACCACCGCGACCTGGCAGCCGCAGTGGGGCGTGACGCGCCCGATCGAGGTGTGCCAGTTCTGCGCTCAGCGCATCCAGACCACCCAGCCGCCCTTCTACCAGCCGATCCAGCAGGGTTACCCCCAACAGGGTTATCCCCAGGCCGGCTATCCGCAGCAGGGTTATCCACAGCCGGGCTACCCGCAGCAGCCGCCGCGGCAGGGGCACAGCACCGGTGCGCTCATCGGCGCCGGGGCCGCCGGTCTGGTCGGCGGCATGCTGATCAACGAGATGCTCGATGACGACGACGACAACTCCCGCGACGAGGAGCGGGCCTTCGAGCGCGGCTACGAGGAGCGCGGCTACGAGGACCAGCGCTTCGGCGACTACGGCGGCGGTGATTTCGGCGGCGATTACGGGGACGGCGGCGACGGCGGAGACGACGGCTTCTTCTAAAACAGCCGGCGCGAAGGTCGCAGAACCGTGACGGGGCGAGGATTTCCTAATCCTCGCCCCGTCGGCTTTTTCATCCTCACACCCCTTGCTCACCCCTTACTCCGTAGATGCTTTCCCGCGCCCTTAGCACAAGGTGACAGCCAGTCCAGGGCTTGCCCAACGTAAAGCGTCTACGTCTTTCTGAGGTTCCTGATATCCGCCACAGTGACGAGCATCGATCTTCGCATGCCGCGAATAGGTGGTCATTGGCGAACCGGCCACGGAACCACCGACACCACAGCACCACACAAGGGGGCGCGCGGCGGCGTGGCCGCGCGCCGGGGAGAAAGGCAAGCAATGCACTTTGCCCGCAGGCACCGCATAGCGGTGGTGGCGGTCACGGCGTTGGGTCTGTGCTGGTCGGCCGTGGGGGCCGGCACCACCGCCATGGCCCAGGCCGGCGCCGCATCCGCCCGGCCGACGGCGGCCCAGCAACTGGCCGCCTTGTCGACCGGCGCAAAACATCCCGTGATCGTCCTGCTGAAGAACCAGCATCCGGAGCTCAGCGCCAAGACCGCCAAGGCCCAGCGCAAGGCTTCCGCCGACCAGGACCAGGCGCCGCTGGTGGGCAGCGCCCAGGCGACCGGCGCGCAGGACATCAAGAAGTTCTCGGTGATCAACGGCTTCTCGGCCAAGATGACCGACGCCGAGGCCGACCACCTGCGGCAGGATCCGTCCGTCGCCGCGGTCGTCGCCGACCAGCAGCACGTGGTCGGCAAGCTCACGGACAAGCAGAAGGCCGCCATCAAGGCCGCCGCCGACACCGCCGGCGCATCGACAGGCGCCGACGGACAGACGCCGGCCAGCAAGGTCATCCCGGGCACCTGCCCGAGCGACCCGAGCAAGCCGCTGCTGGAACCGGAAGCTCTGCAGACCACCAACACCGCCTTCACGGACAAGAACCGGCCGCAGGCGCAGAACCTGGTCGACGGCAAGGGCGTCAAGGTGGCGTGGATCGCCGACGGGCTCGACGTCAACAACCCGGACTTCATCCGGGCCGACGGCACCCCGGTCTTCACCGACTACCAGGACTTCTCCGGCACCGACCCGAACGGCGACGAGAGCGGCGGCGAGGCCTTCGGCGACGCCAGCTCCATCGCCGCGCAGGGCCGCCAGGTCTACGACCTGTCCAAGTTCGTGATGCCCGGCCACGCCCTGCCGGCCGGCTGCACCATCACGGTCCGCGGCGTGGCGCCCGGCGCCTCGCTGGTCGGGCTGAACGTGTTCGGCTCGGCCGACCTGGTCTTCGACTCCACGGTCGTGGAGGCCATCGACTACGCCGTGACCGTCGCCAACGTCGACGTCATCAACGAGTCCCTGGGCAGCAACGGCGAGCCCACGCAGGGCCTGGACGTCGCCAGCCTGGCCGACGAGGCGGCGGTGGCCGCCGGCGTCACCGTCGTCACCTCCACCGGCGACGCCGGGGTCACCGGCACCCAGGGCCAGCCCTCGGTGAACCCGCACGTGATCGCCGTCGCGGCGAGCACCGCCTTCCGCGACCAGTCGCAGACCGGCACCGCCGGCGTCCGCAACTTCGCGACCGGCTGGGCCTCGGACAACAACGCGACGCTGTCCTCCGGCGGCACCAACGTCCTGGGCCGGGTCCCGGACCTGATGGCGCCGGGCCAGGGCGGCTGGGCGGTGTGCAGCCCGCTCGCGCGGTTCAGCGCCTGCGTGGACTACAACGAGAACCCGACGTCCATCGAGGACTTCGGCGGCACCAGCATGTCCGCGCCCCTGGTGGCCGGCGGCGCCGCGCTCGTCATCGAGGCCTACAAGAACACCCACAACGGGGTGCGGCCGACGCCGGCGCTGGTGAAGCAGATCCTCACCTCCTCGGCGCGCGACCTCGGCCTGCCGGCCGACCAGCAGGGTGCCGGCGAGATGGACAGCTATCGCGCGGTGCGGATGGCGATGTCCGTCAAGGACGCCAACGGCTCCCCGGCGGGCCAGGGTGACGGGCTGCTGGCGGCCACCGGCTCCGGCGACACCCAGATCGCGCTGGCCGGCAAGGGCGGCTCCACGCAGTCCGACACCGTCACGCTGACCAACACGAGCCCGAACACGCAGACCGTGTCCGCGCACGTGCGGCAGCTGGAGACCACCGTCGGCGACGTCCACGGCAGCAAGGCGGTCGACTTCACCGACCCGAACTCGCCATGGTTCTACGAGGGCTACACCCTCGGCACGCCGGGCCTGAAGCGGCACTGGTACAGCACCACGTTCACCGTCCCGGCCGGCGCCGACCACCTGACCGGCTCGGCCGCCTGCGCCTGCGGCGGTACCAGCACCCTGCTGCGCCTGGTGCTCGTCGGCCCGAACGGCGAGTTCGAGAACTGGAACAGCCCGCAGGGCCTGAGCAACTACGCCCGCGTCGACAACGCGAATCCGCCGGCCGGCACCTGGACCGCGTACTTCTACGCGAACGCCAACGCGGCCGGGTTCAAGGGTGACGTCAACTTCGACTTCAAGGCGACCAAGTACAAGGACGTCGGCTCGGTGAGCCCGAAGACGGCGACCCTGAAGCCCGGGCAGTCGCAGAAGTTCACCGTGAAGCAGACGCTGGCCGGCGAGCCCGGCGACGTCTCGGCGGCGCTGGAGTTCGACAACGCCTGGCACCAGGCGACCACGCTGCCGGTGACCAAGCGGACGCTGATCTCCACCGACAACGACGGCGGCGCCTTCACCGGCACGCTGACCGGCGGCAACGGCCGCTCGAACTCGCCGTCGCAGACCGTGCCGTACTACTTCGACGTCCCCAAGGGCAAGAAGAACCTGTCCGTGGACCTGACGTTCAAGGGCACGCACGAGGTGTCGGCCTACCTGGAGTCGCCTGAGCACCAGGTGGTGTCGCTGTCCACCAACCTCGTCGTCGACGCGCAGGGCAACCAGGGCCTGCTCCCGTCGCTGACCGGGTATGTCGACGCGCCGCAGGCGGGCCGCTGGCTGCTGGTCGTGGACGACATGAACCCGAGCATCCTCATCGGCAACCTGGGCGAGCAGTTCACCGGCAAGCTCGGTTACAACAAGGTCGACGTCAAGGCCGCCGGCCTGCCCAAGGGCAAGGTCGCCGCGGGCACCCCGGTGACCGCTACCGTGACGGTGAAGAACACCGGCGCGGCGCCGCTGACCGTGTTCGCCGACCCGCGGCTGAACAGCACCGCGGACTACGACGTGCCGGCGCAGCAGCCGCTGGGCGCGACGGTGAGCCTGCCGTTCCAGACCACCGGACCGCAGCCGTCGTTCCTGGTGCCCTCGCACACCACCGAGCTGCGGGCGACCCAGTCCTCGACCATCCCGGCCGACTTCCAGGGCGCCGCGGGGTCCGGCCTGCCGGAGATCTACGGCGTGCCGCACGGCCTGACCGCTTCGGCGACCATCGACGCGGCGGTCGTCACGCCGGGGATCTGGACGCTGGACCCGACCCCGGTCGGGCCGACCAACGGCCCGGTCAGCGGCAGCGCCACCGAGGCCCTCAGCGTGACCACGCGGGCCTTCGACCGCAGCGCCGTCGCCTCCACCGGCGACGTGTGGCTGGCCGGCGTCGACCCGTCGGCCCCGGCGCCGAAGCCGGTGACGATCCAGCCCGGCCAGACCGGCACGCTGACCGTCACCTTCACGCCGACCGGCAAGAGCGGCGACAAGGTGAGCGGCGTGGTGTACATCGGCACCAACAACGCGCCGTTCGGGTTCGCCGACGAGCTGACCGGGATTCCGTACAGCTACACCATCAAGTAACCGCGTAGCACCAGCAGCGGAACAGGATGAGCGTCCGGGCCACACGGCCCGGGCGCTCGTTCGTTTTCAAGAAGCCGCCGCGCTGGAGCGTCCATACGATGGGGATCATGGCGAAGACACAGACGTTCACCGAAGAAGAGCGCGCGGCGATGAAGGAGCGCACTAAGGAGGCCAGAGCGCGGGCCAAGCAGACCCCGGAGGAAGCCGAGGCCGAAGTGCTCGCCAAGATCGCCGAGTTCGCCGAGGAGGACCGGGCGCTGGCGGAGAAGGTGCACGCGATCGTGCGGAAGGCGGCGCCGCAGCTCGCTCCCCGGCTTTGGTACGGGATGCCTGCGTATGCAAAGGACGGGAAGGTGCTGTGCTTCTTCCAGCCGTCCGGGAAGTTCAAGGCGCGTTACTCCACGCTCGGCTTCAACGATGTGGCGGCCTTGGACGACGGCGTGATGTGGCCGACGTCCTACGCCCTGACGAAGACCACCGCCGCGGTCGAGAAGCAGATCGCCGCGCTGGTCAAGCAGGCCGCGGGCTGATCGGCGGACGGCGCGGGGCACCCTGTCGGGGCAGGTAGATTGGGGCGGGTGATCGAGTCCCACGCTCTCGACGGCACCGATGCCGATGCCGGCACCGACGCCCACGGCCCTGGCATCGCGCCGGAACGCTTGGCCCTCCTGCTCGACATCCTCGCCGAGGCCGAGCAACTGCCGGTCGAGCACCCGGACGCCGTCGCCGTGCGCCGCGCCACCGCCGGCGTCTACAAGAGCGTCAAGATCCGGCGCCGGGCCGAACGGCAGGCGCGGGTGCTGGCCGCCGATCGTGCCGTGACTGCCGCCACTGCGACCGGCGCGCCGAACCGGCTCGACGACGAGACCCAAGGCCTGCCGCTGAGCTCGGCGACCGCCGAGTCCGGCAACGTCGTCGCCGGCGTTCTGAAGCGTGAGCGCGGCTGCTACATCTGCAAGGTCCGCTACCGCGAAGTGCACGCCTTCTATCACCAGCTGTGCCCCGAGTGCGCGGCGGAGAACTGGAAACGGCGGGAGGCCCGCGCCGACCTGACCGGCAAGCGTGCCCTGCTCACCGGCGGCCGCGCCAAGATCGGCATGTACATCGCGCTGCGGCTGCTGCGCGACGGCGCGCACCTGACCATCACCACCCGGTTCCCGCACGACGCCGCGCGGCGCTTCGCCGCCATGCCGGACAGCGTGGACTGGCTGCACCGCTTGAAGATCGTCGGCATCGACCTGCGCGATCTGGGTCAGGTGGTGGCGCTGGCCGACGCCGTCGCCGCCGAGGGGGCGCTGGATGTCATCGTCAACAACGCCGCGCAGACCGTGCGGCGCTCGCCGGGCGCCTACGAGCCGCTGATCCGCGCCGAGGCCGAGCCGCTGCCCGCCGGGCCGCTGCCGGAACTGGTGACGTTCGGGCGGTTCACCGGCTCCGGGATCGTGGCGCTGCCGGGGCAGGCGCGCTCGCCGGAGGCGATCGCCGCGGATCTGGCGCGGCTGGGTGCGCGGCCGGCGTCGGGTGGTGGGCCCTGTGCGGCGGCTGTCGGCGATGCCGCGCCCTCGGAACTGGTGGCCCTGGCCCTGACCGCGGGATCCGCGGCCCCGGAGCGGATCGCGGCGGGCACCGCCATCGACGCCGGCGGCCTGGTGCCGGACCTGGCGGACAGCAACTCGTGGGTGCAGACCGTCGAGGACGTGGACCCGATCGAGCTTCTCGAAGTGCAGCTGTGCAACTCGACCGCGCCGTTCGTCCTGATCAGCCGGCTCCGCGCGGCGATGAAGGCGTCGCCGGCACCGCGCAAGCACATCGTCAACGTCTCAGCGATGGAGGGCGTCTTCAGCCGCGGCTACAAGGCGCCGGGGCACCCGCACACGAACATGGCCAAGGCCGCTCTGAACATGCTGACACGGACCAGCGCCCAGGAGATGTTCCAGACCGACGGCATCCTGATGAACAGCGTCGACACCGGCTGGATCACCGATGAGCGGCCGCATCCAGACCGCGTGCGGCTGGCCGAGGTCGGCTTTCATGCGCCGCTGGACCTGGTGGACGGAGCAGCGCGGGTCTACGACCCGATCGTGCGGGGCGAGCAGGGGGAGGACCTGTACGGGTGCTTCCTGAAGGATTACGCGAACGCCGGGTGGTAGCCGGCGCGCCGCGTTCTACAAACTTCAGCGCGTCATCGCTCTCGCAACGCGCGCGGCGAGGCACCGAACGCCTTGCGGCACGCCTTGTTGAACGCCTGCAGATCCGGGATACCCACCGCTGCGGCAATGGCGGTCACCGACAACGTAGAGGCCTGCAACAGGTGCAGGGCACGAGCCATGCGCCTGCCAGCGATGTAGCCAACGACCGTGTCACCAACATGCTGCTGGAACAGCCGTGTGAGCTGGTTGTGCGAAACACCCGCCATCCGCGCCAGTTCCGCCACCACCAACGGCTCCGCCAGCTGCGCCTCAATGCGCCGCACCACCGCCGCCACCACAGGATTGCCCGGCGCATCAATCGCATCCGCGAGATCTGACACACGCCACAACGCCGCCCACACCGACGCGACAGACCGCTCCGGCGCCGTCGGAAACGCCGCCACCGCATCAACCAGCAACTCACGCAGCACCGGCAACACCGCCCCAGCATCAGCAACAAACGGGTCCCGATACCCACCCATCGCAAAATGCACATACAGGTGCTCCGACCGCCCCCGATACCGAAACTCAACGGTCGTCCCCGGCGGCACCAGACTCACAACCCCAGGACGCAGGTCATACCAAAGCCCGTCAGCAGCGAAAGCAGCCTGGTAGTTGTAGAGGTGCAACTGCCACAGATCCGGCAGTCGGAAGACATCCCGCGCGGTGTTGACGCCATGCACACCCACCCCGGCATTGGCAATCACCGGCGGCTCCCCGATCCTCATCTCCGTATCTAGAAGCATGATGAAAAACTACCAGCATCCATGACCTGCACCAGAAAATTCACCCCCACCCTGGTGAACCATGACCACGCGACCCTCGTTCACCGCCACCCAGCCCGGCATCTTCCCCCGCTGACGCGTGCGCCTGCGGCCTGCCCACCCGACCGCCAGCCACATCGCAGAGCCCTGGCGCACTTCCGACTGCCCGACCGCCGCCGAGTCGACGTAGCCTCGTCGCGCCTCCGACCGCCCGACCGCCGCCGCCACGACGAAGCCTCGCCGCGCCTCCGCCTGACCGCCAGCCGAATCGCAGAGCCTCGCCGCGCCTCCGCCTGACCGCCAGCCGAATCGCAGAGCCTTGCCGCACCTCCGACCGCCCGACCGCCGCCGCCACAACGAAGCCCCCACCTCGCCCCCCGCAAACCAACACACCTCGCCCTGGGTTTTCGGTTCGGTCCCCTCGGTCACGTCGGCAGGGCCTGTCCTACAGTGCCGGACCTGGGGTGTCAACTCTTCGCCTGCACGAAACCGCAGCTCACAGCCTCACCGCACGGCGAAGAGTTGA
>JABFWL010000437.1 GCA_013362315.1 Catenulispora sp. | reverse complement strand
GAGAAGAAGCTCGGCATCAAGGGCTCCCCGACCCGCGAGGTCTACTTCGACAACGTCCGCATCCCCGCCGACCGCCTCATCGGCCCCGAGGGCACCGGCTTCGCCACCGCGATGCGCACCCTGGACCACACCCGCGTCACCATCGCCGCCCAGGCCCTCGGCATCGCCCAGGGCGCCCTGGACTACGCCTCGGACTACATCAAGCAGCGCAAGCAGTTCGGCAAGCCGATCAGCGACTTCCAGGGCATCCAGTTCATGCTCGCCGACATGGCCATGAAGCTCACCGCCGCCCGCCAGCTCACCTACACCGCCGCCGCCAAGTCCGAACGCGGCGACTCCGACCTCACCTACTTCGGCGCCGCCGCCAAGTGCTTCGCCTCCGACGTCGCCATGGAAGTCACCACCGACGCCGTCCAACTCCTCGGCGGCTACGGCTACACGAAGGACTACCCGCTGGAGCGGATGATGCGGGACGCGAAGATCACGCAGATCTACGAGGGGACCAACCAGGTGCAGCGCATTGTGATGGCTCGGCAGGTGCTCGCTGGTGGTCTGAGCTTGTAGTTTGCGGTTGTTCGGATCGCGAACAACGTCCGCCGCCACACTGAATAGTGCGGCGGCGGACGTCCGCTCACCGGGATGAACCACGGCATCAGCGTGGCGGCGTCGGCGGCACCGGCGGCACAGGCGTCGTCGACGGCACTGGCGCGATCCGGTGACCCGCGCTCGCGACACGCTTTGGCTGGGTCCAGTGCAGGCACACGCTGACGCCAGATCGGCTGCCTCCTGAGGTCGTCGGATCCCTCGGAAGCGTCCCGGAAGCATCGCAGAGCTTTCGCCGGAAGCGCCGAACAGGATGCCATGGACCTGTGCGTTCATCCTCCGACCTGCGCCAGGTATGCCTCCAGAGCTGCGAGATCGGTTCGTTCCAGATCAGCGGTGCGCAGCACGATGCGCAGTTCCGGCGCCACCCGGGGCTGGTGCAGGCGGCTGGCTCGTACGTAAGACTGGGCGATCAACACGATCAGCTCGCTCCGCTCGGCCTCGACGATGCGGGCCAGGCCGGATCCGACCAGCGGCATCGCCAGCGGCTTGTCCAGGCCGTGCCGGGCGGCGGAGGCCCACAGGTGGTCCAGGGTAAGGCGCAGGCCGCTCGCCGTCCCGCGGGCCACCAGGTCGTTGCCGAGATGGGAGTACGCCGTCGCGAAGATCCGCCGGCCTTCGACCGCCACCGGGGCCACCGTGCCGACCGGGTAGCGGACGCGCTTGCCGGCCTGTTTGTCGTGCGCGTTCTCCACCGACAGCGGCTGCACGTTGCGCAGGGCGCGCTTCAGCTCTCGGTCCAGCGTCCGGGGATTCGCACCGAAGACCCGGGCGACGAGTTGGCCCTGCACGCTCTCCCGGCTGATCACCATGTCTCGGTCGGTCGCGACGTCGAAGGTGTCGGAGAAGCCGACCACCAGGTTCGCCCCGTCCTGGTCGAACAGGTCTCCGACGACGACGCTGACCGCGGTGTGCAGCGCCGACAGCTCTTGGCGCAGGATCGTGCCGCTCAGGCCGCGGCGCAGCTGGCCGCGCACCGTCGCGAGCAGCTTCGCGGTGCCGGCGTCCTCGGGCTGCTCCGCGGCGAGGTCTTCGAGCAGTGGCAGGGCTCGTCGGTAGGCGCCGAGTTCGAGGTGGATCCGGACGAGTTCGTGGCGCGCCGTGTCGTGGAGCCGGGTGAGACGGCCGATCAGCCCGGCGGCGAACTCCTCGTCGGCGGCTTCGGACATCGGGCTTGCCTGATACATCCCGAGCGCCCGCTCCAGCAGCCGGACGGCGGCCAGCGGCGCGGCCCGCAGCGCCTCGTTGACGAGTCCGGCGAACTCGGCGCTGTCCAGTTGCTCGGGGGCCAGCACCAGCCGATAGGCGGATTCGGAGCCGCGGGCCGTGGGGATGCGCTCGGTCCGCAGGATCCGTTCGCCCTCCCCGGTCCGGCGCGGGTCGATGGCGCGCCGCAGCTCGAAGACCCGCTTCTGGACCTCGTTGCGGTCGCGGACCGAGTCGTGGCGGTAGTCCGCCGGGATGTCCCAGACCTCGCGTCGCAGCCGGCGCACCGGCACCGGCTCGCCGCCGGCGGCCACCAGCCGGATCAGAAGTCTGATCGTCAGCGGGGTCAGCGGCTGGTCGGCACCGTCGACCTGCAGGGCGAGCGGTCTGAGCACATGGACGCGGATGTGCGGCACGCGGATTCCCCCAGCGGTTCGCCCCCGTCCGGCACTTCCCCGTCTTCTCCCCAGCTCGAAGGGTACCAACTGCGACTCGGCATGGCAGGGATCTGAGATGGTTACCCTGCCCTGGCGTGTCCGGGCGCGGCGCCGGGCCCGGGTCCGCTCGGCCGCCCGGACGTTCACCGGCAACGCGCTCATCGCCTTCGGCGCCGTCTCCGCGCTCGTGCAGTTCGTCGGCCAGCTCTACCCGGAGGCCATCGCCGACCGGGGCGCGGTGACGACGGCGGCGATCGGCTGCTGCACGGTCTGGGGAGCGCTCCGCGCCCGGCCGCGGCGGCTGGTGCGGCGCGAGTTCGGGAACCCGCCGACGACGGTCGTCATCAAGGACGGCGACCTGTTCGCCGAGCCCGCCCACCTCGTCATCGGGTTCTGCGACACCTTCGACACCGACGTCGAGGACGGGGTGCTGGTGAACGCCGACAGCACGCAGGGCCAGTTGCTGGATCGGCGCTACGTCGGCGATCGGCACCGCATGGACGCCGAACTCGGCGCCGCGCTGCACGCGATCGCCCCGGCGACCAGAGTGAACCGGGCCGCGAAGCCGCGCGGGAAGCTGACCCGCTATCCGATCGGCACGGTCGCCGTGCTCGGCAGCCGTCCGCGTCTGGTCTTCGCGGTGGCGTACAGCAGACTGGCACCCGATTACGTGGCGGCCGGCAGCGTGGACGAGCTCTGGTACAGCCTGGCCCGGCTGTGGGACGCCGTGTTCCGGCACGCCCAGCAGGAACGGGTGGCCATGCCCCTGGTGGGCTCGGGTCTGGCCCGGCTGGGACTCGACGACGAGAGCCTGCTGCGGCTGGTCCTGCTGTCGTTCGTGGCCCACTCACGGCGACGGCGGGTCTGCCGCGAGCTGTGTGTCGTGCTGCGGCCCGAGGCCTTCCGGCGCATCGACCGGGCCGAGGTGGCGGCGTTCCTTGACAGCCTCGGACACTGAGGGCCACTGAGGGCCACTGAGGGCCCTGAGCCGGGCTCGACCAGGTCTGCGCCGAATGCTGTCCGCATGGGCATCGGCCGGCACGAAGCCGGCCGATGCCCGGATGCTCGAGAGCTCGAGTGCGCGAGCGCTCGAGGATGTGAGCCGCGCCGCGTCGGCGTCAGGGCTTGCGCTCCTGTGCGTCGAGCAGGGGCCACGGCTTGCGCCAGTCGCTGCCGCGGTCGTTCACCGCGCAGCCGGCGGTCTTGAGCCGCTCCACGATCTTCCCGACCGACTCGGCCGAGCCGTCGAAGCGGATCACGTTGCGACCCTCGATGTCGGCGATCGGGCGCAGCCGCCCCACCTCGACGATCAGCGTCCGCTCCGGATACGCGCCCAGCACGAGCCCGAGCTCGATCAGCACGTTGGGCCGGGCCTGGCAGGTCTCCCCGGTCTCGAACAGCGGCTCCCAGTCCCGGTGCAGGTCCGGGTGCAGCCGCACGACGTCGTCGGGGGTGAGCAGCACGAGCGCGGCCTGGGCCAGGCTCGGGGCCAGGGCGACCACGTCCCCGAGATAGGGCGAGATCTTCCGGGAGGAGGCCACTAACTCCTCCCACTCCAGAGGTCGCAGATCCAGGCAGCGCAAGAAGTCGAACATGCGCGTCCGCACCTGCTCGTCGCGGCCGTGGACCACGAACACGCTGCGGACCAGATCGCGCTCGGTGTCGGCCGGCACCGCGTCGGCGGCTGCCTGAGCCCCACAGGGAGCCACAGTTGGAGCCGGTGCCGGTGCCGCCGGGGCTGGGCCGGGTACGCCCACGTTAAGCGTCTCGATTCGGGCATCGGGCCCCATGTTCCCGACGTTGCCGCTGTTGCTGTAGGAATCCCCGCTCATCGCGGTCCTCCCTGCGGCTGGGGGCTGCGGTCCTCGGCCGGGTGACCGCCTCCTGCGCCACCGCCCATGTGGAGATTCTGGATATGGCCGTTGGGCCCCATGTTCCCGACGTTCCCCTTGTTGTTGTAGACGTCGCCGTACAGGACGTTGCCGCGGGCCGCACGGTGGTCCGACAGATCGACGTTGTGCTCGAGTAGGAACAGCTCGATGCTCTCCAGCAGCTGCCGTTCGACGATCTGCATGTACTTGACCTTGTCCGAGCGCTGGAAGAACAGGTGGTACCGCTCGTCCTTCGCGAGCTCCCGGATGCTGGTGCGGGCGCCCTGGTCGACGCCGAGCAGGGCGTACCGGCCCAGGTGCAGTTCGCTGGTGTCGGGAATGCTGTCGAGGTCGACCTCGGCTCGTTCGCGCCGCAGGATGGCGCGCAGCCCCCGCTTGAACTGGCGGTAGGTGAAGCGCACGACGTCCTCCGGCGCGTACCGGAACATGTCCCACGCCACCTTGAGGAGCACCCGCGGTCCGAGCACGTCCGGCAGGTTCTCGACCAGGTGGTAGCTCTTTTTGATGGGCGGCAGCACATAGGTGTAGAACTCGATGTGGAGCGTGTCACCGCGCAGGTCGAAGCCGGTGTAGCAGGTGGTCACCAGTTCCTGGTCCCAGGATCCGACCCGGACGCAGAGGTACTCGCGGGCCGCATTGTGGTCCTCCTCCCAGTGCATGCCGCCAGACACTCCCCTCCCGGAGTCCGGCAGCTCTTCGGGGAGGCGCACGACCTTGCGGAACCAGCGCCGTCGGGCACGGGTCAAGGTGATCGCCCGCTGATACCGCCGCCGCTCGACGACCAGGGTTTTGATGCTCTGATCGGTCGCCGCGTGGTCGCGGAGCAAGCTGCGCATGCGGTGTTCGACGTAGCCGGTCAGTTCGTTCACGTCGAACGGGATGACGGCCTGGACACCGCCATTGCCATTCGGGCCGGTCAGCCCGAGCGCCACGGCCGCCGGGACGGTGTGGTCGGGCTTGGCGCCGTTCTGGTCCGAGATCCGGCCGCCGACCACGTCCAGGAACGGATCCGGATGAGCCGGCTTCACCAGCTCGGCCATCGCCCACGTGTCGGTGAGCAGGCCGGCGCCGACGAAGGGGGCGAACCCGCCGTAGCGGACGAGCCCGGTGTCCGAAACCTGCTGCCGCGCGATCTTGTCCACCAGATCGGCCTTGAGGCCGGGGGTGTACGGATAGGCGCCGTTCACGGCCCGGCCGCCACCGTCCTGCGGTTTGAGCTCCGTGACCAGGGTCTGGAGCATGGCGATCCGGCGCAGGTAGGCCAGGGAGTAGACGAGCCAGGTGATCAGAAGGCCGCCGATAGCTCCGGTGACCGTGCCGTTGGCGATCAGGATGCACATCACGACCCCGCCGATGACGGAGCCCCAGACCTGCTGACGCCGCAACCGCCGGGCGGCCAGGGCATGGGCCAGGACCACGACCGTGTCGTAGCCGTATGCCGGCGGCACCATGCGGAAGCGGGCGTGGACCAGTTCGCGGATCACGGACTTCCGGTAGCCGCGGTCGAGGTGGGCGCCCGCGCTCATCAGCCGGGTGGCGGTGGTCATCGGGTTTGCCGGGTTCGGCGGCGATGGGGGCGGCAGAGTCGGGTTCGGCATGGTCTGCAGACTCATGGCCGCCTCACCTCCGCTCGGCTCACGATGCCGACGTTCACCACGTTCGGGTTGGCAGCCACGCCCACGACGCGGGTCGTCCACGTCTTCCCGAAGCGGTGGCTCGAACCGGGGGAGCCCTGGTAGCCGTTAGAGCTGTCGGACTGGGCGTTGCCGGCGATCAGCACGATCGCCAACAGCGGTAACGCGATGATCGCGAAGGCGATCAGCTGCGTGGGGCCGGGACGGAGCCACAGCCCTGTGGGCCGGTATGTCCCCGGCGGCGGGCCCGACGCGGGAGGCGGTGGAGCAGGTGGCTGCTGCCAGGTGGGCTCCATCGCCGGTATTCGGTCGTTCACTTCGCACTCCGATGTTGTCGTTGACGAGAACAGGGAGCTGGTTCAGGCGCGGACGCTTGTCGTCGGACGGTCCGCGGCCCCGCGGATCAGGCGAGGCCGCGGACCGGCGAGGCGCGACAGCGTCACGGCCGTTCCCCCCGCGTATACGAGAACACCTTGAGCACTTCCACTACCAGGTCCCAGCGCTTCCGATCCGCTTCCGATCCGCTTCCGGCGCCGGACGCCGGCTCGGGGCAGGTCAGTGCGGCCGACGCCTGGTGCTGTGGCTGGCCGAGCTCCGTTCTACGGCTGGC
>JABFWL010000752.1 GCA_013362315.1 Catenulispora sp. | reverse complement strand
CGATGCCCTGCCCGCCGCCCCCGCCGCACCACATGCCGTGCCCGCCGCCTCCGCCGCCGTGCCCCCCGCCGGTCATGACGCCGCCGCCGGTCCCGTGCCCGCCGCCGCCGTGCCCGCCGGTGCCGTGCCCCCCGCCGATGCCGATGCCCTGCCCGCCCGGTGACGACGACCACCACCACTGGACCGGGACTCCGGCCGCCGGCCAGGCCGACCACCTCGCCGGCCAGGCCGACCACCTCGCCGGCCTGCCGATCCTCGGCACCGGTCTGGGCGGCCTGCTCTAACCGGCAGACCCGACGGGTCCGGCGGCAACCCGGCCGGACCCGTCCACCGAGAAGGCGAGAAAGGGAGTAAGACGTGGGTTCCCGCGCGATCCTGACCGTCGCGGCGGCTACCGCCGCGGCGCTGGGGGGCGGCACGGCTTCGGCCGGTGCCGCGGCGGCGATCACCGCCCCGAAGGCACCGGCCCGGCCGGCGCGATCGGCCATGCCGGTCAGACCGGCCGTGTCCGCCGTACCCGCCATGCCGGCCGCACCCGCCATGCCGCTGACCACACCGCTGATCCTGCCGCTGACGGGCGTCGTCGGCGCCGAGAACGCGATGGAAATCGGCAACGGCTGGTGCGTGGCACCGCTGCACCTGTCCGGATCGCTGACGCACGTGCTGTCGGCGGCCGGCCAGGGCTGCGGCGGGACCGGCCGGTCCGGCGGCAACGGGGTGCACGTGCTCGACTGCCTGTGCGTGGCGCCGATCGCGCCGGACGACCCGGGTCCGACTCCCTCCTCGAACTCCTCGAGCTCCTCGACGTGTGACGGCGAGACCGCGACCGGGTCATCCGGCCCGGGCGAGGTCTCGGTGTTGCGCGGCCTCTCGATCGTGGGCGTACAGGCCACGTATTGAGGAAGGCGGCACCACCTGCGCCCCTTCCGTTCTGCCGCCGACAGAACCGACGAACGAGATCCGACAATAAACAGATCGAATTCGTCGTAAGAAACTCCGGCGCCGACCGGTCGGCGGATCGGGCCGGGTGTTCAAGGCCGCCAGATCAGCGACAGACACATATGGCGAACAACGTCCGACACAGTGGACAGTCAAGCGACAGTAGGTTGTCGAACCAGTGAAACTGCTGGTCAGCCTGACTGAACAACGACGAGTGAAAAGCCAGAAGAATACGATCTTATGGATCACTCGTCGGTGTCATCGCCGCCAAACCGGGTCTGCGCTTGATATACGCTTCTTTCGGGAAGTAAGCAAGGTTCGAAAAACGACAGGGTGGCGGGCTCCGGCATCGTGGCCCGTCGGAAACACCGATCCACATCGACAAGGAAGAACGATCATGGCATTTCTGAAGCACGCCACCGCCATCGCGCTCATGGCCGGCACCGGCGTCATGGGCATGGCCGGCATCGCCTCGGCGGAGTCCGGCGACAACAACGTCGGCCAGGGCGGGGTCATCCCGGTCAACGCGCTGAACAACGTCAACGTCTCCCCGAACCTGGGCTGCCTGGCGCACAACACCATCCCGGACCTGAACGCGCAGATCCCGGTGCTCAACATCGTGCCGATCTTCGCGAACCTGAACCACCTGCTGGACCACGCCAGCCTGAACGTCCTGGCCAACGGCAACGTCACCACCAACACCTACGACTACTCCTGCACCTCGAACCAGGGGTCGTCGCAGGCCGGCAACAACAGCCACGGCAGCGTTGGCGCGGGCGACAGCACCAGCTCGCACAACACCGCGAACGGCGCGGGCTCGCAGAACGCCGGCGCCGGCGCCGGCGCGGGCGGCCTGCTGGGCGCCACCGGCATCCTCGGCAAGGGCGGCCTGGACCTGGGCTGATCCTCGCGGATCACGGCACACGTGCCGGAGTCCTCTCCGGCACGGGGGAAGGCCCCGCGGGATTCGTCCCGCGGGGCCTTCCCGCATCCTTTCGTCCGGCACCGCCCGCGCGATCACCGCGGACGGTCCGCCGGCGGACCCGCACCCTGCAGATACTCAGCCCTTGCTGCTGCTCTTGTCCCCCTTGCCGGCCTTGAGCGCGTCCCGCACCTTCTTGGCGTCGGCGACCGCCTTCTTGAGGTCGTCCCGCGCCGTCTTGGCCGACCCGGAGACCGCCTTCACCGCGTCCGACAGCGCCTTGCCGTCCGGACCCGGCTTCAGGGCCAGCAAGGCCTGGTCCTTGCCGTCCACCGCCGCGTCGGCGGCCTTCAGCTGAACCGTGATGTCGGCGAGCAGGTCCTTGTTGGCCTGCGTGTCGGCCGCCGGGTCCTTGGCCAGGCGCTCGGCCAGCTTGTCGTGGGCCTTGGTCAGCTTCGCGACCGCGTCGGCCTCGGCGGCCAGCGCGTGCGTCAGATGCACCTTGGGCGCCACCAGGAGGTAGACGCGGTAGTCGTCGACCATCGTCTTGCCGTCCGCGCGGACCGCCTCCAGCGTGGTCTCGCCCGCGACCTTGGTCTTCAGCGCCGTCAGGCCGCTGATGTCGGAAGCCAGCAGCGGGGTGAGGACGGACCGGGCGGCGTCAGGGACGTCCTGGTAACCGGCGAGGCGGCTCTGCAGCTCCGTCAGAGTGTTCAGACGGTCGGTGATTCCGTCGGTGACCTTGGCCTTCGCCTTGGTCAGCGCGGTCGCGGAGTCGGTGGACGCGGCCTGCGCGGGCAGCGCCACGGCACCGACCGCGAGGACCGCGCCGAGGGCCGCCACGCTCAGGCGAGTACGCAGGGACATGATCGTTCTCCTTAAAGATCCACAAAGATCGGGTGTCGGCGTCAGCCGTTGTCGTCGGCGGTGTGGGTCGGCTCGGCCGAGTTCAACGCGCCGTCGACGTCCGACAGCTGCTGGTCCAGCGACGTCAGGTCGCCGTCCGAGTCGGCGGCGCCCGCCGGGCCGCTGCCACCGGTCGTGGCGACGGCGCCGGCCACGGCGCCGGCCGGAGCGGTCGACGACGTACCGCCGCCGCTCGCCGGCGCCGTCCCACTGGAGCCGGACGAGCCCTTGCCCGAGCACGCCCCCAGAACGGCGACGCACGCCACCACTGCCAGCGCCGAAGCGATTCGCGACTTCATGCTTCGATAGTCGCGACCTGCCGATAAACGCCCGATCAATAAGGGATCCGTAAGAGAGCGCCCCTGCTCAGCAGGTGATGATCGCCGGGTCGCTCACGCTCGGCCGGCCGTCCTCGACGTGCCCGGCGAAGCGCCGGATGAACGCCGCGTCGTGGTCCGACGACACGGTCACGTCGTACCAGCCGCCAGAGGCGTGCGCGGACACGACGTGCGCCACGTGCTGACCGGGCCGCAGCCGGTGCGTCGCCGTGCGGCTGCTCCCGGTGCCGGGGCCGTAGGCGTCGGCGACGGTCAGCGTCACCGTGGCCGCGCCGGTGTTGGTCAGCGTCAGCTTCAGCGCGCGGCTCTCGCCGACGTGCGTGGCGACCGCCTCCGGCCCGGCCGCCGCCGAGCCGCCCTTGAACTCGCGCAGGAAGCCGTTGGGGCCGCGGACGTCGAAGTCGTATCCGCCGGCCACCGGCCAGCTCCCGGTGAGGTGCTGCCCGGCCCCGACCGTGTAGCTCCAAGGACCGGCGGCAGTGGTGGAGGTGGCAGTGGTGACGATGAAGTTCGCCCCCACCGGTCCCCGGCTCGCGAAGGTCACCGCCAGCGCCCCGCCCGCGACGCTGCCGTCCGCCGCCAGGTCGTACGGCAGCGCGCGGGCGGGGCGCCGGCCCGGCTCCTGCTTCGGCATCGGCACGCCGGCCGGCGGTGTGACCGGGTAGCTGGCGTGCCGCGCGTGGTCCGGCGGGACGTACGAGCCGGTCTCGGGCAGCGCCGGGACCGCGGTCTCCCGCCGCCCGAAGTCGAAGGCGGAGGTCAGGTCGCCGCACACGGCCCGCCGCCACGGCGAGATGTTCGGCTCCCGCACCCCGAACCGCTGCTCCAGGAACCGGATCACCGAGGTGTGGTCGAAGGTCTGGGAGTTCACCCAGCCGCCCTTGCTCCAGGGCGACACCACGAACATCGGCACCCGCTGCCCGAGGCCGTAGGCGCCCGCCGAGAACCCGTTGCCGCCGGCGTAGTACTCGGTGGCGGGGTCGGCGTCGGCGGTGGACGCGCCGCCGACCGGACCGCCCGGCGGGAACGGCGGGACCACGTGGTCGAAGAAGCCGTCGTTCTCGTCGTAGGTGATGAACAGCGCGGTCTTGGCCCACAGCTGCGGATCGGAGGTCAGCACGTCCAGCACCTGCGCGATGTACCAGGCCCCGTAGTTGACCGGCCAGTTCGGGTGCTCGCTGAACGCCTCCGGCGCGGTGATCCACGAGACCTGCGGCAGGGTGCCGTTCTTCACGTCCTGGGCGAGGACGTCGAAGTAGCCCTGCCCGGCGGCGGCGTTGGTGCCGGTGCGGGCGCGGTCGTACAGCGGCTCGCCGGGCTTCGCGTTCTGGTACTGGTGGAAGTACAGCACCGAGGTGTCGCCGTAGTTGCCGATGTAGGCGTCGTCGGTCCAGCCCCAGGACCCCTGGGCGTCCAGCCCGGTGCCGGTGTCCTGGTAGATCTTCCAGGAGACGCCGGCCGCCTGCAGGCGCTCGGGGTACGTGGTCCAGTCGTAGCCGGCCTCGGCGTTGTTCAGCACCGGGCCGCCGGCCTTGCCGTCGTTGCCCGTGAACCCGGTCCACAGGTAGTACCGGTTGGGATCGGTCGAGGTCATCAGCGAGCAGTGGTAGGCGTCGCAGACGGTGAAGGCGTCGGCCAGCGCGAAGTGGAACGGGATGTCCTCGCGGCGGAAAAAGGCCATCGTCCCGGGCCCCTTGGCCGGGATCCACTGGTCGTAGTTCCCGTGGTTCCAGGCCTGGTGGCCGCCGTTCCAGCTGTGGTCCAGCCCGTCGAGGAACTTCAGGCCCAGGTCCGGCACGCCGTCCGGGTGCCAGGGCAGGACCTCGTGCCCGGCGCCGTCGGCCTGGTGCCAGACCGGCTTGCCGTTCGGCAGCCGCGCCGGGCGCGGGTCGCCGAAGCCGCGCACGCCCCGCAGGGTCCCGAAGTAGTGGTCGAAGCTGCGGTTCTCCTGCATCAGGATCACGACATGCTCGATGTCCTTGATCGTCCCGGTGCGCCGGTCCGGCGCCACGGCGGCGGCCCGGGCGATGCTCGCGGTCAGCATCGGCAGCGAGGTGGCGGCGGCGGACCCTCCGGTGATCTGGAGGAAGCGGCGGCGGTTGACTGCGGTCATGGCCAAGTGTCCGCAGATCAGGGGGAACGCCCCGCCACCGCGGGGCGAATGTTCGGGTAAGAGCGGCCGAGGATTGGTGGCCGGAGTGAGGACTACGAACCCGCGGGGTGGTCGTCGCGCAGCCAGGACACGACGCCGATCACGTGTCCGACCACGTTGCCGGTCGGCACGAACCCGGCGTCGCCGCTGCGCTTGATGTAGTTCCACGACGAGTCGCCGGAGTGCTCGCGGTTGTCGCCGAGCACCCACAGGTTCCCCGGCGGGACGGTGACCTTGTAGGTGCCGTTGGCGCAGGGCTTACCGTTCTTGCCGTTCATGATGTACGAGGACTCGTCGAGCGCCGTCCCGTTGCGGTAGACCGGGCCGTCGGCGCTCTTGCACTCGATGGTGTCGCCGCCGACGCCGATGATCCGCTTGATCAGCAGGTCGTCGTGCTGGTCCGGGAGGATGCCGACGGCGGCGAGCATGTCGGGCAGGTTCAGCGCCGGATGGGCGCTCGCCGAGGTGCCCATCCAGTTGTGCGGGTCGTGGAACACGATGACCTGGCCGCGGGTCGGCGCGCCGCCGACCCAGTGCGACAGCTTGTCCACGAAGACCCGGTCGCCCCGGTAGGTGGTCGGCTCCATCGACGGCGAGGGGATGTAGTACATCTGGACCAGGAAGGTCTTGATCACCGAAGTCAGCAGCAGCGAGACGACGACGTAGCCGATGATCTCCAGCCACGCCGGGACGCGCCGCTTCTTGGCCTTCCCCCGTGCCGCGCGGCGACCGCCACCCCGAGTAGGCGGCGCGGTCTCGATCAGCTCCGAATCGTCGGCGGACGCCCCGTGGAAGCCGTCGCGGGCGTAGGAGGCGTCGTAGGCATCGTCTAAGGCCGGGACTTCTGGCTCCGGCCCCAAAGCCGCGTCGGAGTCGGTAGCGGCCACGTGCGCCCCCCGTTTCTGGTCCTGGCGTTACCGGTTCACCTTATGGCCGATCTCGAACAGGTGGAAGAGTCCACCGACCGGACAAGAGATCGGCGGCTGCTGCGCCCCAGCTTAGAGTGGGCAGGAATCGGGACGATCCAGCCAGTCACCAGGAGGCCGCCGTGTCCGCCCTTCCGTCGCCCCAGCCCGAGAACACCGTCGGCGAGAACCCCGGCTCTGTGACTTCGACAACGGCGCAGACTTCGAC
>JABFWL010000254.1 GCA_013362315.1 Catenulispora sp. | reverse complement strand
GCGGCCGGGGGGCTGGCCCGGCGAGTGGCCGGACCCCGCGGATCCGGCGGACCCGGACTGGGCCTGCCAGGATGGCGGCTCGGCGCGGCGCGGGTCGTTGCGCGGGCCGGCGCCGCGGCCGGGAACCTCGTCGCGGAACAACGCGCGGTTGTCGTCGACGGGCCGGCGGCCGTGGCTCGGGGGCTGGTTCGAGGCCTGGCTCGCCGGCTGGTTCGGGGGCTGCGTCGGCGGCTGGACGGGCGGCTGGTTCGGAGCCTGACCCGGCTGCCGGGGGTCGGCGTACGCGTCGCGCCGGCCGGGCGAGGATCCGGGCTGGGTCGGCGGCCGCCGACCGCCGTGCCGGGGATCGGAGTACTGATCGCGGCCCTGTGCCGGGTCCTGCGGACCGGCGTACTGCTCCCGGTAGCCGGGGTTCCCGCCACCGGGCTGGCCCAGGCGCGGATCACCGGGCTGCGGGGGACGGCCTGCGGCGGCGCGCTCATCGGGGGTCAGCGGCCGGCCGGTCTGCGGATCGAAGCGCGCAGGGCGCGGAGCCTGCGGCGGCTGAGCCGGCGGCTGCGGAGTCCAAGGCTGCTGGGGCGCCCCCGGATAGGGCTGCTGAGAAGGCTGCTGGAAGGGCTGCCGACCCGGCTCCGCCGGCGACTGCGCCGGACCGGGCGCGTGACGAGGATCACCGTTCTCGGGGACGCCGGGCACGCCGGGACCGCCCTGCGGCGTCCGGCGGGGCCGCGGTTCGCCCTCTTCGCGCGGCGGCTCCGGAAGCCACAGTTCGCCGCCGTCGCTCGTCATATCTCCAGCGCTCCCCGCGTCCGTGGTCTCGGTGTGGTGTCAGTGTGGTGTCGGTGTGTGTCGGTCGTCCGATCAGTATCGGTGTCTCAACTTGCCATTGTGTCTTGTGCGGGGGCGTGTTGGGCACGCTTGGCCCGGTAGACGCGCAAACCGATCAGCGCGATCAGCAATATGCCGGACCCGATCATCAGGCCGAGGGCGATGATGCCGATGCGGCTGACCTTGACCGGGATCTCCACCGCACCGTCTTCCGACTTAAGCGGGGTGAACAGGTCGCCCGGGTAGTAGGTGCAGCCACTGGAGAAGTCGTCACAGGTGTACAGGGTCGCCATGAGCTTGACGGTCTGGCCGTTGCCCTGAGCCTCGACCCGGATGCGGACGGTCGCCGTCGTGCCGCTGGTCACGGTCTGCAGGCCGGGATCGGTGGCCTTGAGCTTAACGCTCTGTTCGGAGTGCGCCTGCACGAAGACGTGCACTGCGGAGTTCGTCTTGTTGACGATGGTGATCGGCACCATGCCGGACTTCCCGGACAAGGTCAGCGTCTGGCGCTGTTTGGCGATGCTCACCAGTCCGTGCTCTTGGACCACGGTGTTGTAGACCACCCCGCTGAACGCCGCGGCGCCGGGGCGCC
Organism: Catenulispora sp.; assembly: GCA_013362315.1. GTDB lineage: Bacteria > Actinomycetota > Actinomycetes > Streptomycetales > Catenulisporaceae > Catenulispora. Next base: position 4,972 of record JABFWL010000254.1, on the reverse strand, counting down.
CGCGCCACCAGGTGGCCACCGGCCGGAACGGCACGGCATCGTCGCGCTCGTGGTTGGGGTCCATGATCGAGTGCAGTGCGTGGTAGAGCTTCTGGCCGTCCGAGGCGGACTTGACCACGGCGACCGGCAGGTTCGGTGAGTCGATCTTGGCGACCAGCGGCGAGGCGGGGGGCGCGGCCGCCTTGGGATCCAGCACCTTGCCCAGGTCCTGCAGGCCCACCCACTTGTCGTTCGGGCCCATCTTCTCGGCCTTCTCGATGGCGTCGGCCAGCGGGGCCGTCGGGGTGAAGTCCCGGGGCGGCGCGACGACCAAGACCCGGTCGGTGTAGTCCCCGGCCAGCAGCGCGGTCTGCGCCAGCCACTCTTGGGCGGCCAGCACGCCCGGGGTGCTCAGCTGCGGCTGCCCGGCCGGCGGGGGTGCCTGGTCGGCGAAGACGTTGGACAGGTAGGTGTCGTAGACGACGGTGTTCGGGCTCTCCGGCAGGGCGACGTGTGCGGACTTCCAGGCCGTCGACGACACGACGTTCGAGGACAGCAGGGTCAGCTGGTCCGACACGCCGGCGGCCTGCAGCGCCTTCATCGTGGCGGTGTCGGCCTGGCCGCCGGCCGGCCAGGCGATGGTCTGCGGCTTGCGGCACGCCCCGGTGGTGACCGGTGCCTGCAGTTTCACCGCTGCGTTCAGCAATGGCTGGCCGCCCTGGCTGTGCGCCAGCGTGGTCACGTCGGGATCGGCGTAGGGCAGGTTCCAGCAGTTCTGGGTGGCCGAAGCGGTGAACAGCTGGTGCGCCGCGTCATACCAGCCCTTGGCGTCCAAGGCGCCGTTGCCGCCCTCGGGCTTCAGAGAGCCGTCGGGGGAGGCCACGAAGTACCCGCTGGAGAGCCGGTTGGCCGTGTACAGCACGTCTGGATCGAGGATCCAGTTGACCGGGAACCGCTGGCCGTCCTGGAAGATCTGGCTCAGCCGTCCCTGCGGTGCGAACTGCGCTGCCGCCTGCGGATCGGACACGATCGGCGCGGCCGCGTCATTGGCGGTCTTCTGCCCGGTCAGCCCCGGCATCCCGACCACCGGCCACAGCAGAGCGACGCGGGCTTCCTTCGTATCGGTCACCGGCTTCCACACCACATAGGTGCGCTGGCCGCCGAGGAAGTCCCCGTCGGAGTCCGTGATGTCGATGTCGACCGCGTAGACGCCACTCCGAGGCTTTTTGCCGCCCAGCAACTCGGCTTCGGTGAGGTGGAACTGCCAGCCCGTCACGGCGTGGGCGTCGAGGCTGGGGATAGGAAGCTTCACCTGCTTGCCGGCCGCCGTGTAGACCCGGGAGCCCTCGCCGTCGGCCGATCCCATGTCCGAGCGGGCCTGCACGCGGGTCCGCCGCAGCTCGACCACCAGGTTCTTCATCGCCGCGGACGTGGTGTTCGCCAGCTGGCCGGAGAAGTCCATCGGCTTGTTCACGTCGGAGAAATCCGGGATCTGCGGGGTGACCGCGCCGATCCCCACCGCGACCGAGGGCTTGGCGACCGAGGACTTGACGGCCGAGGATTCGGCGGCCGGGGCGTCGGCGGCGCGCGCGCCGCCGGACGTCAGGCTCCCGGCACCCAGGAACAGCGCGAGGGCAAGGAGCGCGCGGCAGGCTCGGCTGGTCACCCGACGAATCGTAGTCGGGCCCACCGCCACGCCCCGCCACGTAAACTTCGACACCATGCACACCGACCAGCAGCGACGCCCGGACCCGCATCTTGACCAGGCACAGCGGGCCGCGGTAACAGAACTGCTACGAGTCGCGCCCGTGGTCGGCGAGCTGGCCGGGCGCTTCGCCGCCGCCGGACACACGCTGGCGCTGGTCGGCGGTCCGGTGCGGGACGCCCTGCTCGGGCGGCTCTCCGACGACCTGGACTTCACCACCGACGCCCGCCCCGAGCAGGTGCTGAAACTGGTGCAGGGCTGGGCCGAGGCGGTGTGGGACGTCGGCATCGCCTTCGGCACCGTCGGAGCGCAGAAGCACGGCGCGAAGCTGGAGATCACCACCTTCCGCTCCGAGGCGTACGACCGCGACTCCCGCAAGCCCGAGGTCGCCTACGGCGACTCGATCGAGGACGACCTGCTGCGGCGCGACTTCACCGTGAACGCGATGGCGGTCCGGCTCAGCGCCGACCCCGAGGACTTCGAGTTCGTGGACCCCTACGGAGGCCTGCGCGACCTGCACGAGGGCGTGTTGCGCACGCCCGGGACCCCGGAGATGTCGTTCTCCGACGACCCCTTGCGCATGATGCGCGCCGCGCGGTTCGCCGCGCAGCTCGAGCTGGACGTCGCGCCGGAGGTGCGCCGGGCGATGACCGAGATGGCCGACCGGCTGGGCATCGTCAGCGCCGAGCGGGTCCAGGTCGAGCTGTCGAAGCTGCTGACGGCGCGGCGGCCGCGCCTCGGCCTGGCGCTGATGGTGGACACCGGCCTGGCCGACCAGGTCCTCCCCGAACTTCCCAAGCTGCGCCTGGAGATCGACGAGCACCACCGCCACAAGGACGTCTACGAGCACACCCTTACGGTCCTGGAGCAGGCGATCGATCTGGAGACCGACGGCCCGGACCTGATCCTGCGGCTGGCGGCCCTGCTGCACGACATCGGCAAGCCGAAGACCCGCCGCTTCGAGCCCGGCGGCGGCGTGTCGTTCCATCACCACGAGGTCGTCGGCGCGCACATGACCGCCGCGCGGCTGCGGAAGCTGAAGTACAGCAAGGAGATCATCGAGGACACCGCGCGGCTGGTGGAGCTGCATCTGCGGTTCCACGGCTACGGCGAGGCGGAGTGGACCGACAGCGCGGTGCGCCGCTATGTCCGGGACGCGGGGCCGCTGCTGGAGCGACTGCACAAGCTGACCCGCTCGGACTGCACGACCCGGAACCGCCGGCGCGCGCTGATGTTGGAGCACGCCTACGACGATCTGGAGCGGCGGATCGCCGAGCTGCGGGAGCAGGAGGAGCTGGACGCGATCCGGCCGGATCTGGACGGCAACGAGATCATGAAGGTCCTCGGCATCAAGCCGGGGCCGGAGGTCGGCGCCGCGTACAAGTTCCTGTTGGAGTTGAGGATGGATCGCGGGCCGATGGCTCACGACACGGCGGTCGCCGAGCTGCGTTCCTGGTGGGCCCAACGCGAGGCGGAACAGAACCAGGCGTAGGCCAAGCCGACGGCGATATATACGGCTCCGGTCGCGTAGATGAGAGTCAGGGACTTGCCAGAGGCTGGAATCGTTGCGGCGGCTACTGTGGCCGCCGCGACGAAGGCTCCGTTGAAGAGCATGTCGTAGAGAGAGAAGACGCGTCCTCTATAAGCGTCCTCTACATTGCGCTGCACTGTGGTGTCGGTACAGATCTTCTGCCCCTGGGCGAAGAATCCGGCGATCAGGGCGCCGGCGAGCAGCGGGCCGACCCGGAACCAGGTGGCCGAGGCGGCCAGCGCGATGCCTGAGCCGGCCATGCAGACGGTGATCCAGGTCGACAGCCTGATGTGCCGCAGGATCACCGGAGTAGCGATCGCGGCCAGGAAGAAGCCCACGCCGGACACTGCCACCGCGACACCGAAGCCGCGCAGTCCGGCGTTGGTGTCGTGCGGATCGTTGAAGGTGTTGCGGAACAGCAGCAGGACCATGATGGTCGTCAGGCCATAGCAGAACCGGTTGGCGGTGATCGCCACGAGCGCGGCGGCCGCGGCCTTGCGTTCTCTGAGGTGGCGCAGCCCTTGCCACAGGCCGCGGACGACAATCTTCAGTTCGCTCCAGGTGGAACGCTCGGGCCGTTCGTCGGGGCCGAGGGAATCCGGCGGCATAGTGCGAGCGACAAGCGCCGTCGCCGTATAGAGGAGTGCGGCAACGCCGAGAATCAGGGCATTGGCGTGGACCCCTGACCCCACCAGCGCGCGGACCACCACGCCCACCGAGCCGCCCAGGGTCGCGGCGAGGGTGCCGGCGGTGGGGGACACGGCGTTGGCGACGACGAGCCGTTCGTTGTCCACAGCCTGTGGAAGCGCGGCGGACAGTCCGGCGAGGATGAAGCGGTTGCAGCTGAGGGCGGTCAGCGCCGAGGTGTAGAAGAGCCAGCTGCTGTCGTCGGCGAGGACCTGGGTCGCCACGATCGCCACGATCACCGCGCGCAGGAGGTTCGCGTAGAGCAGCACCTGGCGGCGGCGCCACCGGTCGAGGAAGACTCCGGCGAACGGCCCGATAACGGTGAACGGCAGCAGCAGCAAGGCGAACGCCTCGGCCACGTCCCCGGCCGTGGCCTCCTTCTCCGGGGAGAACACCACGAAGGCTGCCAGGGCGACCTGGAAGACGCCGTCGCCGAACTGGCCGACCAGGCGCGTCCCGAACAGCCGCCGGAAGAGCCTGGATCTCAGCAACTCCCGGAGATCGCTCACCTTCGCAGCGTAGTGCCACAGCTGTCGGCACCGCTTGGTGACGCTCGGTGGTGGGCAGCCGGGGCGGGAGTGAGGTAGAAGGCCGGGTCGGTGGTCATGCCGGCGGCTATGTAGTCGGCTATGTCGGCGGCCAGGGCCGCCGTGCTGGTGCTACTTAGCGCTGGCGAGACAGAGGGTCTTCGTGCGGTTCTTGTCGACTACCGACATGAGCACGTTCGGGTAAGCGTCGCAGCCGTTGCTGTCGCCGTCGGCCAGCACGGCGGCCACCTTGAACGCGGCGTTCGAGGCGTCGCAGCCGACCTTCTTGAAGCCGCCCTTCAGCGGGGCGGTGATGCAGTCTCCGGCCTTGGCCGCCGACTCCCCCGGCCGGTTGGCGAACCACAGCGCGCCGCCGAGCAGCGCCACCGCCACGATCGCCACGGTGAGCAGCACCGAGCGGCGGCTCACTCGTCGAGCTCCAGCACCCGGGCGTGCAGCACCGTGCGCTGCTGGAGCGCGGCGCGCACCGCGCGGTGCAGGCCGTCCTCGAGGTAATAGCCGCCCTGCCAGTGCACGACGTGC
>JABFWL010000142.1 GCA_013362315.1 Catenulispora sp. | reverse complement strand
GCGCCAGTTCCCCGAGGGAATCGAGGCTCCCGCTGAAGGCGCCGGCTCTTCACAGGCCTTTGATCTGCTCTTGACTTTGACTGAAAGCCAGCCACCTCACCGACCGCCAGCAAACGAGGACCCACCGCTGCCGGGACCGTGAACACGACGACCGCCAGCCGAACGACCGACCCCACCCCACGAACCCCGAGGCCGCATCCACCCGCGCTTCGTAAAAATCGCCTAAACCCACAGCCCAACCGCAACCCACACCACCAACCCGCCCCCAGCCAAACGAGGCGCGCCCCCTACCCCTCCCGCTTAGCCTCAGCAAGAAACCGCCGCACCGTCTCCCGAGCGTTCTGCGTCACATGCTTCCCATGCGTGAACGCCGCGATCTCATACTCCAGCTCCCCCAGCACGTCAGCCGTCTTCTGATTGAGCTTGATGTCAGTGCAGAACGCCCGCACCGACCACTTCATCTTCCGCACGTTCCAAATCGAGTCACCGGTGATCAGCACTCCATCCCCCTCATGCAGCAGCGCCACATGCCCCGGCGTGTGCCCCGGCGTGTGCACCACCCGCAGCCCCCCGCCGACCGGCAGCACGTCGCCGTCGGCGAACTCCTCGCCGATCACCACCGGGGCGAACTTGTTCCCCTTCTTCCCCAACAGGTTGAGAAACTTTCCGCCAACTGTGGACCCGTCCCGAGGCGGCGCGTACCCTTCCCGCGCGAACGGCGCGTCGATGGCGCTGATCGCCACTTCGGCGTCACTCTTCGCCCGCACCTTCGCCGCGCCGCCGGCGTGGTCGCCGTGCGCGTGCGTCAGCACCACCCGGTGCACGTCCGGGAAGGCCTTCCCCAGCGCCGCCAGCCCGGCCTCGATACGGGGCACTGAGCTGGGCATACCGGTGTCGATCAGCGTCACGCCGCCGTCGTCCTCCAGAACGGCGAAACTGTTGACGAAGTCGAACGGTCCGGCCGGAATGCGCCAGACCCGGTCGGTCAACCGGTATGCGGGTTCGGGGGACATGGTGATCGCTCCTCGGCGGGTTCTGAACAGCTTCTCGACATCAGACAAGGTTTTTGCCCATGATGGCGGCACCGCATTGCGCGCCGATTGCGCCGTGCCATGCGGCCGGAGGGGATGGCTCGATATGCGTTACGCGCTCTTGGGGTCACTGAAGGTCTGGGACGACACCGGCGCCGAGATCTCGGTGCCGGCCGGCAAGCAGTGCTCAGTCCTGGCCGCGCTGCTGTTGCGGCCGGGGCAGGTAGTGGGGTTCGACGCTCTGGTGGCGGTCCTGTGGGGGGATCGGCCACCGGCCAGCGCGCGCTCCGGCCTGGCCACGTACGTGTCCAGGCTGCGCACGGCGCTGGGCGCCGGGGCCGGCGTCGGCGCGGCCGGAGCGGCCTCGCGGGTCCGCTACGAGGGCCGCGGCTACCTGTTCGCTCCGGAGCCCAGCGACGAGATCGACTACGTGCGCGCCGCCGAGCTCGAGGGCCGGGCGCGGGCCGCCGCGGAGGAGGGCCGATGGGCCGCCGTCGGAGAGGCCGCGGCGCAGGCGCTGGCCTTGTGGCACGGCGAGGCCCTGGCAGATCTGGAGTCAGACGTCCTGCGCGCTGAGTTCCTTCCTTATTTGGAGGAACTGCGGATCCGTCTGGAGACACTGCAGATCGACGCGCACTTGGCGCAGGGGGAGTTCGACGCGATCCTGCCGACCCTGCGCGCGCTGTCGGGCTCGCATCCGCTGAACGAGCCGTTTCACGAGCGGAACTTCTTGGCCCTCTACGGAGCGGGTCGGCACGCTGACGCGCAGGAGTGGTACCGGCGCGTGCGGACGCGGCTGCGCGAGGAACTGGGAACGGAGCCTTCGCCGCTGTTGCGGAGGTTCTACAACCAGACCTTGCGCGGTGTCGACGCGGGAGACCTGATCGCGGAGCTGCTGGCGCCGCGGCGGCCGTTCCGCGTCGTCGACAGCAGCTCCGAGGGCGGCGCTCCGGCTACCTTCGGAGCCGCGGCGGCTTCCGGCACTCCGGCGGCTTCTGGCGCCTCGGCCGGCTCGTCTGGTCCGGCCGGCTCGGCTAACCCTGCCAACCCGCCAGTACCGGCCGGCACGCCGGCTTCCGGCGCTTCTGAAGCCGCGCCACCACCGCCGGTGCCCTCGCTGTCCGACTCCGGCCAGTTCTCGATGCTCCCTCCGCTGGGGCACCAGCTTCCGCCTGCCCCTCGCCGCTTCGTCGGCCGGACCGCGGAACTGACGGCGATCACCGAAGCCATGGCCGGCAACCACCCTCCAGACCTGGCAGGGCTGACGCTGCTGGTCGGCATGGCCGGCATCGGCAAGACGGCGCTCGCCCTGACCTGGGCGCACCAGGCCGCCGCGACCTTCCCCGACGGCCGGCTCTACGTCGATCTGAAGGGCTTCGCCGAGCGCGGCGCCCCGATGGCCGCCGACGAGGCCGTCAGGGTGCTGCTGGACTGCCTCGGCGTGCCGGACCACCTGCTCCCGGCCACCGCCGACGGCCGGCTCGCGCTGTACCGCGCGGTCATCTCCGAGAAGCGGGCGCTGATCGTCCTGGACAACGTCCGGCACGCCGACCAGGTCCGCCCGCTGCTGCCGCCGTCCGGCCCGGCGCAGCTGCTGGCCACCAGCCGCAACGCCCTGGCGTCGCTGGTGACCATCGACTTCGCGCGGACGGTGTCGTTGCAGCCGCTGTCAGCGTCCGAGTCCCGCGATCTGCTGAACCTGCGCCTCGGACCGGAACGCACCTCCGGCCGCGAGCAGGCCGTCGCCGCCATCGCCGAGCACTGCGCGCATCTGCCGCTGGCGCTCGTGGTCGCGGCCGGGCGGGCGTGCGTGCAGCCCGACATCCCGCTGGAGGACCTGGCCGAGCAGCTGGGCGCGGTCGGCGGCGGCCTGGGCGCCCTGGACGGCGGCGACGCGGCGGTCAGCGTGCGGACCGTGCTGTCCTGGTCCTACCGCCAGCTCACCCCCTGCGCGGCCCGCCTGTACCGGCTGCTGGCCCTGCACCCGGGTCCGGACATCCCGGTGACGGCGGCGGCGTCGTTGCTCGGCGTGTCCCCGGTGGAGACGCACGCGGCGCTGGTCGAGCTGGTCGCGATGAACATGTCGTCGGTGGACGGCCGCGGCCGGTACCGGCGGCACAGCCTGCTGGAGGCGTTCGCGGCCGAGCGGCTGGCCGCCGAGGAGGACGAGGAGGCCCGCGCCGAGGCCTTCCGGCGCCTGGTCGACCACTACCTGCACACGGTCGTCCAGGTGAACATGCTCCACGCCACCACCGGCCTGCCGACCCCCGAAGATCTCGCCCCGGCGCCGCCCGGCACGCTCGTCAGCGTCATCGAGGACTCCGCCGGCGGCATCGCCTGGTTCGACGCCGAGGAGGAGGTGCTGGCGGCGCTGCTGCTGGACCTGGCCGCCGCCGGGCTGGACGTCGAGGTGTGGCAGCTGGCGTGCGCGCGCTCGATCGGGATGGCCCGCAACGCGCGCTGGGAGGAGGACATCGCCGCCGCGCGCCTGGCGCTGTCCGCCACCCGGCGGCTCGGTGACCGGGTCGCCGAGGCGCACGTGCACCGGATCTTCGGCCGCGACCTGCCCCGGATCGGCGATCCGGAGGGCGGGATGCACCACCTGGACCGCGCGCTGGAGCTCTACGACGAAGCCGGACACGCGGCCGGCGCGGCGGAGACGAAGCGGACGATGGCGAACGTGCGCTTCCTGCAGGGCGACGTCGCCGCCACGCTGCCGTTGTTGCGGGACTTCCTGGATCATGTGGAGGCCACTGGGGAGCTGCACGCGCAGGCGCAGGGGCTCAACTCGCTCGGATGGAGTTACGCGCACCTGGGGCGGCTCGCCGAGGCGCTGGCGTGCTGCCGGCGCGCGCTGCACCTGAAGCTGGCGACCGGGCGGCACGAGCACATAGGAGTGCTGTGGGACAGCCTCGGCTACATCCACCACCGGCTCGGCGACCTCGAGGAGTCGGTGTCCTGCTACCGGCGCGCCATCGAGGCGTGCGTGGCCGAGGGCGACGACAACCAGAAGGCACTGGCGGCCATGCGGCTGGGGGACGTGCTGAACGATCTCGGCGACAGCACCGCGGCGGGCGCCAGCTGGCATGAGGCGCTGGACGCGTTCGAGGACCTGCGCAGGCCGGAGGCGGATTTGGTGCGGCAGCGGCTGGGTTCCATTCCGCGGCAGAGGGCTGGTTCGGCTTAGGGCTGGGTCGGCTTAGCGGGCCAGCCCATCCTCCAGATCCTGAAGCGCCTCAAGCCCGTCCCGCACGGCCAGCGCACGCGTCAGCCGCCCGAAAGCCCCGGGTGCCAAGCGCTCGCGCGCTCCTTCGAGGTCGAAGAACCCGTATTCGGCGATCTCGCCCGGCTGCAGCCGGATCCGCGCGATCTGTTCGGCGCTCAACGTGCCGCCGTCGTACAGATACTGGGCCAGCGGCGGCCGGTCGCCGTCCCGGCGGCACCAGTCGACCATCAGCAGCCGCCCGGGAAGCACGTCGAGCCCGATCTCTTCCAGCGCCTCTCTGCGGGCGCCCTGCGCGGGCGACTCGCCCTCCTCGATTCCGCCGCCCGGAGCGTTCCACACTGTGCGCTCGCTGCCGCGATGCGATTGGCGGACCAGCAGGGTCCGGCCTTCGCCGTCGGCGAAGAGCATCGAGCCGCTGGCGACCACCTTCGGCAGGGATGCGGCCCAGGCGGCGCGGTCCAGGCCGGTGCCCGGTGCGTCCAGTGGCGAGGCTCCGGCCTTCAGGGAACGCAGGTACAGGCGGCCCAGGTGCTGTTCCAGCACCTCCTGCGGGTCCGGAACGACTGTCGCCAGTGCGACCGACGCCGCCATGATCACGTCGCAGAGCTCTGCTGCCAGGTCGGTTGTGGTGTGGCTGGTGCCCTTGCGCGGGTTCTGGCCGCTGACGCCGATCAGCGCGGCGGCGGCCTCACCGGCCTCCTCGGCGACCTTCAGCACGCGCAGGGGGACGGCCAGGTTGGGGTCAGTTTGCGGATGGCTGTCCAGCCAGGCCTTCTGCTGGGCGACTACGTGCCAGAGGAGTGGTGATTCCGGTGAGTTCTTTGACTTCGGGGAGTCCAGTGCTTCCGGTGCGTCCATAGCTGATGCCTGTGCCCTTCGCGTCCTCGACCGCCGGCCGGTCGTCCTTGTGCAGCGCCGAGGTGCGGAACGCCGTGGCGCCGAGCAGCAGCGCCAGTATCACGGTCAGTCCGGCCGCCTGGACGGCGCCCTGGCGCGCGCGGGGAGCGTAGGCGATCACGAGGCCGATCACGGCGCCGGTCAGCAGGCCGCCGAGGTGGCCCTGCCAGGAGGTCACCTTCGAGGCCGCCACCAGCCAGACCACGGCGAAGACCAGCTGGCGCTGGGCGCCGACCGGGTCGAAGTGCAGCTTGCGGCTCAGCACGAAGTACAGGCCGATCAGGCCGAAGATCGCCCCGGAGGCGCCGATGGTCTGGGTGTAGGGCGCGACCAGGAAATAGCAGAGCACTGCGCCGCCCAGCGCCGACAGCAGATACGCGGCCAGGAAGCGGAGCCGGCCGAGGTGGCGCTCCAGCGCCACGCCGAACATCCACAGCGACAGCATGTTGAACAGGATGTGCGCCGGGCCGAAGGGCGGGTCGGAGGGCAGGGCGTGGACGAAAGCCGAGGTGAGCAGCCGGTACCACTCGCCGTGCGCGACGCCGATCGGATGGAAGCCCGGCGGCGCGTTCATCGGCTCGTACAGCGCGCCGTTCGGGCCGCGCAGGGCGTCGGGGAGCAGCGACAGCCGGTCCACGACCGAGTGCTGCAGGACCTCGGCGGCGTAGACGGCGAAGTTGAGGATGATCAGCGTGATGGTGACGGCCGGCGCGGCCGCGCCGGCCGCGGCCCCGGCACCGAACACCGTGCGGGCCTGGCGCACATCCTTGTTGCCGCTGCGGACGCAGTCAGGGCACTGAAACCCGACAGACGCGCTGCGCATGCAGTCCGGGCAGATGTAGCGGTCGCACCGGGTGCAGCGGATGTGGCTCTCGCGCCCGGTGTGGCGGTAGCACGTGGTGATCGGGGAGTCCGAGACGGTCATCGACGGGTGGCTCCCTCTCCGGGACGCGGCGGACGGCGCAACGGGACGGGACACCTTACCGCGCCGGCGTGGCGCTGGGGCTGGAGCGGCGGGGTGGGCGTGGCGTGCCGTGCGGGGCTGGCGGGGGAGTTCCGTGCCGGGCTGGCGGGCCGGTGCCGCGCGGGGGCTGGCGGGCGATGCGGGGCCATGCCGCATGGGACGGGCGGGGCCGTGCCGCGCCGGGCCGACGGGCACGCGCGCCGGAGGCGTCGGCCTTATGCTGAGCCGACCCATCCGGCGTGATCATGTGAAAGCGACGACCGTGCCCCGCCATCCCCGCTGGTTCGACCGCCTCACCGCCGCCGCCATCCGCGGCGTGTGGGACTGGGCCCGCGTGCGCGGCCGCATCACCGCCGCCGACCCCGGCCGCTACCGCTTCGCCCACCTGGGCCCAGGCGCCGCCCTGTCATTCCCCCTGGGCGCCCTCTACAACGAGCAGTACATGGCGATCGGCGAAGGCACCCTGGTCGGCGAGGGCGTGAGCCTGGCCGTGGGCTGGCCCGGCGAGGACTTCGGCGAGGCCATCGTCCTGCGCATCGGCCGCGGCTGCTCCATCGGCCGCGGCAGCCACATCGTGGCGCACCTGGCCATCGACATAGGCGACGACGTCTTCTTCGGCCCCTACGTCTACGTGACCGACCAGAACCACGGCTACACCGCCCTCGACACCCCGATCGGCCGTCAGGACGCCGAGGACAAGCCGGTCACCATCGGCGACGGCTGCTGGCTCGGCGTCGGCTCGGTGATCCTCCCCGGCACCACCCTCGGCCGCAACGTCGCCGTCGCCGCCGGCGCCGTAGTCCGCGGCTCCTTCCCCGACCACTGCCTGATCGGCGGCGTCCCAGCCCGCATCCTGCGGCGCCACCACGCGGACGACGGCTGGCATGCGGGTGAGGTGGGTGGCGTGGGGCTGGTGGGGGAGGGCCGCGGCGGTAGCCTGTCGCCATGACGAGCGATCCGGGATGGACGCCTGAGCTGTGGGAGGCCCTGCGCCTGGTCGAGGCCAAGCTTGATGGTGGACTGACCATAGAGCTGTGGGATTCGATGCCCGAGGATGTCCGGCGCGGCCATGAGGTGTCCGCCGGCCGTTTGGTGGTGCGCCAGTCCGGAACGCCGGGGCATCAGCGGGCGGTCCGCCGGATGGCCAACGCCCTGGAAGCGGCCGCCGGCAAGGCCGTGGTGGACGGACGCTATTCCTGCCTGGCCACCGACGCCGAGCTGGACGTGATCCTCTGGGACGTTCCCCTGACCATCCGCGAACCCGACGTCGCGGTCTACATGTGCCTGCCGACCGGACAACGCCGGGTTCGAGCCGAGGTCGTCCTGGTCGTCGTCGAAGTCGTCTCACCGGGCTCCGCCGCCGACGACACCGGCCGCGACGACCCCCGCCGCGGCCTGGTCTCGAAGATGACGCAATACGCGACGGCCGGCATCGAGACCTACCTGACGGTCTTCCTCCGCCCCGACGACTCGGCGATCCACCGCGTCCAGCAATGGCAGCTGATCGCCGGCAGCGGCGAGTACCGGCTGGTCTCGGAGCGGGTCAACGGCATCGACGACTACGCGTTGGAGCTGCGGGTCCCGTTCGATGCGACGCTCAGATTCGAGCAGCCGGCGTTTTAGCTGTTCTTCGCGTCAAGCGCGAGCAGGACCAGGATTCGACCTCGCTGGCGTCGGTGTGAGTCGGCCGAGATGAACTAAGCGGACTCGACTTGCAGGAGTTGGGCGAGGGGCCTTCGGATCAGCGCATACGGCGCGTACCTCAAGCAGCCGGCCGCGAGACAACCGCCCCCGCGCCAGCGCTCCCCCGCGTCCGCTCCAAGATCTCCTCCCGCGTCAAATAGACGTCCGTGTACTCAAAGTCCTTCAACGACGCAGCCCGCTCCGCCTGGAACCCAGTGCGCACAAAGTCGTCCCCGACCAACGAATTCAGCATCCAGCCCGCCGCTGTCCGGAACCGCGCGCTGAACGTCCGCAGCGCCATCAAGTGGTACCCCCGCGCCACGATCTGCGCCGGCAGCCCCGACAGAGGAATGCCAAGCGGTTTCGACACCGCCTTCACCCCGCCCAGGTCGACGACCAGCCCCAAGTCCTTGTGGACGTAGTCCTTCAGCGGAAAGCCGCGCACTGCCGCCATCACATTGTCCGCCGCCGCCCATCCCTGCCGCATCGCGTGCTGTGCAGTAGGCGGGCATATCGCGTCGCCGCCCTTATGCAGGTCGGGGACCGCGGCCGCGTCGCCGAAGGCGAAGACGCCCGGCAGCGACGGGACCGTCAGATCAGCGTTGACGACAAGCCGGCCGCGGTTAGTCGGAGCGCCCATGGTCGCGATCAGAGGGCTCGGTGCCACGCCGGCAGTCCAGATCAGAGTCCGGCACGGCAGCTTACGACCATCAGTCAGTGTGACGGTGTCCTCTGTGCACTCAGCAACCGACACACCCAGCGAAACGTGCAGCCCGCGCTTCCGCAGAATCTTCAACGCCTTCTGCCCCAGCCTGTCGCCCAGCTCCGGCATCAGCTTCGGCGCGATGTCGACCAGGTGCCACTTCACCAGCTTCCCGTCGAGGTTCGGATACCGCTTGACCGCCTCAGTCGTCAGCCGCTGCAGATAAGCCGCCGTCTCAGTCCCGGCGTACCCGCCGCCGACCACCACGAACTGCAGCCGGGACTCGCGTTCGGCGTCGGTGTCCGCCACCGCCGCCAGGTCCAGCTGGGCGATCACGTGATCGCGGATCCAGGCCGCCTCGGCCAGGGTCTTCACGCCGACCGCGTAGCGGTCCACGCCGGGGATGTTGAACTGCCGCGTCACGCTGCCCGGGGTGAGCACCAGGTAGTCGTAGTGCTCGACGATCTCCTCGCCGTTGATCTTGCTGACCACGACCGAGCGGGTCTCGGTGTCGATGCCGATCGCGCCGCCGGGGATGATCACCGTCCGCTTCAGCATCCGCCGCAGCGACACCGCGACCGCCTGCGGCGTCAGCACGCCGGAGGCGACGTGCGGCAGCAGCGGCAGGTACAGCTGATGGTTGACCGGCGTCACCAGTCGGATCTCGGCGTCGTCGATCGAGAGCTTCTTCTCCAGCTTGTGCGCGCACTCGGTGCCCGCAAAGCCGCTGCCGACGACGAGTATCTTGGGGCGGCTCATGGCGGTGGTCTCATCTCCCGTGGCAGTGCCGGCCGGACTCCTGTCCAAGCCTGGTGTGGAAACCGGTCCGGCGCACTTCGATGGGGATGATTTGTGCCGAACAGGTGAGATGATCATGATACTGGCGGTACGTCCCGACATGTCGCTGGGGGCATGCTGCCGAACTCCGCTGCCGAACTCTGCTGTTGCGAGCAGCCGAGCAGCCGAGCAGCCGAGCACCCGAGCGCACCAAAGTGCTGCCAGCGCTGCAGCTGTCCGCTCTACTGCTCCTTGCGCCGCTGATAATGCCGCGCCGCACGCGCCCGGTTGCCGCACGCCGCACTGCAGAACTCCTGCCGATGATGCGTCCGCACGAAGAACTGTACGCAGCCCGGCGCCTGACATGCGCACAGGTTCGCATGCTGGTCCTCGGACAGCAGTTCGATCGCCGACCGCGCGATCTCGGCCAGTAGCCGCTCGGCTGCCGAAGCCGACCCCGCCGCCCGCGCCACCGCCACCCCCTCGCCGGTCAGCTCCAGCCAATGCGGAGCCGCCGCCGACGCCGCGTTCACCACCGCCAGCGCCGCCTCCGGATACGGCGCCTGCTCGGCCGTCGCGCCGATCAGGACCCGAATCGCATCGCGCAGCGGCTCGAAGCGGGGATCGGGCGCCATGCCATGTTCGGCGAGCCAACTGTCGAGGTGGTCGCTCGTCCGGCCGCGTGACGCGCTCAGGGTGTTGGCGTAGTCCACGGCCAGCGGGACGGGAGCGTGCGTCGAAGCGGAGGCGGTGGCGGTAGCAGCAGTGGCAGAGGTGGCGGTTGCGCGCGTGGAAGTAGAAGACGGCATAGCTCTAGAAGACGGCATAGATCTAGAAGACGGCATAGATCTAATGGTAACCCGTGCTTGCATCCATTAGATGATCTCCGCCATGGCGACCGTGAGCCAGCCCTCAGCCGATGCGATCATAGGCGCCATGAGCGACCTGCTGTCCCAGCCCTCCTGCCAGGTGACCGACCAAGACGTCCGGAACCTGGTCGCCCGCTACCTGGAGCTCCATCCCGACCAGACGGACCGCCTCGCCGTCTTCACCGACGCGCTGGCCTCCGGCGAGCGGATGACCTCGCGCAAGACGTGGCCCGGCCACGTCACCGTCGGCGCCTTCGTCGTCGACGACCGGGGCCGCCTGCTCCAGATCGCGCACAAGGCGCTGGGCCGCTGGCTCAACCCTGGCGGCCATACCGAGCCCGGCGATGCCACCCTGGCCGACGCGGCCCGCCGCGAACTGCGCGAGGAGACCGGCCTCGGCGCCGGCCAGGTGACGCTGCTCGGTGACCCGGTGCTGCCGCTGGCGATCGACGCGCACCGCATCCCCGCCAACCCCGCCAAGGGTGAGCCCGAGCACTGGCACTTCGACTTCCGCTACGCCTTCCGCCTCACAGGCACGGCAGCCGTCGAGCTCCAACTGGAGGAAGTCGACGACCACCGCTGGATCCCGTTCGAGGAAGCCGGGCTCGGTCCGGACACCGCTCGGCTCGCTGCCCTGCTCGATCAGGACGTCGTCGTTCAGGACGTCGATCAGGACCTCGATCGGAATCTCGTTCAGGACACAGCGCTCGATCACGGCCACACAAGGTTGTAGGTGAACGCGACGGTCACGAACGACACCGCGCCCAGCGCCGTGAGCGTGTACGCGATCCGCCCCGCCGGCCGCCACCAGCCATAGCGCCACGCCGCCGCACTCCCCGCGACCATCCCCACCGTGCCCACCATCAACAGGCCGTTCAGCGCCAGCAGCGCCGTCAGCCACGACGAGCCGAGGATCACCGTCTCGTCGAACGCGTTGCCATCCGAGGTCATCGACACGAACCCGACCATGAACACGGTCGCCAGCGCTCCCGAAACGGCGGCCAGGATGCGTGCGTAGCGCGCCCCGCGCGGATGCGTCGCCTCGTCCCGCAGCCGTCGGATCAGTGCCAGCACCGGGAAGCCCAGGAACGCGAGAGCCAGGATCCCGGCCCCGGCGTAGAGCATCGGCAGATGCAGCCTGGGGGAGGCGTACCAGCCGAGCCGGTAGTAGGCGACTGCCGGGTCGATGGTGCTCGCCAGATGGCCGTGGCCGTCGAACACCAGCCGGTCCTGACCGTCGACCTCGACGAACTCCCCGTCGCCCAGCGGCCGCCAATGCTGGTCGGCGGCATTCGGATCCTGAGACAGGCCGCTGGTGCTCAGCGTGCCGTCGCCATGCGTGTCGACCCGCACCGAGGTGACCAGTCCGGCGACCCGGGTGACGTCGCCCCGGCTGATGCGGTCGCTGCGATAGGTGCCGGCGTAGGAGTCGGCCCTCGGGTCCTTCACCGGTGTGCCGGGCTGGGCCGGCGTAGTAGCGTCACTGCCGGGGAAGTACGTGTCCACGATCTGGTTGATCAGGGCTTTGCCGTCCCAGGTGGCGACGCCGTCAGTGCCGTCGCCGTTGTAGACCACATATATACCGACGCTCTGCTTCGGCAGCAGGGCCAGGTTCGCGTGGAATCCGGGGATGTCGCCGTCCTTGAACAGGAGCGGCTGGCCGTCGCGCGGCCGCTCCTCGAACAGGTAGGCCATGCCGGGCACCCGCGGATCCATCGTGAAGTGGTGGCGCTGCACCAGATCCGTGACTCCTGCTCCCAGCTTCGCGTCGCCGGAAAGCTGCGCCTGCATGAACTTCGCGACATCGGTCGCGGTCGCCACGGTGCCCGCGCCGGTCGGCGCCCACGCCCCGTACTGGCCGGCCTCCGCGGTCTGGCCACCGCCGTCCGGGCGGTAGCCCTTCGCCAGGTTCGCGTCGATCGCCGCCGGATGCGGCTGGACGAAGGTCGAGTCGCCCATCCCGAGCGGACTGAGGACGTGCTCCTGCATGTACTGCGCGAACGGTTCGCCGGAGATCGTCTCGACCAGATGCCCGGCCAGCGCGACGCCGTAATTGTCATACGCCGCCAGCGTTCCCGGCGGCCGCACGCGCCCCGGCTGGTGCTCGGCGAGGTACTTCCCGAGCGGCGGCACGTCCCTCGGATCCCGGACCGCGACGCCCAACGGCTCATCGTCGAACCCGCCGGTGTGCGTCATCAGGTTCTCGACGGTCACCGGCCGGCCGGGATAGGTGTCCCGGATCTTGAAGTCCTTCAGGTAGGTGTTGACCGGGGCGCGCGGATCGAGCTTGCCTTCCTGAACGAGTTGCGCGACCGCGGTCGCGGTGAACACCTTCGCGACCGAGCCGGTGAAGAACTCGGTACGTGCCGGATCCACCGGCGTCTTCTTCGCCACATCCGCGACGCCATAGCCCTTGGCCACGACGGTTTTCCCGCCGGCCACCACGACCACCGCCGCGCCCGGGATCTTGTCCTTCGCCAGCTGCGCGCCGACGGTCTGGTCGATGAACGGAGCCAGGCCCGACAAGTCCGGCGCGGCGGCCGCCGTCGCCACCCCCGGGACCGCAGCCGGGACCGCAGTCGGAACCGCGGTCGGAGCCGCGGCTGTCACGGTGCCCGACACGGCCGAGGCGGCCAGCGCGGCGCCGGAGAAGATGTTCGTCCACATGCCTTCCAGCGTCGCGGCGAAACCGGTCGCGGTCATTGGTCCTGAGTCCCATGATCGGGGTGTACTTAGGTACACCCCGAAGAGGGGATGTAAGCCCATCGTCGGGGTCGGGCGCCACGAAGAGACTTGAGGACATGACGAACACCAAGAAGCGGTTGGACGCGGTCGCCCAGGGCGGGTTCTGGTTCTTCGTGATGCTGCTGCCGATGCTCATGGGCTACCTGCTGCTGACGCTGGTGGTCGGCATGGCGGGCATCGGCCTGGGCCTGCTCATGATCCCTCCGGCCGCCGCCTACCTGCGCTGGCTGGCCGGCCTGCGCCGCCGCAAGGTCAAGCAGTGGCGCGGCATCGACATCCCCGAGCCCTACCGCGCCGCGCCGGAGTTCGGCGAGGGCTTCGCAGGCTACTGGCGCAAGGTCCGGTTCCACGGCACCGACCCCGCGTTCTGGCGGGACGGCGCGTGGGTGATGGTGGACCCGGTGGTCGGCGCCCTCCTCGCGATCATCCCGCTGGGCCTGGTGCTGAACGGCGTCTACGGCATGGTGATCAGCGTGCTGTGGGACCTGTTCACCCGCCACGGCTTCAACGACTGGTACGTGTTCGTGCACGTGCACCACGGCAACGAGGGCCTGCGCTGGGCACCCGCGGCGCTCGGCGTGCTGGAGGTCGCGCTCGGCGTGGCGATCGCCCCGGCGCTGCTGAACGCGCACGCCCGCTGGTCCCGGCTTCTGCTGGCCCCGACCCCGGCGCAGGTCCAGGCCCGCCTGAAGCACCTCACCGACACCCGCGCCGACGCCCTGGACACCCAGGCCGCCGAGCTGCGCCGGATCGAACGTGACCTGCACGACGGCGCCCAGGCCCGGCTGGTCGCCATGGGCATGCACCTGAACGCGGCCTCGCAGCTGCTGGAGAAGAACCCCGAGGCGGCGCAGAAGCTGCTGTTGGAGGCCCGCGACTCCTCCGCCAAGGCCCTGTCCGAGCTGCGCGACCTGGTCCGCGGCATCCACCCGCCGGTGCTGGCCGACCGCGGCCTGGTGGACGCGGTCCGGGCCCTGGCCCTGGACTCGGCGCTGGACGTGGAGGTGCGGGCCGAGGTGCCGGGCCGGCTGGACGCCCCGCTGGAGTCGGCGGCGTACTTCGCGGTCAGCGAAGCGCTGGCCAACGCGGCCAAGCACGCGCACGCCAGCAGCGTCTGGATCGACCTGCGCGTCGCCAGCGGCCTGCTGAAGATCACGGTCAGCGACAACGGCGTCGGCGGCGCCGACCCGGAGCGCGGCAGCGGCCTGCGCGGTATGGAGCGCCGGCTTGCTACCTTCGACGGGATCCTCGCCCTGAGCAGCCCGCAGGGCGGACCGACCGTCGTGACCATGGAGCTGCCGTGCGTGTCGTCCTCGCCGAAGACCTCTTCCTCCTCCGGGACGGCATGATCCGGCTGCTGGAGGCGTACGGATTCGAGATCGCGGCGGCCGTCGGCGACGGCCCCGCCCTCGTGTCCGCGCTGGTGGAGCAGCGCCCCGACGTGGCAGTGGTGGACGTGCGGATGCCGCCGACCTTCACCGACGAAGGCCTGCGCTCGGTCCTGGAGGCCCGCAAGGTGGTGCCCGGCCTGCCGGTCTTGGTGCTGTCGCAGTACGTCGAGCAGCTCTACGCCACCGAACTCCTCGCCGACGGCGCCGGAGCCATCGGCTACCTGCTCAAGGACCGCGTCTTCGACTCCGACAGCTTCGTCGACGCGGTCCGCCGGGTCGCCGCCGGCGGCACCGTGATGGACCCCGAGGTGATCGCCAAGCTGCTGGCCCGCAATGCCCGCAAGGAGCCGCTGGGCGAACTGACCGACCGGGAACGCGAAGTCCTGGGCCTGATGGCCGAGGGGCGGTCCAACGCCGCGATAGCCGAGCGCCTGGTGGTGACCGAGCGGGCGATCGCGAAGCACACGTCCAACATCTTCATGAAGCTCGGGCTGCCGGAGTCGGGGGACGACAACCGGCGGGTGCTGGCGGTGCTGGCTTACCTGAAGGCGTGAGGGGGCGCTGGCAGCCGCCAAGCCGCCCCACAGCACGTCGAACCGGGTGCCCAGAGCGGGAGTCGAACCCGCAACGCCCGAAGGCCGCGAGGTTTAAGCTCGCTGTGTCTGCCTGTTCCACCATCTGGGCCCGAAGGCCCATCCCGCGGTGCCCGCCGCCGGATGATCCTTCGGGCTTCAGCGTAGCGAGATCTGCCCGGAAACGTGATCGAGTTCCAGCGCGGGTCCGCTGGAGGTCCGGTCAGGGGTGCAGGTCGGACGGGTGGCGCGGCCGTGGCGGGAGAGGACTTTCACCGGACTCGGCGGCGGCGTTCGCCGGGCGTTCGCATGACCCGCGCACCGTCATGTGGGTGAGGGCGCGCACGCACGGCTACAGAGCCCGCGGCCGCTCACGCCGGGGGCTCTGTGCTGCCGGGGGTGGGGGCTGTTATCCGAAGGCGCGGGCGGCGCGCTTCAGATCCATTTCGTGGACGATCGCGTTGGCGTAGCCGCGCGGCAGGTCGTGCTCGGCGCGGAGCCAGCTGACACGCTCCTCGAAGCGGGGGAGCGAGGGGCCGGCGTCGACCAGTTGGAACCAGGTGTCCAGGCTGCGGCCGGTCGCGGCGGGGATGCGGGCGAGGAGGTTGCGATGGGTTTCTTCGGAGTGGTGGATCGTCATACGGGCGCCTCCGGTATGGACGTAGAACTGTCCGTGAGCGCCAGCGTGCCTGACAGCCGGGCACCTGGCAAGAGGAACGGGTCCTGGCGATTGGATCGCCAGACCGGGTCCGGGCGGTCGGTGACGTGCGCCATCGTTCGGACGGCATTCGTCTCCCGTATCCTTCCCGGATGACTTCCCGCACCAAACCGGGCGGCGGCGAAACCGGCGAGGACATGTCGCTGCCGGAGGCGCTCGCGGCTGAGCTGACCCGGATCGCGGAGCAGTACCGGCGGCTGCCGCACTCCAAGTTCGCGCTGCGGCTGGAGCCCTACGGCGACCGGGCGCGGGCCGGTCACTGGCTCGCGTCGCAGCTCACGGCGCTGGCCCAGGGCATCGAGAGCTGGGACAGCCCGCGGCCGCCGGTGTGGCGGGAGTTGCCGGTGCTCGGGGTCTTCGCCCTCGGCGACCAGATCGCGGTCGTCGGGAACGATCTGTTATCCGCGTACCGCTCCCTCAAGGACCCGCACGGAATCCTCGTGTGGACGCCCGGCGAGGGACGGGTACCGGCGGACGAAGCGATGGCGGCCGTGCTGGAGAGCGCGACCGCCTTACGTCTTGCTTTATAGAGTTTTTCTAGTTCTTTACAGAGCGAGAGCCCTAGCTCAGCCGCTCCAGGATCAGCGCCATGCCCTGCCCGCCGCCGACGCACATCGTCTCCAGGCCGAACTGCTTGTCGTGCCACTGCAGCGAGTTGATCAGGGTGCTGGTGATGCGGGCGCCGGTCATGCCGAAGGGGTGGCCGACGGCGATGGCGCCGCCGTTGACGTTCAGCTTGTCCAGGTCGATGCCGAGGTCCTGGTAGGACGGGATCACCTGCGCGGCGAACGCCTCGTTGATCTCCACCAGGTCGATGTCGCCGAGCGACATGCCGGCGTTGCGCAGCGCGTTCTGGGTGGCGCCGACCGGGCCGATGCCCATGATCTCCGGGGAGATGGCGGTCACGCCGGTCGCCACGATCCGGGCCAGCGGCGTCAGGCCCAGTTCGCGGGCCTTCGTGTCGGACATGATCACCACGGCCGCGGCGCCGTCGTTCAGCGGGCAGCAGTTGCCGGCGGTGACGGTGCCGTCGGGGCGGAACACCGGCTGCAGCGTCGAGGTCTTCTCGTAGGTCACGCCCGGCCGCGGGCCGTCGTCCTTGCTGACCACGGTGCCGTCCGGCAGCGTGATCGGGGTGATGTCCTTCTCCCAGAAGCCGTCGGCGATCGCCTTCTCGGCCAGGTTCTGCGAGCGGACGCCGAACTCGTCCTGCTCCTGCCGGGAGATGCCCTTGAGCTGCGCCAGGTTCTCGGCGGTCTGGCCCATGGCGATGTAGATGTCCGGCAGCGTGTCGTCCTCGCGCGGGTCGTGCCAGACCTGGCCGCCGGCCGCGAACAGGTTGGTGCGGTTGAGCGCGTCGGTGAACAGCGGGTTCTGGGTGTCCGGCAGGCCGTCGGAGGAGCCCTTGACGTAGCGGGAGACGGTCTCGACACCGGCCGAGATGAACACGTCGCCCTCGCCGGCCTTGATCGCGTGGAAGGCCATGCGCGTGGTCTGCAGCGAGGAGGCGCAGTACCGGGTGATGGTGGCGGCCGGCAGGTGGTCGTAGCCGAGCAGGGTGGCGACGACGCGGCCCATGTTGTAGCCGGACTCGCCGCCGGGCAGGCCGCAGCCCAGGTACAGGTCGTCGATCTCGCGCGGGTCCAGGTTCGGGACCTTGTCCAGGGCCGCGCGCACCATCTGCGCGGTCAGGTCGTCCGGCCGGATGGAGGTCATCGAGCCCTTGAAG
The DNA here is from genome assembly GCA_013362315.1 of Catenulispora sp. Classification (GTDB taxonomy): domain Bacteria; phylum Actinomycetota; class Actinomycetes; order Streptomycetales; family Catenulisporaceae; genus Catenulispora. The sequence goes on along the minus strand of JABFWL010000142.1, from coordinate 3,745 downwards.
GCGCGGCCGATCGGGGAGCGCGCGGTGGAGACAATGACTGCCTCGGGCATGGGGGTCACTCCTTGCGGATGGGTCCGGGTCGTCGCCTGCCGGCTTCAGGGCCGCGCGGTCGGCGCCGCATGGGTTGTGAGCTTGCAACTGGGTTGTGAGACGGCTTGTGGGGTCAAGCGTAGTTCGGAAGCTACCGCTTGGTAATGCCGGGGGCGAAGCCGGTGTGGGCCAACTCACGACCCTCACCCTCGCCGTCTCCTCCCTTTCCACCCTGCACCGACCGCGCCTGATCCGCGAGAGGATCGGGGCATGGGAGCTCTGACCGCGACACTGCGGGACCCGCGCTACGTCTGGGGGATCCAGGCGATGCGGTTCTGCGGAATGGTGGCGCTGGGCGCGACCATCGCGGGGATCCATCCGCAACCCGGGCTGCACGGCCGCGGGCTGGCGCTGTCGGTCACGCTCGCGGTCGCCGCGCTGGGCTGGATCGGGCTGATGGTGTTCGATATGCGCCCCTGGCCGCTGACGCCGCCGCTGGCCGTGATGGCCGTGTCCGGCGGCCTGCTCGGCGCGCTGCAGCCCGGCGGCCCGGCGATTGCGGTGGCGGCGGTGGCGGCCTTCGCCGGCGGCTCCAACCTGCCGCCGCAGGCCTCGACGGTGGTCACCGTGCTGGGGATGTCCACCCTGACCGTCGGCGGCCTGCTCCTGGGTGCCCCGACGACGGCCGTGATCGGCTTCGTGGTCATCCTCGGCACCGCGCTGGGCATGGGCATGATCCGTTACGGCATCACCCAGCGTGCGGACCAGGCCGAGCAACTGCTGGAGCAGACCCGGCGGGCGGCGGCGGCCGAGACCGAGGCGGCGGTGCTCGGCGAGCGCACCCGCATCGCCCGCGAGATCCACGACATCCTGGCGCATTCGCTCGGCGCCCTGGCGATGCAGGTGGAGGCGGCGCAGGCGCTGCTGACCCAGGAGGAGCCGGACGTCGCCAAAGCCGTGCGGTGTGTGGAGCGCGCCGGCCAGCTGACCCGTGCCGGGCTCGCCGAGAGCCGTCGCGCCGTGCACGCCCTGCGCGAGGACATGGCCCGCTGCCGGAGATGATCGGTTCGCTGGTGGAGGCGGACGGCGGCACGATGGCCACCGTCGGCGAGCCCCGCAAGCTGCCCGCCGACGTCTCGCTGGCGCTGTATCGCACCGCGCAGGAGGCGGTGACGAACGCCCGCAAGCACGCCCCGGGTAAGGCGGTCGCGGTGGAGTTGCGGTACGAGGCCGACGCTGTGCGGCTGTCGGCGGTGAACGAGCTGTCCGAGGCGGACGTGGAGCGGCCGCTGACCGGGAGCGGCGGCGGGTTCGGGCTCGGCGGGCTGCGGGAGCGGATCGAGCTGGTAGGCGGGTCGCTGGCGGCGGGGCCGGAAGGGGGCCGCTGGTGCCTGCGCGCGGTGGTGCCGGGGTGACGGGTGTCTGACGGTCGCGGGCTGACGGTGCTTCCTGACGGTCGTCGGCTGGGAGTGCCGGCTCACGTCGGCGCCGGAGGGCGAGCGCGAAGACCCTCTGGTGCGGGACAATCCCCGGGTGACCGACATCCGAGTGCTCATCGCCGACGACCAGGCCGCGGTGCGGGAGGGCTTGGCCCTGCTGCTGGACACCATGTCCGGGGTGACCGTGGTCGGCCAGGCCGCGGACGGCTTGGAAGCCGCGGAACTGGCTGCGCAGCTGACGCCGGATGTGGTGTTGATGGACTTGAACATGCCGCGCGCCGACGGGATCGAGGCCACGTCGCGGGTGCTGGAGCAGAACCCTGATATCAGGGTCGTAGTGCTCACCACTTACGAGGACGACAAGTCGATCGTCGGCGCGCTGCGAGCCGGGGCGCTCGGGTATCTGACCAAGGCCGCGACCCGGGCCGACATCGAGCGGGCGGTGAAGGCCGCGGCCGCGGGGCAGGCGATTCTGGACCCGGCGGTGCAGCGGCAGCTGTTGGCGGCGGCGACCTCGGCGCCGGCGGCGGGAGTGGGGGCTGGGGCTGGGGCGTCCGCCAAGCCGCAGGGGGAATCCGCGGGTCCGGCCGCTTCAGCGGGCTCCGGCGACGACCTCAGCCCCCGCGAGGCCGACGTCCTGCGCCTGATCGCGGCCGGGCACTCGAACCGTGAGATCGCGAAGAAGCTCTTCGTCGGCGAGGCGACGGTGAAGTCGCACATCAATCGCATCTTCACCAAGACCGGCTGCCGGGACCGCGCCCAAGCGGTGCAATACGCCTTCACCCACGGGTATGCCGAACCGGGCAACTAGCTTCCCGGCCAGGCGCTCAGCGCCAGTTCCGCCGTGAGCAGGAGCTCTGATTCGCTCGCGCCGTCCCGCGCACGGTGCGACATGCCCTGGAACACCGCCGCGTAGTACGCGGCGAGCGCGGCCGGGTCGGCGGACGGCGGCAGCTCGCCGGCGCGCTGGCCGGCGTGCAGGCGCTCGGTCATCGTCTTCAGGTTCGCGTTCCGCTGCTCCCGCAGCAGGTTCTGGATCTCGGCGTTCGCCGGGGAGACGTTGGTGGCGGCGTTGATCGTCATGCAGCCCGCCGGGTGGGACGGGTCGGGAAAGATCCGTGCGGCTTCCCGCAGCATCCTCGCGACCGCGCCGAAGGCGGTCGTCTCCTCGGCGAACGCACGCGCCACGAAGTCGCCGTAGGGAGCGGCCCCGTACGCCGCCAGCGCCTCGCGGAACAGCGCCGGCTTGTCGCCGAACGCCGCGTACAGGCTTCCCGATCGGATACCCATGGCCTCGGTGAGGTCGCTGATGGATGTCGCCTCGTAGCCGCGCTCCCAGAACAGCCGGGTGGCGGCGGCGACCGCGGCCTCGCGGTCGAAGGCGCGGGGGCGACCCCGGCGGGGCGTTACGTCCGATGCGGTCACCGGATCATTGTAGAACGACCGACCAAGAATTGTGCTACGGTCCTGCCGATCCAATTTTTGGTCTGTCACTCAAAAAAGGAGACCCGATGTCCGCCACCGCTCCGCTGCACGGCAAGTACGCCCTCGTCACCGGCGGCAGCCGGGGCATCGGCCGGTCGATCGCCCAGCGGCTGGCCGCCGACGGTGCGACCGTCGTCCTCACCTACGCCCGGGACCACGCGGCCGCCGACAAGGTCACGGCCCGGATAGCCGGGGCGGGCGGCCGGGCGCTGTCCCTCCACGCCGCCTTCGGCACCCGCGGCGACGCCGCCCGCCTCTGGGCCGCCTACGACACGGCCACCGGCCAGGCCGGCGTCGACATCGTCGTCAACAACGCGGGCATCGGCCGCAGCCCCGACATCAACACCCTGACGGAAGACGATTTCGACGCCGTCTTCGCCGTCAACGTCCGCGCCCCCTTCTTCATCGCCCAGGGCGCCCTGTCCCGCATCCGTGACCAGGGCCGCGTCATCAACATCTCCAGCGGGGCCGCCCAACTGGCCATGCCCGAGCTGATCGCCTACGGCGCCACCAAAGCCGCCCTCGACAACCTCACCCTCAACCTCGCCAAAGCCCTCGGCCCCCGCGGCATCACCGTGAACTCCGTGGCCCCCGGCATCGTCGACACCGACGTCAACGCGGCCTGGCTCCGCGGCAACAAGGAAGCCGAGGCCTACGCGGCGTCCCTGGCGGCCCTCGGCCGGGTCGGCGAACCGGACGACATCGCCGCCATCGTGGCCTTCCTGGCTTCGGACGACGGCCGGTGGGTGACCGGGCGGGTGGTGGACGCCACCGGCGGGGCGGGGCTCTGA
>JABFWL010000093.1 GCA_013362315.1 Catenulispora sp. | reverse complement strand
GGCGGCCACCGCGCCGGCTCCCCCGCCCGCGAACCGGACCCCCGCCCATGACCGCCGTCGACCACGGCCTCGTCAAGCGCCTGCGCCAGGACGTCGGCGACCGGCTCGCCGAGCAGCGCCGCCTGGACCAGGCCTCCGGCCTGCCCCCGATGACCGGCGAGGACGAGCGGCAGTTCGCGCGGGCGCTGGTGGCGCAGGCGCTGGAGGACCACGCGCGGGCGGAGATCACCTACGGCCGCACGCCGCCCAACGCCATGGAGGAGGAAGCGCTCGCCGCCGCGGTGCACGCCGCCCTCTACGGCGTGGGCCGGCTGCAGCCGCTGCTGGACGACCCGGACATCGAGAACATCGACATCAACGGGTGCGACCGGGTGTTCATCGGCTACGCCGACGGCCGGGAGAGCGAGGGCGAGCCGGTCGCCGACAACGACGAGGAGCTCATCGAGCTGATCCAGGTCCTGGGCGCCTACTCGGGGTTGTCGTCGCGGCCCTTCGACACCGCGAACCCGCAGCTGGACCTGCGGCTGCCGGACGGTTCGCGGCTGTCGGCGGTGATGGACGTGACGCGGCGCCCGGCGCTGTCGATCCGGCGGGCGCGCCTGGGCAAGGTGTTCCTGCGCGACCTGGAGCGCAACGGCACGGTGCTGCCGGAGCTGGGCGCCTTCCTGCGGGCGGCGGTGGCGGCGCGCAAGAACATCATGATCGCCGGGTCCACCAACGCCGGGAAGACCACGCTGCTGCGGGCGCTGGCCAACGAGATCCCGGCGCACGAGCGGCTGATCACCGTGGAGCGCGCGCTGGAGCTCGGCCTGGACCAGTTCCCTGACCTGCACCCGAACGTGGTGGCCTTCGAGGAGCGGCTGCCGAACTCCGAGGGCCACGGCGCGGTGTCGATGGCCGAGCTGGTGCGCCGCTCGCTGCGGATGAACCCCTCGCGGGTGATCGTCGGCGAGGTGCTGGGCGATGAGATCGTCACCATGCTGAACGCCATGTCGCAGGGCAACGACGGCTCGCTGAGCACCATCCACGCGAACTCCTCGCTGGAGGTCTTCAACCGCATCTCCACCTACGCCCTGCAGTCCCGCGAGCGCCTGCCGGTGGAGGCCAGCCAGATGCTGATCGCCGGCGCCGTCAACTTCGTGGTCTTCATCACCCGCCGCAACGCCTGGCACCACGGCGGCACGCTGCAGCGCATGGTGACCTCGGTGCGGGAGGTGAACGGCATCGACGGCCGGGTGCTGTCCTCGGAGGTGTTCGCCGAGGGCCCGGACGGCCGGGCCGTGGCGCACGCCCCGATCGCCTGCCTGGACGACCTGGCGCAGTACGGCTACCAGGGCCCGTCCCAGCTGCACCTCGCCCCGGGAGGGAGGTGAGGCGGTGGACTCCGCGCTGTACAACCTCTCGACGCTGGAAGCGCTCGGCGTCGGCGCCGCGATCGGCGGCGGCACCGCGCTGCTGATCGCCGCGCTGCGCGGCTTCCCGGCCAAGGCCGAGGCGGCCGCCAAGCGCAGCGCCGGCGACGTCATCAGGTTCCTGTCGACGCGGGCCGCGGTGGCCACCGTCGTGGGCGCCGTGGTGCTGGCCGCCACCCGCTGGCCGACCGCCGCGGTCGCCTCCGGCGTGCTGATCTTCTTCTGGAACCAGCTGTTCGGCGGGCTGGGCGCCGAGCGCGCCGCGCTGGCCCGGGTGGAGGCGCTGGCCAGCTGGACCGAGAGCTTGCGCGATACCATCGCCGGCGCGGTGGGCCTGGAGCAGGCGATCCCGGCCACCGCGCGGGCCGCGGCACCGGCGATCCGCGAGCACCTGCACACCCTGGTGGACCGGCTGCGCGCCCGGATGCCGCTGCCGCAGGCGCTGGAGCACTTCGCCGACGACATGGACGACGCCTCGGCCGACCTGGTGATCGCCGCGCTGATCCTGAACGCCCGGCTGCGCGGCCCGGGGCTGCGCGAAGTGCTCGGGGCGCTGGCCCAGTCCTCGCGCGAGGAGGTGGACATGCGGCAGCGGGTGATGGCGCAGCGCAGCTCGACCCGGCGCAGCGTGCAGATCGTGGTCGCGGTGTCGGTGGCGGTGGTGCTGGGCCTGGCGGTGTTCAACCGGTCCTTCGTCGAGCCCTACGCCACGGTCACCGGGCAGCTGGTGCTGCTGGTGGTGATCGGGCTGTTCGCGGCCGGCTTCTTCTGGCTGCGCAAGCTCTCCTCGATCGAGACCCCGGCCCGCTTCCTGCAGCGGGCCGCCCGCGGCGGCGCGGTCCCCGAGCAGCGGGGCGGTGATCCGCGATGACGTATCAGGTGCTGGCCGGCGCGCTGGTCGGACTCGGGCTCTTCCTGTTGATCAGGGCTCTGGTTCCGAGCAAGCCGGACCCGATGCAGGCGATCGCCCGGATCGACGCGCTGCGCCAGCAGACCACGTTCGCCCCGCACGCCCCGGTCGAGCCGCCCAAGGGGCTGGCCAAGCTGCGGCAGGACCTGGGCTCCTCGGTCAACGAGTTCTACATCCGGCAGGGCTGGCAGATCCGCTCGATCCGCGCCGACCTGGCGATCCTGGACCGCTCGGTGGAGCAGTTCCTGGCCACCAAGCTGCTGCTGGCCGCGCTCGGCATCGTCTTCGGGCCGTTCGCGTTCGCCGCCTTCTTCCTGGTCGGGCTGCACCTGACGCCGACCGTGCCGGTGTGGCTGGCGCTGCTGTTCGGCGCGGTGTTCTTCGTGCTGCCGGACCTGGAGGTGAAGAACGACGCCGCCGACAAGCGCCGCGACTTCCGCCGGGTGCTGGGCGCCTACCTGGACCTGGTGGCGATGAACCTGGCCGGCGGCCGCGGCCTGCCGGAGGCGCTGATGTCGGCGGCCGAGGTCTCCGACGGCTGGGCGCTGCGCCGGATCCGCGACGCCCTCACCGACGCCCGGGTCACCGGGGTCACGCAGTGGAACGCGCTGTCCCAGCTCGGCGACGAGCTGGACGTCGACGAGCTCAAGGACCTGGGCGCGGCGCTGGCCCTGGTGGCCGAGGACGGCGCGAAGGTCCGCGAGTCGCTGGCCGCGCGCGCCGAGACGATGCGGCACCGCGAGCTGTCCGAGATCGAGGGCGCGGCCGGCGCGAAGTCACAGTCCATGCTCGTGGCGCAGATGCTGCTGTGCGCGGGCTTCATGGTTTTCCTCCTGTACCCGGCGATGGCGCGGGTCATGGGCTCCATCTAGACCATGTTCGGCAAGCTAGGAGACACGCGAACGATGAAGGCTCAGATCATCACCACCGAGCACATCGAATACACCGATCTGTTCCCGGTGCAGCCGTGGCAGCGGGTGGTCCAGGCCGCTCCGCAGAGCCCTGTCCTGTCTGCGGAGCCGGCCCCGGCCGTGGTCCCGGCGGCGCCGCGCAAGTCCGCGGACCGCGGCGCCTCAGCGGTCGAGTGGGTGGTCATCACCGGCATCGTGGTCGCGATCGTGGCCGGCGTCGGCTGGGGGATCAGCCAGGCCATCAGCAGCAAGGCCGACGACGCCTGCAACAAGATCAACAACGCCGGCGGCAACCTCAACGTGACCGCCGGCGCCAGCGGCCAGGACAAGACCGGCGGCAACGGCTGCAGCACCAAGTAGCCGGCGCATAAGCAGCGGCACGGCGGATGGCTGACGGGGTGAAGACGGATACGAGCACGGATACCGGCACGGCGACCGACGCGGCGTCGGCGCCGGTGCCGGAGCCGCGCGGCGAGCAGCAGCCGCGCGGCCGGTTCGCACTCCGCGATGACCGCGGCATGACCGCGGTCGAGTTCGTCGTCCTCACGCCGCTGCTGTTCCTGCTGCTGATGCTCACGGTCCAGTTCGCGCTGTACCTGTTCGCCAAGCAGGCCGCGACGGCCGCGGTGCAGAACGGCGCGCGCACCGCGCGCGAGGAGGCGGCGGCGAACGGCTGCGACCAGACGACCGCCACCTGGCCCCAGGACGCGGTCGCCGCGGTCACCTCCCGGGCCCAGGACCTCGGCGGGCAGCTGGTGCTCAATCCGGCGGTGAAGACCGGCTTCACCACCGATCCGCAGCTCAACGCGGACTGCAAGATCTCCCTGGTGACCGTGTCGCTGCACTCGGAGGTGCCGTCGGTGTTCCCCGGCTTCGGGCTGACCATCGACGTGCACGCCGGCGGTCCGCTGGAGCAGCCGGTGAGGCATCCGTGAGAGCTGCGGACCTTCCCGGTGACGAGGCCGGGGCGCCCGGCCGCCCGGCGCCGGACGCCGGTGTGTCCTCGGTCGAAGTCGTGCTGCTGACGCCGTTGATCGTGCTGACGATCCTGATCATCGTCTCGCTCGGGGTGATGGTGAACGTGCGCAGCGAGGTCGCGGGCGCGGCACGCGACGCGGCCCGCGCCGGATCACTGCAGGGCGGCGGCGACGACGCGGCGAAGCAGGCGAAGCTCGCCGCCGCCGCGGACCTCGGCGACCGCTGCGGGGACACGGCGACGGTCGACAGCGTCTATGTTCCGCCCACCACCGGCGGGGGTGGCTACTACCGGGTCACCGTCTCCTGCACCGTCGACATGTCAGGGTTCGGAGTCTTCGGCGCCCACCAGACGTTCACCAAGACCTTCAACGCCCCGATCGACCCGTTGCAGAACTTCGTGCCCGGCGACCGGACCACCACCCCGGCGCCGCCGCCGGACAGCGAGCCGAGCCCCACCAACACCCAGTTCACCGCGCCGAGCTGGGCCTCGCCGACACCGTCGTCCCCGACACCCACGCCGACACCGACTCCCACCCCGAGCTCGAAAGACACGGCGCCGAAGCCGACCCCGCCGAAGCCCACTGCGACCATCCCGCCGGGGCACTGATGCGCACCCGCCGGGAACGACTGCGCGCGGCCCTGCGCGACGACCGGGGCTCGCTGAGCATGGCCGTCGTCATCTGGGCGCCGGTGGTGGTGCTGCTGATGGCGTTCCTGGTGGACGTCGGACTGCTGATCTCGGACCGCACCGACGCCTCGGACCTGGCCGACCAGGCCGCGCGCCGGGTCGCGCAGAACGTGGACCAGGCGTGGCTGAAGACCCACAACACGCGCGGGCCGAACGGCGAGAGCCCGGGCATCATGGTGGACGTCGATCCCGGTACCGGCGATTGCGTGCCGACCGCCCAGCAGTACCTTGTTGACAACGCGATACAGGACGCGACGATAACGTCCTGCCGGGTCACGGGCAACCCGACCGAGCAGAACCTCTACGTCAACCCACGGATAACGGTCACACTACAAATGCTGTACAAGCCCATGTTCGTCGGTTTCGCCCTCAAAGGCGACAGTACTGTCACCGGGACGGGCACCGCCACGCCCGTGATACCGAAGTAGGGAAAGGGGGGCGCGAAAGCCATGGCACGGACCGATTCGGACCGGCAGTACCTCGCGCCGCAGGGCCCGCCGCCCGGCGGCCCGCAGCAGGCTCCGGTCGTGCTGAAGCGCCGCCGCAGCGCCGGCGACGTGCTGACCGGTCTGGCCGCCCTGCTGGCACTGCTGGTGCTGGTGGTCGGCGTTCCGCTCGCACTGGCCTCCTTCATCGGCTGGCCGCTGCCGCACTCGATGCCCCAGGGCAACCTGCTGAACGCCAAGATCGACACCAAGACCTTCACCAACGTGCTGGCGATCCTGGTGTGGCTGGCCTGGGCGCAGTTCACGGCCTGCGTCGTGGTGGAGGCGCTGGCCGCCGCCCGCGGCGTCGGCATGCCGGGCCACGTGCCGCTGTCCGGCGGCAGCCAGCTGCTGGCCCGCCAGCTCGTCGCGGCGGTGCTGCTGATCACCGCCTCGGCGGCCTCCTTCGCCCCGGGCCTGTCCGCGCTGGGCCGCACCCACGACGCCGGCCCGGCCAAGCCCACGACGGTCGCCAGCCAGGCGATGCACCAGGGAACCCGCGCCGACCGCCCGGCACCCGGCACGCCGGCCGCGCACGAACGCACGGCCACCGCCATCGACACCCGAGCGAGCTCGAACACGGCCGCGGCCAAGGGCGCGACGAAGTTCTACCGCGTGCAGCCGCCGGCCGGCCGCCACCACGACTCGCTGTGGGACATCGCCCAGCGGCACCTCGGCGACGGCCGCCGGTACCAGGAGATCTACGACCTCAACAAGGACCGGGTGCAGCCCGACGGCTCGATGCTGACGAAGGCCTCGCTGATCCGCCCCGGCTGGATCCTGGAGATGCCGGGCGACGCGGTCGGCGGCGACCTGATCGGCGACCCGGCGCACAGCCCGGTGCACAGCCCGGCGGACGGCGGGACGGCCTCGCACGGCGGGGCGGCGGTGCAGCAGGGAGCGCCAGCCGGCGCGCAGGGCATACAGATCGCGCAGGCGGCAGCGCCTAGCGGGCCGCACGGCGCTCCGGCCGGGGCGTTGGACGGCAGTGTCGGCGGTGTCGGCGGTGTCGG
>JABFWL010000492.1 GCA_013362315.1 Catenulispora sp. | reverse complement strand
CCTCGACCTTGGCCGGCTCGACGACCGCCATCATCCGCTCCTGCGACTCCGACATGAGGACTTCCTCAGGGGTCAGCGTCGAGTCGCGCAGCGGGGCCAGGTCCAGCCGCACGTCCATGCCGCCGGTGCCGGCCGCGGCCAGCTCGGTGGTGGAACAGGTCAGGCCGGCCGCGCCCAGGTCTTGGATCCCCACAACCAAGTCGGCAGCGAAGATCTCAAGACAGCACTCGATGAGCACCTTCTCCATGAACGGGTCGCCGACCTGCACGCTCGGGCGCTTGGCCGGGCCGTCCTCGTCGAAGGTGGCACTGGCCAGCACCGAGGCGCCGCCGATGCCGTCGCCGCCGGTACGGGCGCCGAACAGGATCACCTGGTTGCCCGGGCCGGGGGCCTTGGCCAGCTTGATCTCGTCGGCCCGCATGACGCCCACGCACAGCGCGTTCACCAGCGGGTTGCCCAGGTAGCAGGGGTCGAAGACGATCTCCCCGCCGATGTTCGGCACGCCCAGGCAGTTGCCGTAGCCGCCGATGCCGGCCACCACGCCGGGCAGGACCCGGGCGGTGTCCGGGGCGTCGGCCGGGCCGAAGCGCAGCGGGTCCATGACGCCGATCGGGCGGGCGCCCATGGTGAGGATGTCGCGGACGATGCCGCCGACCCCGGTGGCCGCGCCCTGGTAGGGCTCGACGTAGGAGGGGTGGTTGTGCGACTCCACCTTGAAGGTGACGGCCAGCCCCTCGCCGACGTCCACCACGCCGGCGTTCTCGCCCGGGCCGACCAGCAGCGCGGCGGTCTTGGGCGCCTTCTCGCCGAACTGGCGCAGGTGCACCTTGGAGGACTTGTAGGAGCAGTGCTCGGACCACATGACCGAGTACATGGCCAGCTCCGAGGAGCTGGGACGGCGGCCCAGGATCTCACGGACGCGCAGGTACTCGTCCTCGGTCATGCCGAGTTCGCGGTAGGGCTGCTTGGCGTCCGGGTTGGTCTGCGCCTTGGCGACGGTGTCGAAGGAGACCGCCGTGTCTTCGAACACGTCCGTTGTGTCGAAAGCGTGGTCTGTGGAGTGGCCGGTGCTCATGCGGAAACCAAGCTCTTGAGGATCGAGGTGAAGAACGGCAGGCCGTCGGTCCCCGGACCCGGGTAGGGGCCGGTCAGGTCGTCGATGGCGTACTCCGGGTGCGGCATCAGGCCGACCACGTTCCCGGCGGCGTTGCTGATGCCGGCGATGTCCCGGGCCGCGCCGTTCGGGTTGTCCGTGTAGCGCGCGAGCACGCGGCCCTCGGCCTCCAGGGCGTCCAGCGTGTGCTCGTCGGCGACGAAGCGGCCGTCCATGTTCTTGATCGGGATGACCGCCTCGGCGCCCGCCTCGTAGTCCGAGGTCCAGACGGTGCGGTTGTTCTCGATCGTCAGCCGCACGTCGCGGTTGATGAAGTGCAGGTCGCCGTTGCGGATCATCGCGCCCTCGAGCAGGTGCGCCTCGCACAGCACCTGGAAGCCGTTGCAGATCCCGAGAACCGGCAGGCCGTCCCGGGCCGCGTCGATGATCGTGTCCATCACCGGCGAGAACCGGGAGATGGCGCCGGCTCGCAGGTAGTCGCCGTAGGAGAAGCCACCGGGGAGCACGACCGCGTCCACCTGGTGCAGATCCTTGTCGCGGTGCCACAGCTGCACCGGCTCGGCCCCGACGGCCGCGGCGGCACGCAGCGCCTGCTGGTCGTCCAGGGTGCCGGGGAAGGTGACGACCCCGATCCGCGCCGGCATCAGCCGGCGTTTTCGTTCGCAAGAACCGTGACCTTGAAGTCCTCGATCACGGTGTTCGCGAGCAGCTTCTCGGCCATCGCCTCCGCGGTGGCCTGCAGCGTCGCCGGGTCGGCGTCCTCGAGCTCCAGCTCGAAGCGCTTGCCCTGGCGGACGTTGAGGACGGAGTCGAAGCCCATTCGAGGCAGTGCGCGCTGCACCGCCTGCCCCTGGGGGTCGAGGATCTCGGGCTTGAGCATGACGTCGACGAGGACGCGAGCCACGGGTACTCCCATTCGCTTCAGCCGCGGCACGTCCGCGCCGGGGCTACTGGGTGGCGGTGATCCCCAGTCTACCGGCGCTCCCGAATGCTCCCGACCTGTGCTTTCACTCGAACTTCTCGCCGGTCAGCCGTTCGTAGGCCTCGACGTAGCGCGCCCGGGTGGCCTGCACCACGTCCTCGGGAAGCGCGGGCGGCGGCGTGTCGGACGCGCGGTCCCAGCCCGAGGCCGGGGAGGTGAGCCAGTCGCGGACGTACTGCTTGTCGTACGAAGGCTGGGTGCGGCCCGGGTGCCACTGGTCGGCCGGCCAGAACCGGGAGGAGTCCGGGGTCAGCACCTCGTCGGCCAGCACCAGCGTGCCGCCGGGCAGCCGCCCGAACTCGAACTTGGTGTCGGCCAGCAGGATGCCCCGGCCCTCGGCGATGTCCCTGGCCCGGCCGTAGACCGCCAGCGTCAGGTCCTTCAGCCGGGCGGCCAGCTCCGCGTCCCCGGTGCGCTCGGCCATCTCCTCGAAGCTGACGTTCTCGTCGTGCGCGCCGACCTCGGCCTTCATCGCCGGGGTGAAGATCGGCCGGTCCAGCCGCGAGCCGTCGACCAGCCCGGCCGGCAGCGGCACCCCGTTCGCAGTGCCGGTCTTCTCGTACTCGGCGAGCCCGGACCCGGTGAGGTAGCCGCGCGCCACGCACTCGACCGGGATCATGGCCAGCCGCCGGCACAGCATCGACCGGCCGCGCAGCTCCTCCTTATAGGGGGCGAGCTCGGCCGGGAACTTGTCGACATCGGCGGTGATGACATGGTTCGGCACCAGATCGGCCAGCTGCCCGAACCACCACATGGACAGCTGGGTCAGGATCCGGCCCTTGTCCGGGATCTCGGTCTCCAGCACGTAGTCGTAGGCGGAGATCTTGTCCGAGGCGACGAGCAGCAGGTCGTCGCCGACCGCGTACAGGTCGCGGATCTTGCCGCTGGCGAGGTGGTTCAGCCCGGTGATCACGCCGCTCAGCGTACCGGCAGCCGAGAGCGGTCCTTCGATCGGCGTAGTCCGTCTGCGCCGGACGCGGGGCGGCGGGGCCGATCGCGCACGCCTAGCATCGGCGGTCGGCGTGTGTCAGAGCTCGAAATCTCAGAAGGGACGCGGGGATGCTCAGGGACAGCAGGGCGTCGGCGCGGCGCCTGTCGGCGGCGGCCGTGATGGCCGTCGGCATGGTGGCGCCGCTGGTCGCGGCGACCGGCGGGGCGCAGGCCGCGAGCGGCCGCGCAACCGGGGCGGGAACCTCGACGCCGGTGACGAACGGGCCGATCATCTACGGTGACCAGCCCGACAACCAGCCGACCAAGCTGACCACCAAGGCGATGAACCCGGACGGCTCGGGGCAGCACCAGCTCGCGGACTCGCACGCCTGCGGTGACTCGGCATATACAGCGCCGGGATCTATCGTCTACGCGCCCGATGGGACCATGGCGGCGATCGGCTGCGGCGACGGTCAAGTCCACATAGCGACCGCCGACCTGTCCCGGACCGCGGTGATCCTTCCCTGGCAGCAGAACCAGGAGATCAGCCCAGTCGCATGGTCCGCTGATGGCAAAACCATCTATTACGACGTGCTCGATCTCCGGGACTCGAAGGCGCCGCCGGTGTTGTGGAGCATCCGCACCGACGGCAGCGGGAAGGCTCCGGTCACCACCGTCCCGGCCGGGTACCGGCTCCAGTCCATCGCCGCGGACGGCACGATGTCGTTGACTTCCGGAGCGGGCTCGAACAGCTCGGTATCGGTCCTGTCTCCCGGCGCGTCGACTCCCCGCTTGATCTCGAGTCAGGAGGTCGGGCTCTCCAGCCTGTCGGCGGACGGCACCAAGGTCGCCACCGTCGAGTACCAATACGGCGCAATTTTCCTCAAGGTCTACAACTCCGACGGCTCCAACAGCGGCGGGGTGACCCTGGCCAAGATGCCGCCGGACAACACCATAGGCACCATCGCGTTGTCGCCGGACGGCCATCAACTCGCCTACACCAGGTACCTCCCGGGAGCGACGCCGACGTCCGGTTTTTCCGGCACCCAGATCTGGACCATCGGCACCGAGGGCGCGGCCCTCCCGGTCAAGCTCACCGAGAGCGCCGACGTGCTGTCCCTGGAAGCCTGGCACTCGGGCCCGCTCTCGCAGACCCCGCGTGGCGTGGTCCAGCGGCTGGCCGGCGCGGACCGAATCGGCACCGCGGTCGCCACCGCCGACGCCGCATACAGCCCGCTCCACCCGGGCACCACCCGCGCGAAGACCGCGGTCATCTCCAGGGCTGACTCCTTCGCCGACGCCCTGGCCGGCAACGCGCTGGCCGCGCAGAAGCACGGCCCGCTCCTGCTCACCGGCTCCGCCTCGCTGGACCCCCGGGTCGCCCACGAGTTGTCCGCCCTGCTCGACGCCGACTCCACGGTCTACGTCCTCGGCGGCCCGCAGGCGCTCTCGCCGCAGATCGACGCGCAGATCCGGGCGCTGGGCATGACGCCGAAGCGGCTGGCCGGCACCGACCGCTTCAGCACCGCGACCGCGATCGCTGCCGAGGTCGCGACGCACCCGCACACCGTCCTGGTCGCGACCGGGACCAACTTCCCGGACGCGCTGGCCGCCGGCGCCGCCGCGGCCACCGACCCGGACGGCGGCGTCGTGCTGCTGACCGACGACAAGACGGTGCCGTCCGCGACCCGCGCCTATCTGAACAGCGTCAACCCGGCGACCACGAAGGTCTACGGCGTCGGCCGCCAGGGCGTGGCCGCTCTGAACACCACCGCGCTGACCGGGCACTTCACCCCGCTGGCGGGTGACGACCGCTGCGGCACCGACCTGGCCGTCGCGAACGACACGACGCTGTTCCCGGCCCCGCTCGCGGCGGGCGTCGCCACCGGCGAGAACTGGCCGGACGCGCTGTCCGGCGGCGCCTACGTCGGCGCGCTCAAGAGTCCGCTGCTGCTCACCGAGCACAGCCTGGACTCCATGGGCACGTCCATATCGGTCGTCCACGCCGACTTCTGGCTCATGGCTCACACGTTGACCTTGCAGCAGGTGAGCGTCTTCGGCGGCAGCGCGGTCTACGGCGACAGCTACGTCAAGGGCTTCGGACAGGCCGCCTTCGGGGCTGGAAACTTCGACGTGCGATGACTGTCGGCCAGACGGATGTTTCACGGGAAACGTTCATAACAGAATGCTGATCGCCTGATCAGAAGGTCGCGACCGCGAAGGGCCGCCGGACGGATGTCCGGCGGCCCTTCCACATTCGGCGGTCAGTAGGGAGTCAACGACGTCTCAGCTCAGCTTCGCCAGCTTCTCGAACATCCCGTCCAGCCGCTCCACGAAGCGCTCCGGCCGGGTGGCCTCGTCCAGCCGGGCCTCGTCGATCGCCAGGCCCGCGGTGGCGGCCTCCTCGCGCAGGGTCTCGCGGAAGGGGCGGCCGGTCTCCCAGGTCTTCATGGAGGCGCGCTGGGTCAGCGGGTAGGCCTGGGTGTCGCGCTCCAGGCCCATCTCGACCAGCTCCAGCAGGACCGTGGAGGAGTAGACCAGGCCGCCGGTGGAGTCCAGGTTGGCGCGCATCCGGTCGGCGTCCACGACCAGGCCGCTCATCAGGCGGATGGTCAGGTTCAGCATGTAGTCCAGGGCGATGGAGGCGTCGGGCAGGGCGATGCGCTCAGTGGAGGAGTGCGAGATGTCGCGCTCGTGCCACAGCGGGATGCCCTCCAGGACCGGGACGATCTGGGCGCGGACGATGCGCGCCATGCCGGCCAGGCGCTCGGAGATGATCGGGTTCTTCTTGTGCGGCATGGCCGAAGAACCCTTCTGGCCCTTGCCGAACGGCTCCCAGAGCTCCCGGACCTCGGTGCGCTGGCCGTGGCGCACCTCCAGTGCGATCGCCTCCAAGACGGTGGCCATGATGCCCAGCGCCGAGACCCACTCCGACACGCCGTCGCGCAGGATCACCTGGGTGGAGACGTCGGCGGCCTTCAGGCCCAGCTTGTCGGCGACGAAGGTCTCGATCGCCGGGTCGATGTTCGAGTAGGTGCCGACGGCGCCGGAGATCGCCATCACGCCGACCGCCTCGCGCGCCCGGCGCAGCCGGTCGCGCGAGCGGGCCACGCCGAAGGCGAAGTCGGCGACGCGGTGGCCCCAGACGTCCGGTTCGCCGTGGATGCCGTGGGTGCGGCCGACGCGCAGCGTGGCGCGGTGCGCCAGGGCGTGGTCGCGCAGGATCGCGACCAGCCGGTCGGCCTTGTCCAGCAGCAGGTCGGTGGCCTCGGTGAGCTGCAGCGCGAGCGCGGTGTCCAGCAGGTCCGAGGAGGTCATGCCGAAGTGCACGAAGGCGGCGGCCTCGCGCGGCTCGGTGTTGTCGGCCCAGGCC
>JABFWL010000180.1 GCA_013362315.1 Catenulispora sp. | reverse complement strand
GCTCCCGCGGGTCCGGGGGCGGCCAGCGCGGCGCCCGAGGCGGCGCGTCGGCGGCTGGAGCGGCGATCCCGCTGAACCAGCGGCTCGGCATCGCCTTCGCGATCGGCGCCGTCCCGTCCCTGATAGTGGCGTTCCTGTGCGGCGCGGCCTCGGCGGGCGGCTCGGCCCGCTCCATCGCCGGCGTCAGCCTGAACTCGCAGCTGCTGACCTACTCGGCGCTGGCGATCCCGGCGACCATGGCGATCATCTTCGGCCTGCTCCGCTGGCGCCGCCTCACCCCGCTCGGGCTGACCTGGGGCTTCTCCGTGGTGGCCGGGCTGAGCTGGCTCGGCCTGCTGTTCGCAGCGCAGGTGAAGGACGTGATTCCGCACCTCACCCCGCTGGTGACGGTGCCGCTCGTGACCGGCCTGGCGGTGCTGGCCGGCGCCTACCTCACCGACGACGCCACCCCGGCGAACGGCCGCTACGCCTGCCTGGCGGCGGTGATCGCCTCGCACCTCGGCATCGTGGCGATCGTGATGACGATCGTCCTGGCCTAGCCTCACTACGGGCCTAGCAGCGCTCGCCCCGCCTAGCCTCACCGTCCGGCCTGGCACAACGCGCGAAAAAGGAACCCCGGTCCGGATCTCCGGCCGGGGTTCGGCATTACTTGCCCTCTTCAGGCAGCTCCTCAAGCGGCATCGGCCGGTCCTCCCACTTGGTGGACAGGGCGATCGTGGTCCGCGTCCGCGCCACGCCCCGGATCCGGGTGATACGCCCGATGATGCGCTCCAGATCCTCCGGATGGCCCGCGCGGACCTTCAGCAGGAAGGACTCGTCGCCGGCCACGAAGAAGCAGTCCTCGATCTCCGGGACGTCGCGCAGCCGCCAGGCCACGTCGTCGAGCTCGGCGGAGTCGGACAGCAGGATGCCTATCATCGCGGTCACGTTCAGGCCGAGCCGGTCCGGGGCGACGATGGCCCGGTAGCCGGTGATCACGCCGTTGGCCTCCAGCCGGTTGATCCGGTCGGTCACCGACGGCCCCGACAGGCTCACCAGGCGGCCCAGCTCCGCGTACGACATACGGCCGTTGGTCCGCAGCGCGTCGATCAACGCGCGGTCCACCGCGTCCATGCTTCCTGACCACCTCTTCACGTCGGGTTCATGCGTCTTCACGTCGGGTCATGCGTTCCGGATGCGAGCGTATCGGCTCCGGCGGGTGCCGCGACCCGGCGGCGGCCGCACCGTGCCGAACACGATCTGTGACCGGCTTCACCTTCGATCAATTGGACACTCAGCGTGAGGCCCCTTAGAATCTAAGGCGTAGAAGAGATTAGACCCAGTGGATTCAAGGAGTCAACGGAACCCATCGAGGCCCGCTGAGTCCCACCGAGTCCCGCTGAGTCCCCTCAAGACCATCTGAAGCTCCGGCCGCCCATCGCGTCGATCGACTCCCCCCTCGGATCGACGCTCGGGTATGGGCGGCCGGGAACAACGGGAGCGCCCGTCCAGTCCGTCCCCCCGGGACTGGAACGGGCGCTCCTTCTTTTGCCCTGTCTGCTTGACCTGCCTGGTTCCCGGGCTATGGCTGCGGCGCGAAGGGCCGCTGGAACCAGAAGGCGTGCGCGGTCGAGCCGTGCTGCCGGAAGTGCTCCAGGCGGTCGTGCGCCTCCTGGACGGTGGGAATGTGCCCGGCCGGGATCCACCACATCGTCGCGGTGGCGACCGGCTGGGACTGGAAGAACTCCTTGCGGCGGGCCAGCAGCGCCCGGTGCTCGCCGGCGAAGGTGAAGTCCCGCAGCGCCCCGATGGACGTCCACACCGTCAGGTTGACGATGGTCTCCGGATCCCCCGGCCACGCGATGTCGCTGGCCCCGAGCTCCGGATCGTCCCCTTCGAGGAGCCAGACGAATCCCGGCATCGCCTTGCCCTGGGCGTTGACCCGGCCCAGGTTCTTGGTGAAGTCGGCGACGGCCGGGTCATGCAGGGGCGCGACCAGTCGGCCGATGTTGAGCTGCGCTAGATGGAAGCCCTCAAAAGGGCCGGACAGTGAGTCGGCAGTGTCCATGGGCGCAGGCTACTGATGGGTCTTACGTCTATGCGGCTTTCAGCGCGGACTGTCTCAGTGTGCGGAACCGATTTCTCCGCGCCAGCGCTCGAAGAGCGTGTGCTCCACGCCGAGGACGTCCAGGATCTTTCCCGCCACGAAGTCCACGAGCTGCTGTACATCCTTCATCCCCGCGTAGAAGCCGGGCGCGGCCGGCAGCACCACGGCGCCGGCTTCGTCCAGCTCCACGAGGTGGCGCAGCGTCGCCCGGTTCAGCGGCGTCTCGCGGACGCAGACCACCAGCCGCCGCCGCTCCTTCAGCGTCACGTCGGCGGCGCGCTGCAACAGGTCCTTGGACAGACCCAGCGCGATGCCGGCCACCGCCGCGGTGGACGCCGGGACCACGACCATGCCCCGCGCCGGATAGCTCCCGGACGACGGCCCGGCTGCGAAGTCGCCCGCCGTCCAGTACCGCACGGCGTTCAGCCGGTGATGGTCCTGCGGCCACCCGAGCCACGCCGCGAGGTCTTCGCGCCAGTGCCCGTCGCGGAAGGAGATCCCGGTCTCGTCCAGGACCGTGAGCCGGGCCGCGCGGCTGACCACCAGGTCCACGTCCTCCCCCGCTTCGAGCAGGGCGCGCAGGGTCGCTGCGGCGTACGGCGTCCCGGAGGCACCGGAGACGCCGACGATCCAGGGGCGGCGGGGACGGTCGATCACGCCTCCATTGTCCCCCGCCGCCCGGCGCCGCTACGACGTGGCCTTCGCCGAGTTCGGGCCGGTGACGGCCGCCGCTACGCCCAGCGCGATGTAGACGCACCCGGCGACCACCTGCTGCCGCCGCACCACCTTCGGCCGGCGCAGCAGCGCCTGCCCGACGCCCCCGGCGAGCGTCGCGTAGCCGCAGTCGCTGACCAGCGTGATCGCCACCACGACGGTGCCGAGCACGAGCATCTGCGTCGCCACCGCGCCGTGCCCGCCCACCACGAACTGCGGCAGGAACGAGAAGAAGAACAGCGCGGCTTTCGGGTTCAGCACGCCGACCAGCGCGCCCTGCCCGAACAACCACCGCAGCGGCTGCGCCGGCGGCGCCGCCCCGCCCTCGAACGTCGTCCGCCGATCCAGCAACCGCCGGACCCCGAGATAGATCAGATACGCGGCGCCGGTGAACCGCACCACGTCATACGCCGCCGTCGAGGTGGCGAGCAGCGCCGAGAGCCCATAGGCCGCGCCGATCACCAGCACCCAGTTGCCGACGGCCACCCCGAGCCCCGACGCCATCCCGGCACGCCGGTTCTGATCCACGGAGCGAGTGACGATGAACACCACCGCCGGCCCCGGCACAAGCGCGAAGATCAACGCCGCGCCGGAGACGAGGAGGAGTTGGGAGAAGGAGACCATCCGGCAAGCGTGCCTGTCCGGAGGCTGACCGGTCATCCCGTTTTTTGGCCACCTCACCTCAGACGTCGAGCAGCCGGCGCAGGACGAACTCGAGCCGGTCGATCTCGGATTCGGTGAGTGCACCCAGTTGCCGTGGGGAAAGCCGCCCCAAGGCAACAAGCGACTCGTGCTCGAAAAGCAGGATCTCCAGTGCACTGTCGAGGCTGGCTCCGCCCAGCTCCCATGTAGCGATCGCCGCCAGCCGGTCTGGATTCCTGGTGCTCACTTCGATCATCATCGCCGTGTCACACCCCCAGGCCCCGCACCACCAGATCCACCAGCGCGAAGCAGAACAGCGAGATGCCCACGAACCCGTTCGTCGTGAAGAACGCCCGGTTCACCTTCGACAGGTCGTCCGGCTTCACCAGCGAGTGCTCGTAGTAGAACGCCCCGGCGACGACCGCGACGCCGATCCACCACAGCGCGCCGCCGTGCGCCACCACCCCGAACCAGGCGAGCAGGCCGAGGGTGACCACGTGCGTGGCGATCGAGGCGCGCAGGGCCGCCGCGATGCCGAAGCGCGCGGGGAAGGACTTCACGCCGATCACACGGTCGGCGGCCACGTCCTGGCAGGCGAAGATCAGGTCGAAGCCGCCGATCCAGAAGCCGACGGCCAGTCCCAGCAGCGTCGCCGGCCAGGACCAGTGGCCGGTGACGCCGATCCAGGCGCCCATCGGGCCGATGGCCTGGGCCAGGCCCAGGATCGCGTGCGGGTAGTTCGTGAACCGCTTGCCGTAGGGGTAGACGACCAGGGGCAGCACCGCCACCGGTGCCAGCAGGAGCGACAGGCGGTTCAGCGACGCCGCGGCCGCCAGGAACACGGCCAGGGCGGCCAGGGCGCCGAGGTAGGCGGTCCGCACCGAGACCGCGCCGGTGACCAGCTCGCGCATCCGGGTGCGGGGGTTGCGGGCGTCGATCTCGCGGTCGATGATCCGGTTCATCGCCATCGCGAAGGTGCGGGCGCCGACCATGGCGATCGTGATGATCAGCAGCTTGGCCCAGTTCACGTGGCCGGTGGTCTCGAACATCGCCCACAGGGCGCTGATGTAGGCGAAGGGCAGGGCGAAGACCGAGTGCTCGATCAGCACCAGCCGCAGGAAGGCCCGGGTACCGCCGACCAGGCCGTGCGCGGTCTCGGGAGCGGCGTTGACCTCGCGGGTGGTGCCGGTGGGTTCCACGGGGGCGGCGGACATCACAGACCGTATTCCTTCCAGCGGCGGTCGACCTTGGCGGCGGTCATCGGATCGGAGGTGATCATCTCGGGCCAGCCGCGATGGTAACCCTCCTCGGGCAGTTTGCGGGTCGCGTCGATGCCCGCCTTGCCGCCGTAGAACTGCTGATAGGAGGCGTGGTCCAGGTGGTCCACGACGCCCTCGACCACGGTCAGGTCCCGGGAGTAGTCGACGTTGCCGAACGCCCGCCACGCCACCTCGGCGTAGTCGTGCACGTCGCAGTCGGCGTCCACCACGATGATCAGCTTCGTCAGCGACATCAGGTGCGCGCCCCAGATCGCGTGCATCACCTTCTGCGCGTGCTTCGGGTAGCGCTTGTCGATGGAGACGATCGCGCAGTTGTGGAAACCGCCGGCCTCAGGCAGCGAATAATCCACCAGGTCCGGGATGATCACCTTCAGCAGCGGCAGGAAGAAGCGCTCGGTGGCGCGGCCCAGCGGGCCGTCCTCGGTGGGCGGCCGGCCGACGACGATCGACTGGAACAGCGGCCGCTGCCTCATGGTCACCGCGGACACCGTCAGCGCCGGGAAGGGCTCCCTCGGGGTGTAGAAGCCGGTGTGGTCGCCGAACGGTCCCTCCGGCAGCGTCACTCCGGGCTCCAGCCAGCCCTCCAGGACCACTTCGGCCTGAGCCGGCACCTGAAGCGGCACGGTCCTGCAGTCCACCAGCTCCACGCGCTTGCCCTGGATGAACCCGGCCAGCAAGTACTCGTCGATGTCCGACGGCAGCGGGGCGGTGGCAGCGTAGGTCACCGCCGGCGGGCAGCCGAACGCCACGGCCACCGGGAGCCGTTCGCCCCGCCGCTGCGCGACGGCGTAGTGGTTCGTGGAGTCCTTGTGGATCTGCCAGTGCATCGTGATGGTGCGCTTGTCCTGGCGCTGCAACCGGTACAGGCCGAGGTTCCGGCCGCCGGTCTCGGGGTGCTTGGTGTGGGTCAGCCCGAGGTTGAAGAACGCGCCGCCGTCGTCCGGCCAGGTGTGCAGCGCCGGCAGCCGGTCCAGGTCGACGTCGTCGCCGGTGAGCACCACCTCCTGCACCGGCGCCTTCTTCACGTGCTTGGGCGGCACCGACTTCAGCTGCGCGGCCTTGCCCAGGGCGTCGCGCAGCCCGGAGACGCCCTGCGGCAGCTCCGGCTTGAGCAGGCCGCCGATCCGCTCGCCGATCTCGTCCAGGTTCTTCAGCCCGAGAGCCAGGCACAGGCGCTCCTCGGTGCCGAAGACGTTCATGGCCAACGGGATCGGCTCGCCGTCCGGGGTGCGGGCACCGCGGACATCCTCGAACAGCAGCGCGGTGTTCGCGACCGACCCGGTGTGGTCGCGGGGCGCCTTCTGCACCCGGTCGGTGATCTCTCCGACCTCCAGATGCGGGTCGACCTCGGCACGGACGCGCTTGAGCTGCCCCCGCCGCTCGAGGGCTTTCAGGAAGGAGCGCAGATCCTCGTAGGCCATGGTCACCAGTATGTGCCAGGCTCGGGAAGACCCCGGTACCGGTCCCGCAGAGCCGGGCCGACCGTTACTGTTGAGACGTCGGAACCGGCGGCAGACCACGCCGGACAGCGGTTGCAGGGAGGGTGGGCATGGTCCGGTTCGTGGTCCAGTGGCTGATCCCGATCGCGCTGGCGATCTTCGCCTGGGTCGACTGCCTGCTCACTCCGCGGCCGTATGTGCGCCTGCTGCCGAAACCCCTGTGGGCGCTGCTGATCGCCGTGCCGT
>JABFWL010000101.1 GCA_013362315.1 Catenulispora sp. | reverse complement strand
GCCGGTGAGCACAGCGCCGGTCGACGTGATCCTGCCGTGCCTGGACGAGGCGCAGGCGCTGCCGTTCGTGCTGGGCCGCATGCCCGCGGGGTACCGGGCGATCGTCGTCGACAACGGTTCGAGCGACGGATCTTTCGAGATCGCCGCGCGGCTCGGCGCCGTCGTCGTCCACGAACCGCGCCGCGGGTTCGGCGCGGCCTGCCACGCCGGGCTGCTCGCCGCGACGTCCGACGTGGTCTGCTTCCTGGACTGCGACGGCTCGTTCGACCCGGCCGACCTGCCGCAGGTGGCCGGGCCCGTGCTCACCGGGCGCGCCGACCTTTTCCTCGGGCAGCGCCGGCCGACCTCCCGGGGCGCCTGGCCGCCGCATGCCCGGCTGGCCAACTGGCTGCTCGCGCACCGGATCCGCCGCACGACCGGCGTGGCGCTGCGCGATCTGGGGCCGATGCGCGCGGCGCGGCGGACGGCGCTGCTGGAGCTCCAGATCGGCGACCGGCGGTTCGGCTATCCGCTGGAGATGGTGCTCAAGGCCGCCGACGCGGGCTGGCGGATCGGCCAGACCGACGTCCCATACGCGCCGCGTACCGGGAAGTCCAAGGTCACCGGCACGATCGGCGGCACCGTGAAGGCCGTCTCGGACATGCGCAAGGTCTGGAAGGCGGCGACCGGATGAGCACCCTGATCGTCATCGCCAAGACCCCGGTGCCCGGCCGGGTCAAGACCAGGCTGACGCCGCCGTTCACTCCCGTGCAAGCCGCCGCGCTCGCCGAGGCCGCTCTGGAGGACACGCTGCGGGCCGTCCGCGAGACCGGCGTCGACCATCGGCTGCTGGTGCTGGACGGTGCGCCGCGCACGACGTGGCAGCGGGACTTCACCGTGGTGCCACAGGTTCCGGGCACCCTGGACCGGCGCCTGGCGGCGGCGTTCGCGGCGGCGGCCGCGCACGATCCCGGCCCGGTGCTGCTCGTCGGGATGGACACCCCGCAGATCACCGCGGACCTGCTCCGCTCGTGCCTGCCCGCCGGATCGCAGGACGCCACGCTCGGCCCCGCCGACGACGGCGGGTTCTGGTGCCTGGGGTTCCGGGAGCCGCGCCGCCAGGAGCTGGACGCCCTGCTGGTCGGCGTGCCGATGTCCACCGGCCACACCGGCGCCGACCAGCTGCGCCGCCTCCGGCAGGCCGGGCTGCGGGTCCGTCTGACACCGGCGTTGCGGGACGTGGACACGGTCGAGGACGCCGCCCACGTGGCGGCGCTGATCCCGCAGGCGGCGTTCGGCGTCCGGTTCCGGGGTCTGCGGCAGCGGTCCGACGTCCCGGTCGGCGCATGACGCCGGCGGCGAACGCACCGGACCGGGCCTGGACGGCGAGCTCGGCGTACGCCAAAGCCCTCAGCGACCCGGGGCACGCGCTGGTGCTGCGGTCCAGCACCGGCCGGACCCTGCTGTTGGACGCGGCCCGGTTCACCGCCCCGCCGGATCCGGTCGATCTCGCGGTGCTCGACCGCTGTCAGGGCCCGACACTCGACCTCGGCTGCGGGCCCGGGCGGCT
Organism: Catenulispora sp.; assembly: GCA_013362315.1. Lineage (GTDB taxonomy): Bacteria > Actinomycetota > Actinomycetes > Streptomycetales > Catenulisporaceae > Catenulispora. The sequence continues at coordinate 4,878 of JABFWL010000101.1, read as the reverse complement.
GGTGGCCGAGCTGGCCCGACGCGGCGTCCCGGCGCTCGGCGTCGATGTGGCCCCGGCCGCGGTGCTGCTGGGGCGGGCGGCCGGGGCGACGGTGCTGCGGCGCAGCGTCTTCGGCCGGATCCCGGGAGCCGGCCGCTGGCCGCACGCGCTGCTGATGGACGGCAACATCGGGATCGGCGGCGATCCGGCGGCGCTGCTGGGGCGGGTCCGGGGCCTGATCCGGCCGGGCGGCGGGGAGCTGGTGGTGGAGACCGAGGCCGAGGACGTCTACGAGAACCATGTCGTCAGCTTCGAGACCGGGGGTGAGCCGTTCGGCTGGACCCGGATCGGGACCGAGGCGCTGGTGGTCGTGGCAGCCGGGGTCGGTTTGCGCGCGACCGGGGACTGGTCGGCTGGGGGCCGGCGGTTCGCTGCCTTCACCTGGGGTGAGGGTGGCTCGCTCGGTTAACAAAGGCACGAACACGGAAGGCACGAACACTGATGAGAGTGCTGGTCACCGGCGCCGCCGGGTTCATCGGATCGCACATCGTGACCGCGTTGCTCGCGGCCGGGCACGAGGTCGCGGCCTTCGACGCGCTGCTGCCGGCCGTCCATCCGGATCCGGCGGCGGCCCGGGCCCGGCTGCCCGCCGCGGTCCCGCTGACCGAGGCCGACGTCCGGAATCCGGAGGCGGTCGCGAAGGCGCTCGTCGGCATCGACGCGGTCTGCCACCAGGCGGCGATGGTCGGGCTGGGGGTGGATCTCGACGACGCACCGCTCTACGCCGGCTGCAACGACCTCGGGACCGCGGTACTGCTCTCGGCGATGGCCCGGTCCGGCGTCCGCCGCCTGGTCCTGGCCTCGTCGATGGTCGTCTACGGCGAGGGGCGGTACGACTGCCCCCGCCACGGCCGCGCTCCGGCCGCCCCGCGCCAGGAGGCTGATCTGGTGGCCGGCCGCTTCGAGCCCCGGTGCCCGGAGTGCGGCGAGCAGCTGGTCCCCGGCCTCGTCGAGGAGACGGCGGCGATCGACCCGCGCAACGTCTACGCCGCCACCAAAGCCGCCCAGGAGTTCCTGGCCTCGGCCTGGGCCCGGGCCGGCGGCGGCACGGTGGCCGCGCTGCGCTACCACAACGTCTACGGTCCCCGGATGCCGCGCGACACGCCCTACGCCGGCGTGGCCGCGATCTTCCGTTCGGCCCTGGCGGCCGGCCGCGCCCCGCTCGTGTTCGAGGACGGAGGCCAGCGCCGCGACTTCGTACACGTCCGCGACGTCGCCACCGCCAACGTCGCGGCCCTGGACTGGACCGGCGCGGCGCCACCCGGCGCCTTCCGCGCCTTCAACGTCGGCAGCGGCACACCGCGCACCGTCGGCGAGCTGGCGGCGGGACTGGCCGCCGCGGTCGGCGGTCCGGCGCCTCGGCGTACGGGACAGTACCGGCTGGGGGACGTGCGGCACGTCACCGCCTCCAACCAGCGGTTGCGTCAGGAGCTGGGCTGGTCCCCGGCCGTGGCGTTCGCCGACGGGCTCTGGGAGTTCGCGGAGTCCGGCGGGGGTCGTTGACGCGGCCGGCGCGCGCAGACCCACGGCGGCAACCCGACTGCGCGAGCCTCGGCTGGCGGTGATCAGCAGGACAGGTCAGAGGCTGGCAGCTTCCCGGTCACTAGATAGGTGGTGACCGCGGAGGTCATGCATGCGCCGCCCTGGCCGCTGAGCAGCGGGGTGTGGACCCGCTGGTTGACGGTGACCAGGCGGGAGTCGCGGATGGCGGCGTGGGTGGCCAGGGAGTTGGGCAGGGGCACGGCGGCGTCGAGGAGGGCGGCGGTGATGAGTGCGCCGTGAGCTCGGTTGGCCGACAGCGGGATGGTGTTGTCCTTACTTACCGGCCAGAATGCGCAGGGGCCGATGTTGGCGTTGGCTGGGCCGAAGACCGGATACAGCTCGGTGTTGCTGCTGAGGTCGGCCTGGTAGGTGGCGGCCTTGTGCGGCCAGGTGTTGTCGCCGCAGCGGTACGCCAGGTTGGCTGCCGTGTGGTTGTCGGCCGGGACGCCGGGGGTGCCGGGCAGCGCGGAGGGGAGTATCTGCAGCGGCACCGGCGGGGGTGCGCCGGCGTCGATGCTCACGAAGTCGATGGCGACGACCGGCCACAGCTGCTGGAAGTAGGTCGCCACCACGAGCAGGTAGCCCAGTTCTCCGTAGGTCCACGCGTGGTCGCCGGCGACGACGGGCTGGGTGTTGGCCTGGTGCAGGACGGCGGTGATCGTGGAGCCGACTTGCGCCGCCGTCGTCCCCAGGTGGTAGCTGCCGTCGTTCTGGGCCAGCCAGGCCAGGAAGGCGTCGTAGTTGCTCTCCATGGCGGCGGTGCGGCCCACTTCGAACGATCGCCAGACCGTGTCGTAGTCGGGCGGGCTGTCCAGCACGAGGCGGTCCAGCCGCTCGGGGAACAGGGAGCTGTACGCCACGCCGAGAAGCGCGGCGGATGAACCGCCCAGGTACGAAATGGTGCGTTCGCCCAGTGCGGAGCGGACGACGTCCATGTCGCGGGCGGCATTGGCGGTCGTGGCGTAGGGCAGCGCCCAGCCCGCGTTGCGTTCGCAGTCTCGGGCGAGCGCGGCCGCCTGCTCGCTGGTCGTGGCGAAGGACTGGAAGCCGTCCACGCGTACCCAGTAGCCGCCCGGCTCCTCGGCCGCCTGCCCGCAGGTGATCGGAGTGCTGCGCTCGATGAAGCGCATGTCGAAGCCGATCAGGTCGTATTTCGCGAGGACCGACGGGTCAAGGCTCTGGCTCAGCTGGAGCGGCAGGGGAACTCCGGCGTTGCCGGGGCCGCCGCCTGTGGTCAGCAGTACGCCGCGCCGCTGGGCCGGGTCGGTGGCGGGCAGCCGTGAGATCGTGATGGTGATGGCCCGTCGCTGGGGATGGGCATAATCCAGCGGTACGCGTACCGAGGCGCACTGCATCCGCGGGTCGTCGATGCCCGGACAGCTCGTCCACTGCAAGCGCTGATGATCGTATGCTGACAGGCTCGCCCCGGCTGAGGCGCCGCCCTGCATGTCCGTCGCGGCCAGAACCGGGCCCGGCACGCACAATGCGGCCGACAAGCTCAATACACACAGGCTCCGGGTCGCGATGCGCACGGATTCCCCCTGCCGTTGGCGTCAGGTAACGGTGGTGACGGTAACGGCTGTGCCGCGCCGCGGATACCAGATCCCTGAATGCGTTCCCGGGCGGACGAGTTCGACCGCGTTGACGAGCGCCCTTTCCCTTGGACAGCTAGTGCGGCGCGAAACTTTCGCAGGAGGCCGCCTTCGGCGCGGGTCTGGAGCACCAGCTCGGCTGAGGCCTTCGTAGCGGCTAACCAGGCAGGATTCCCAGGCGCCCGCATGTGGGGCAAGCTTTCCCCGCAACGGCGCCCTTGACGCCTGGGATGTGCCCTGGCAGCTTCCCGGAGAGCGGCAAACCGGGTTCTGCCGGTCGGCCGCGTGAAGAAACGTTACCGCTAACACGGCGCTCGAGAGCGGGAGATCCCATGCGTGGTCCAAAGGCGGCGGCGACCGGGCTGGCACTCACCTTGACCGCGGTCTCGGCCGTGGTGTCGTTCGCCCTTCCGGCGCACGCGGCCGTGAGCACGCTGGTGGTCAACGCCAACCAGCCGTTCCGGCCCGTGACACATGTGGCCACGGGGTCGCTGTACGGCCTGGCCACGGCGACGACTCCGGCGGACAGCCTGGTCGAGCCGTTGCATCCGAACACGTTCGTGCAGATGCCGGCCGGGGGCCACCAGCAGGGCAGCGGTGACATCCTGAAGGTCGCACCGGAGGCGGAGAAGGCCGGCGCGAAGCTGGTGGACCGCCTGTCGGACTACTACGCGGGCTGGCCGTACCAGTTCAGCTGGAGCACCTGGCCGAACGCGGTCGCCTCGCAGATCCAGCAGGTCAAGGCCGCGGGTATCACGAACCTGGCGTCCTGGGAATTGTGGAACGAGTCGGACAACACCTGGCAGTCCGCCAACGGCACCTTCGAGTCGTTCTGGACCCGGACCTACCAGCAGGTGCGCTCGCTGGACCCGACGACGCCGATCCAGGGACCGAGCTTCTCGGACAACATCAGCGACATGCAGAACTTCCTGCGCAACGCGGTCGCCACCAACACGGTGCCGGACATCATCGCCTGGCACGAGCTGGAGAGCTCCTCGAAGATCGCCGGCGACGTGGCCACGGTGACCAACCTGGAGACCAGCCTGGGCATCACCCCGCGGCCGATCGCGATCGAGGAGTACGCGGCCCCGTCGCAGGTCGGCGTGCCGGGCGCGCTGGTCGGCTACATCGCGCAGTTCGAGCGGCTGGGCGTGAACAACGCGGAGCTGGCGTTCTGGAACCAGTCCGGGGCCCTCGGCGACCTGTTGACCGGCCAGGGCGGCAGCCCGAACGGGGCGTACTGGCTCTACGACTGGTACGCGGCCATGACCGGCAACATGGTCAGCACGACGCCGCCCGGCGGCGGGCTGGACGGGGCCGCCGCGGTGGCCTCGGCGCAGAACCGGGTCGACGTGGTCTTCGGCGGCGGCAGCGGCTCGACCGCGGTCACCGTGAACGGCCTGAGCGCGCTGTCCGGGTTCTCCAGCGGCTCGCAGGTCACCGTCACGCTGCAATCCACGCCGTCTCCGGGACGCACCGTCGCGGTCTCCGGCCCGACGACGATCTCGCAGAGCACGTACACGGTGGCCAACGGATCGATCACCGTGCCGATCTCCTCGATGAACTCCACCTACGGCTACCACCTCACCGTCACACCGGTCCCGACCAGCGGCAACACGGTCACCGTGACCAACCCCGGAAGCCAGACCGGAACCGCGGGCACGGCCATCAGCGGCCTGCAGATCCAGGCCACCGACTCGGCCGC
>JABFWL010000367.1 GCA_013362315.1 Catenulispora sp. | reverse complement strand
CAAGACCTGCGCTGGTTCCAAGACCCCCCGACGGAGCTTGAGCGGGTACTGAGTTGCTGTGCACCGCCAGGTCGTCCGCCACGGAACCCACGCTATAGGGCGGCACTGACAACCTTCGCAGCCGGTGCTCGGAAACCGCCGTCAGGCCGACGCGTCGCCGTCCTCGGCGCAGGGCGCGAGCTCACTCTCAGACCCGAGCTCAGCGGCCTGACCCTCAGCCGTACAGTCCGCCGCACCCTCCGCCGACGGCACCCGCATCCCGACCAGGATCACATCAGCGATCAGACTCGGGTTGCCCCCGGCCAGCACCGCCTGGCCCATCCCGCACATCAGGGCGTCGAAATCCTCCACCGCCAGGTCGGGCCGCACCATCCCGGCCTCCTGCGCCTGCCGGACCAGAGCGAACTTGCGCGCGTGCAGGTCCTGCCGGTAGTACGCGCACTCGTCGATCTGCGCGTCGGCCACCGACTGCAGCTGGAACGTCTCGCGCAGCCCCACGTCGGAGGCCATCAGTTTGGCCATCGAGTGGATGAAGCCGCGGATCGCCTCGGCCGGGGCCCGGGTCACCATCGCCTGCTCGGCCCGGGTGATCACGGCCTCCGCGCGATGGTTCACCAGCTCGACGGTCAGCGCCTCCTTGGTCGGGAAGTGCCGGTAGACCGTGCCGACGCCGAGGCCGGCGCGCTGCGCCACCTCGTCCATCTGCAAGGCCATCCCCTGCGTGCGGAACAGGTCGTCGGCGGCCGTGATGATCGCCTCCCGATTGCGCCGGGCATCGGCGCGCAACGGGCGAGTCGGCGATGACTGGGTGAGGACCATGGTTGAACGGTACACCGGATGCCGAGTAAACGGAAGTTGAGTTCCGTTTCCGCTTGACAACCGGAGGGAGGTCTCCGGTACTGTCGTTCCGCATAAACCGGAACCGTAACTCACCTTCCGCTTCATCGGGGAGCACTCCATGTCAGCTGTTGCAGAGAGCACAGCACCGGCCGCATCCGGCGGCCGCACGATCAACCGCGGAGCGGCTCTGGCGCTGCTCGCGGTCACCCAGTTCGTCCTGGTCCTGGACGCCGGCATCGTCGGCGTCGCCCTGCCCTCCCTCGTCAAGGGGCTCGGCTTCCAGCAGAACGACCTGTCCTGGGTCACCAATGCCTACACCTTGATGTTCGGCGGCTTCCTGCTCCTGGGCGGGCGGCTGGCCGACTACTTCGGACGCCGCCGGATGTTCATGGGCGGCCTGATCCTGTTCTCGGTGGCCTCGCTGGTCGGGTCGCTGTCACCGTCGCCGGGCTGGCTGATCGGCGCGCGGGCGATCCAGGGCTTCGCCGCCGCGGTGGTCTCCCCCGCCGCCCTGTCCCTGCTGCTGATCTCCTTCCCGGACAACACCGACGCCGAGAAGGCCGAGCGCAACAAGGCGCTGGGCGTCTGGGGCGCGGTGGCCGGGGCCGGCGGCGCCGTCGGCCTGATCCTGGGCGGCATGCTGACCGACTGGTTCGGCTGGGAGGCCTGCTTCTGGGTGAACGTGCCGATCGGCGTGGCCGCCGCGCTGCTGGCCCCCCGGGTGCTGCCGGTCGGCGCCCCGAGCGGCGAGCGCACCGGGTTCGACCTGGCCGGCGCCTTCAGCGTCACCGCGGGTCTGGCCGGCGTGGTGTTCGTGCTGGTCAACGCGCAGAAGGTGGGCTGGACCTCGCCGGAGACGCTGGGTCTGGGCGCCGCGAGCGTGCTGCTGCTGATCGCCTTCGTGGCGATCGAGGCCCGCACCCGGCTGCCGCTGGTGCCGCTGTCCATCTTCCGGCGGCCGGTGCTGCGCGGCGCGAACGTGGCCTCGGTGCTGCAGGTCATGGGCCTGATGCCGGCGTTCTTCTTCATGACCCTGTACACCCAGCAGGTCCTGGGCTACTCGCCGCTGAAGTCGGGCCTGTCGCTGGTGCCGATCGCGCTGGCGATCGTGGTCGCGGCGACGATCGCCGGGCAGTTCGTGGCCAAGATCGGGATCAAGGCCACCACGGTCGGCGGCATGGTCGTGATGGCCGCCGGACTGCTGTGGGCCTCCGGGATGCCGGCCGACGGCACCTACGTCACCGACCTGCTGCTGCCGCAGATCGTGATCGGCCTGGGCGCCGGCCACGCCTGGGTGGCGCTGACCATCGCCGGCACCGCCGGCGCCTCGGAGGAGGAGTCCGGCCTGGCCTCGGGCCTGCTGAACACCTCCCAGCAGGTGGGCGGCGCGCTGGGGCTGGCGGTCCTGGCCGCGGTGGCCTCGGCCCGCACCACGCACTTGATCGGGACCGGTGACACCCCGGTGCAGGCGCTGTCCGGCGGGTTCGGCACGGCACTGCTGGCCGGCGCCGGGCTCGGCGTGCTGGCCGCGATCGCCACGGTGTTCCTGCTCCCGGGCAAGAACGCGCTGCCGACGGTCGACGAGCACGCGATCGAGCTGGCCGAGGAGACCGACCACGTGGCGATCCTGCCGGTCGGCGACGCGGTCCCGGCGAAGTGAGCTCCTCCAGAAACACTCGGTCTGAGAAACACTCGGTCTGAGAAACGCTGTGCCTGATAAGCGCTCCGCGTAGCTGGATAGCGAGATAGCGAGGCCCGGCCCCAGGAATGTCCTGGGGCCGGGCCTCGCGGCATGTTCCCCGCGTGTCCCCCGAATGACGCGCCGACCGGCGGTTGCGGCCCGGCCCTGTCGGATCCGGCGAGTACGGTCGCACTATGTTCGAGAACACGAAAGCCTTCAGCGGCTTCTCGGTAGACGACATCCCGGCCGCCAAGCAGTTCTACAACCAGGTCCTCGGCATCCCGGTGACCGAGGCCAACGGGATGCTGACGCTGCACATCTGCGGCGGCACCGAGATCCTGGTCTATCCGAAGGGGCCGGCGCACAAGCCGGCGACCTTCACGATCCTCAACTTCCCGGTGGACGACATCGAGACCGCGGTGAAGCAGCTCAAGGAGCGCGGCGTCGCCTTCGAGCGGCTGCCCGGCGTCGGCGAGGACGGGATCAGCCGGGCCGGCGGGCCGCTGATCGCGTGGTTCAAGGATCCGGCGGGCAACTGGCTGTCGGTGCTCCAGGGCTGACCAGCTGCCGGGCCGGCCAGCTCCACGACTGACCACCTCCACGACTGACCAGCGGTTCGCGCCGCGTCTTCTCCGCAGCTCACCACCAGGCCGGGACGGCCCCGAGGTGGAAGAATCACCCGATAGAGCATTCCAGGACATTTCGGAGGAATGCGCCGGGCTCGCGGAAGGACACGGATGATGTCCGAACTCATCGGGACCGAGATCCCGTTGTTCAAAGGACGGGTCGTCACCTCGCAGGACAGTGACTTCGACGCCGCCCGCAAAGTCTGGAACGGCGTCATCGACCACTGCCCGGCGGTGATCGCCGAGTGCCACGACGCCGAAGACGTCGCCGCCGCTCTGACCTTCGCCCGCGATCGCGGCCTGGACGTCTCGGTCCGCGGCGGTGCGCACAACTTCGGCGGCAACGCCTGCTGGCCGGACTCGCTCGTCATCGACCTGCGGACGCTGAACCAGGTTTCCGTCGACCCGGAGGCCCGGACCGTGCGCTGCGGCGGCGGCGCGCTGCTGCGCGAACTCGACGCCGCCACTCAGGAGCACGGCCTGGCCACCCCGGCCGGCACGGTCAGCAACACCGGCGTCGGCGGCCTGACCCTCGGCGGCGGCTTCGGCTGGCTCACCCACGACCACGGCCTGACCATCGACAACCTGCTGTCGGCCCGGATGGTGCTGGCCGACGGCTCCATCGTGGAGGTCTCGCCGGAGTCGGAGGCCGACCTGTTCTGGGCGATCCGGGGCGGTGGCGGCAACTTCGGCGTGGTCACCGAGTTCACGTTCCGGCTGCACCCGGTCGGGCCGATGGTGCAGATGGCGCTGCTGTTCTGGGCGCTGCCCCAGGGCGCCGAGGCCCTGCCGGTGATGCGGGACGCCGCCGCGAACCTGCCGGCCGGCATGGGCGCGCTGCTCGGGATCGGCCTGAACGCGCCGCCGGCGCCGTTCGTGCCGCCGGAGCACCACTTCGCGCCGGGCTACGCGCTGATCCTGGCCGGGTTCGGCAGCGCCGAGGAGCACGCGGCGGTCGCCGCCGTGGCCCGGGACGCCCTGCCGCCGCTGTTCGAGTTCACGACGCCGATGCCGTACACGGCGCTGCAGACGATGCTCGACGAGGCCGCGCCGCCCGGGATCCTGGCCTACGAGCGGGCGCTGTATGTCGACGACCTGAGCACGGACGTGATCGCGGTCATGACCGAGTTCTCCGGCCGCAAGAGCTCGCCGATGTCGTTCTCGCCGACGTTCCGCATGGACGGCGCCTACTCGGCGGTGCCGGACGACGCGACCGCGTTCGGCGGCTCGCGGCGGCCGGCCTTCTCGGTGAACCTGGCGTGCGTGGCACCGACGCCGGAGCTGTGGGAAGCCGACACCGCGTGGGTGAAGGACTACTGGACGGCGCTGCGGCCGTTCGCGCGGAGCGAAGGCAGCTACGTGAACTTCATGGTCGAGGCGGACCAGGAGCGCATCCTGGCGGCGTACGGGCCGGACAAGTACCAGCGGCTGGCGAAGCTCAAGGCGCAGTACGACCCGGAGAACGTGTTCCGGCACAACGCGAACATCAAGCCCGCGTTCTGACGGCCGCCGTCACGGCGACTCTCACGATGGACCTGACCGCGGCGCGATGGCTCTGACGGCGGCGCGGTGCACGCCACGACCCCCCGAGGCCGTGGCGCCACCGCGGCGCCGGTGATTCCATGATCGGCTATTTGCCGCCCGGAATGGCGAACCACCCCGCCACGGACGCGGCGAACATCATGTCGCCACCGACCTTCAGCTTGCCCTTCAGGAACAGCTCGACGCCGCCGGCACCGCCGGTGACCAGGCGCAGGAACGGCACACCGTCGGCGGTGATGGTGGCCCGCGGGTGCTCGGTGAGCTCCTTGGAGGTGGTGCAGACGCCGTCCTTGATGAACGCCTGGTAGGCGTTCTTGGCACCGTCCGGGCCGCCGGTGATCACGAAGTGCACGGCCACGGTCTGGCCCTTGGCCTTGTCGGCCCGGAAGTGGTCGCCCATCCGCCGGAAGATCTCGTCGAGCACCTGGTCGCGCAGGGCCGGGTCGGCCAGCACCGCGCGCAGTTCGGCGTCCGAGAGCTGGCCGACCATGCCGGCCAGCGCGTTCGGGTCGGCTCCGGCGAGTTCCATGGGCAGGCCGGTGTTCCCTGCGGTCTCGGACATGCGGTTCCCCTCTGGATCGTTACGTCGTTCTACGGTACGTTCAGTTGCGTCACAGTGTTCTCCGCCGGCGCGGCGTCCGCAAGGGGGCAACCGACATGGGCTTCACCAGCTTCAACCTGGAAGCGCTCGGCGTGTGGACCGAGCCGAAGCACTTCACCGTCGAGCGGGAGCGGATGGCCGCCTACGCCGCGGCGACCAACGACCCGGTCGCCGAGCACCTGGCCGGCGAGCTGGCGCCGCCGGTGTTCGCCGTGGTGCCGGCCTTCGAGTCCGGCGCCGAGGCGGTGCTGGCGGTGGCCCCGGCCGACCTGCTGATGATGCTCGTGCACGGCGAGCAGGACTTCTTCTACCACCGGCCGATCACCCCGGGCCTGGAGCTGCTGACCCGGTCGGCGCCGGTGGGCGTGCGGCAGACCTCGGCCGGCGTGGTGGTGGCGGTGAAGTCCGAGAGCCGCACCGCCGACGGCGAGCTCGTGAACGAGCAGTGGATGTCCACGTTCTTCCGCGGCGCGCGGGACGCCGACGACCGGGAATCAGCGGGCGAGCAGGCGCCGGGCCACACCCTGGACGAGGCGGTCCGCGCCGCCGACCCGGCCGGCGAGGCCAAGCAGCACGTGGACGCCGACCAGACCGTCCGCTACGCCGAGCCCTCCGGCGACCACAACCCGATCCACCTCGACGAGGACTTCGCGCGCGCCGTGGGACTGCCGGGGATCATCAACCACGGCCTGTGCACGATGGCGTTCGCCTCGCACGCGGTGCTCGGCATCGCCGAGGCCGGCCCTCGCACCTTGAAGCGCCTCGCCGTACGCTTCGCCAAGCCGGTGCTGCCCGGGCAGGACATCAGCACCCGGGCATGGCGGATCGGGAGCGGGAGCGGGACATTCGGGTTCGAAACCGTGTCGGACTCCGGCGCGGTGGTCGTCAAGGACGGCCTGGCGGTATTCGAACCCTGATCCACCTGCGGGCACTTCTGACAACGAGCTGAGGAGCAGCATGGGAGTCCTGGACGGCAAGGTCGCGATCGTCACCGGATCGGCGCGCGGCATCGGGCGGGCCACCGCCGACCTGTTGGCCTCGCAGGGCGCCAGCGTCCTGATCAACGACCTGAACGCGGACGCGGCGGCCGAGACCGCGGCCGAGATCGCCAAGGCCCACGGCGGCGACACCGCGGTCTTCGGCGGGGACCTGACCGCCGAGGGGGTGCCGGAGGCGCTGATCGCCAAGGCGGTGGACAGCTTCGGCAAGATCGACATCCTGGTCAACAACGCCGGCTACACCCTGGACAAGCCGATCCACCTGATGTCCGACGACTGGTTCCAGCGCATGCTCGACATCCACACGGTCGTGCCCTTCCGCACCATCCGCGCGGCCGCACCCTACTTCCGCGACCCGGCGAAGCGGGAGCGCGAGCAGGGCGTCGAGGTCTTCCGCAAGATCGTCAACATCAGCTCGGTGTCCGGCACCATGGGCAACGCCGGCCAGGCGAACTACTCCGCGGCCAAGTCCGCGGTCGTGGGCCTGACCAAGACCCTGGCCAAGGAGTGGGGCCAGTTCAAGGTCAACGTCAACGCTGTGGCCTTCGGCCACATCGAGACCCGGCTGACCGCGGCGAAGACCGAGGACAACACGATGACGATCGGCGGCGAGACCGTTCAGCTGGGCATCCCGGAGGCGATGGTCGGAGCGACGTCGTTCCTGATCCCGCTGGGCCGCCCCGGCACCCCGGAGGAGGCGGCGGGCGGCGTGTTCTTCCTCTGCTCGCCGTGGTCGAACTACGTGTCGGGGCAGGTCTTGAACGTGACCGGCGGGCAGTGGATCGGGATGATGTCGTAGAGCGCTGCGACGGAGCGCTGTGATGGAGGGCTGTCACGTAGCGCTGTCACGTAGCGCTGTGACGCAAAGCAACCGTAAAGCTGTGGCATAGACAGAGACAGGCAAGGGGCCGCCTTCGGGCGGCCCTTCGGCGTCGGCGGGAACACTGAAAAATCGCAGAGGCTCGGGGTATGCCAGATGTGTGGCCCTGGAGGTCTCCCCACTGACCTGTAAATCTTCTATCGCAGCAGTACTGCGATCCTGGGGCAGGTCCGGCGGTCCGCCGCGACGATCACAGCGCCCTGTTACGGTGTGCGTCATTCCAATTCGGCGGAAAGCCCTGCTCCACCAAGGCGATCCGAGGATATCGCAGTAGTGCTGCGAAGGTGACTTCGGCGGCACCCGACAGAGGCGGGAACAGCATGAAGCACTTGGCCGACCTCCTGAAATTCGCCATCAACGACAACGGCCGCACCATCCGCCTCGCGGTCCTGGCCGCGCTGGTGGCGGTCGCCGCGTTGGCCGCCGCGACGGCGCTGCCCACGCGGTAAGCGGGTCCGGCCTCATGACGGGCACCGCAGCGGCCGACGTGGCGACGGACATCGCGGCCAAGGAGATCCTCGCCGCGTATCGGTTGCATGCGCGCAGCAGGGACGCGACGCGGGATCTGCCGGCCATCGCATCGATCATGGTCATGCGGTGGTCCGCCTGGTCGCACGGAGCGGCGCGCGGCCGATGGCAGGCGGTGAAGCGGGTGCTGCCGGACCCGGGCACGCTGGCCGCGACGCTGGACGACGTCCTGCGCAACCAGGCGCCCGAGCTGGCGGCGGTGACCCGGTTCGACCCGGACATGGCGTGGATGGCGGCCGTCATCGACGCCGTGGACCGGCACTGCCCGGAACGCTTCGCCGACGTGTTCGAGGCCTTGCTCGTGGACCTGGTCCGCAGCGGCGAGCTGCGCACCGGGGACTTCCACACCCCGCGCACCGTCGCCGACCTGATAGTGGGCCTGGTTCAGCCCGGCTCGGGCGCGACCGTGCACGACCCCGCGTGCAGCAGCGGCGGGATTCTGGCGGCGGCCGTCCGGCGGACCGACGGGCTGAAGGCCGTCGTCGGCCGGGCCCTGAACTCCACCGCGATGGCGTTGTCGTCCTCGGCGCTGTTCCTGCACGGCCACGTGCCCGACATCCTGCTGGCCGACGCCACGACGTCCCACCCGGGGTTCGACTTCGTGCTGTCCAACCCGCCGTTCGCCCCCGCCGATCCGGCCCACGAAGGGAGCTTCGCCTGGGTCCAGAAGGCCCTGGACAGCCTGGCCGCCGAGGGCCGGGCCGTGATCGTGCTGCCCGCCGCGGCCGCCGGGTCGGGTCGCGACAGCGCCCAGCGCGGCGAACTGCTCCAGAAAGACCTCGTGGAGGCGGTGATCGCGCTTCCGCCCCAGCTGTTCCCCGGTACCGATGTGGCGCCGCACATCTGGGTGCTGACGAAGAACCGCAAGCGTCCGCCGTGCCGGCAGCAGGTGCTGCTGGTCGACGCGAGCCGGGTCGGCGTCCGGCGCGGGCGCGGAGAACGCGAGCTCACCGAGCAGGAGACGGCCGACATCGTCAGCAGCCTGATGCGGTGGCGGATCTCCGGGAAGGTGGACGCCCACCGCCCCGGCGACCGGGTGCAGTCCCGCGCCATGGCCCTGGCGGAGCTGATGACGTCCGGCTGCGTCGTCACGCCCGGGCGGCACGTCACGCGCGGCCCGGCTCTGTCCACCTTGCCCAGAGCACAGGTGCTGCTGCGCCAGTACACCGAGCTCCAAGAAGCTGCCAGCCGCCTCGATCCGCTGATCACCGAGGCCGCCTCGGTGTGGGAGAACCAGCACCGCCAGGGTCCCCGCCAGGACGATCCCTTCGGCGGCAAGGTCCCCTCGTCCTGGCGGATCGTCCCGCTGGCCAAGCTCCTGTCGGAGGCCACCGACCGCACCGGCAAGCCCATCCTCACCGGACCTTCGGGACAGAAGATCCCCGGCGGCCTGCACACCGACACCGGCGTGCCGGTCGTCATGCCGAAGGACATCGGCGACAACACCCTGAGTGCCGAACGGGCCTTCCGGGTCGCCGAGCACACCGCGGACGGCCTGGACCGGTTCCGGTTGTGCGCCGGGGACATCGTCCTGGCCCGGCGCGGCGAGATGGGCCGCCGCGCCCTGGTCCGCCCGGAACACGAGGGCTGGCTGTTCGGCACCGGCTGCATCCGCATCCGCTGCGGCGACGTCGTCGATCCCGGCTACCTGGCCGCGTATCTGGGCCGGCCGAACGTCCGCGACTGGCTGACCGCCCACGCCCAGGGCACCACCGCGCTGCTGTCGATCACGTCGGCCGCTCTGGGCGAGCTCCAGATCGTGCTGCCCCCGCGCGAGGTGCAGGTCGCCGTGCGGAACGCGGACGAGTTGCTGGGCCGCCGACTGGCGATGGCCGCCGAGGCGGCCGACGTCCTCGCGAAGCTGCGCCCTGCGTTGCTGGCCGAGATCATGGGCTCTTGAACTTCATGGGCTCTTGAACTTCATGGGCCGCTGAACGCGCCGGCCAGGCACCGCAGACCAGTTTTTCCGTGCCGGAACCCCCCAGGAATCAACCGTCTGTCACCGGTCCAGCGACGCGGCCGCCGTTTTCAACTCCTCCAAGGCCGCCAGCGCATGGGCCGCCAGCTCCTCGCCCTCGCCGCTGGCGCTGTCGTCCTCGGACCAGCGGGCATAGCCCTGCTTGAACGCCAGGACGCCCAGTTCCCCCGCGAGCAGCGCGGTCGCCTTCGGGACGGCGCGGGCCAGTAGCGCATCCGTCATGGCCGCGGCGAGACCGACGCTCTTGAGGACGTCCCGCTCCTGGAGCTCCGTGCTGGCGGCCACCGCGGCGGCGATCCTGGGTCCGAGCTCGCGGTTCGCCGGGCCCATGGCGCCTGCGGCCCGCTCCAGGCCGGCGGCCACCGCTTGGAGCGGGCTCGCGCTTGCCGGGGCCTCGGCGATGCCCTCGGCGAGCAGCCGGCTGAGCGTCTCCTGGCCCGCTACCAGCAGTTCGCGCTTGTCGGAGAAGTACCGGAAGAAGGCCGAGGAAGGCGCCGCCGTCGACGCGCTGAGCCGCGACTCCTCGGAACCGACCGCCCGATCGTCGCCGTCTCCGGCACGCCGTGGGTGCCCGGTCGGGCCGCCACCGAGGCCGATCCGCTGCCCGCCGAGGGGCCGGTGGCCGGCCGCGGCCGGACCGTCACGGCCCTGCTCGACCTCGCCTCGCAAGGCTTGCGCAGTATGGCCGTCCGCATGCCGCGCACAGTCCACAACCAGGGTCCGGGCGGCTTCGCCGGCCTGCTGACCGAGGCGGCGCGCCGCAGCGGCGTGGCCGGTTACCCGGGCGCGGGCACCCAGCGCTGGCCCGCCGTGCACGCCCTCGACGCGGCGGTGCTGTTCCGCCTGGTCCTGGAATCGGCACCGGCCGGGACCACGTGGCACGCCGTGGCCGACGAGGGCGACGCGGTGCGCGATATAGCCACGGTCATCGGCCGGCGGCTGGGGCTGCCGGTCGCGCAGGTCCGGCAGGAGACCTTCGGTCCGTTCGGGCCGATCTTCGCCATGGACCAGCCGGCGTCCAGCCGCCACACCCGCGACGTTCTCGGCTGGCGGCCGACGCGTCCCAGCCTGCTTGCGGACCTGGAGAACATCGAGGCCTGAGGCCCCGCACGCCCGCCGCCCGGCGGTCCATGGCAGATTGGTGAACCACCACACCGAACGCGGTGCCGAGGACGCGGCGAGGGGACGGACATGACGGGGCGGCGGGGGTTTTTCGAGTCCGAGGACGCCTATGTGCGGCGGGCAGCGGATGAGACGCTCAGCGCGGCGTCGAGCGCCGACGCGCGGCTGTCGGGCCAGATCCGGAGCACCGAGGGGCGGATCACCGCGCTCGCCGCCCGGCTGGACGGCCTGGCGCAGGCGTTCGACGCCTTCGTCGAGGCCGCGGAGCTGCGGCGGGAATGCGAGCGGTATTGGGCTCCGGCCGCGGTCCGGGCGTTCACGCGGGCGCATATCGGGGCGCTGATGGGATTCGCGCCGCTGCCGGCCACGACCGCTGTCGTTGATGTGCCGGGGTACTGGTTGCCGACGGCTGTGCAGGGTGTGCTGGCGCTGTTGGGCGAGGGCGGTGAGGTTTCGGAACTGCTGGCGGAGGCTAGCCGTCGGGACGCACAGCGCACTGCGGTCTTCCTGGTCAGCGTTCTGGGTGCACGCGGAGTGGGCAGCGAAGCAGGACCCTGGCTCGCGGCGGCTCTGCCGCCTGTGGGCACAGGGGTGACGCTCGCTGCACGCAGTCTCTGGTTCGCTTGCAGCACTGGCATTTACGGTGAGGCAGGGCATGCCGTTCTGCGCGAATGGCTCGGCGCGCTCGCGGCGTCGGTCGAATCGAAGGACTTGGAGAACGCGCTGACCACGTTCGGTGGCCGACCGGAGCTGCCGCCTCGGGCTGCCGAGAACGTACTCACTCGCAGTCTGAACTCGCCGGTGATCGAGAACTCCCTGAACGAAGCCGCCAGTGCCGCTGCTGCCTTGGCGGCCTTGCGCGATGTTCTGAGCGGCACGGCGGATCCGGTAACCGGCGCGGACAACCCCGACGACGCAACTGTAGATCTGGAGACGCTGCTCACCGCGCTCATTGACGAGGGAAGCGCCCCGGAGGCGGAGTTGCTGCGCCGGGCCGCGGCCCTTGAGGCGAGCGCTCGCCGGTCGGCCGAACGCGAGGGATTCCGGCCGCCGACCGCTTGGGACGCGAGCGTGGGTCGGGCGGCTGATCTTCTCCTTGCGGACCTGTTCGCCACTGCGGAAGCCGCAGCGGCGCGGCGCATCGCAGCTCTGACCGCGTTGGTGCGTCCTCTCGCGACGCTCGCTGACACTCTCCTGGCCCGGACAGCGGTCCTGCCCTCCACGATCGTGGTCTCCATCCCCTGGCAGAACTCTGTCACGCTGGATCACGAGCAGCCCTTCGAGCAGACGCTCGCCGCCGTGCATGCGGAGATCGAACGCACCATCGCTGCCGAGTCGCCGGGCAGCAGCCGCCGGCAGGCGGAGGCGAACCGGCAGAGGGCCGAGGAACAGAAGCGGACCGCCACGACACGCCTGCGCGAGGGCGCTGACAGACTCGCCGAGTACCGCAGGCGAGGGGAGGAGATCCAGGGCATCGCGAAGGCGGCCTATGACGAAGTGATGGGGCTGCTGGGGAGTCACGCTGAAAGTGCTGAAAATGCTGAAAATGCTGAAGGCGCAGGTAGGGCGGATAAGGCCGAGGCAGAAAACGCAAGTTCTTCGCTGGGACTTATACGGTGAAGAACGGTGTGATCGTCTCGGCTGAGGTTCATTGAGTTTGCTGGGGCCGCTGCGCGATCACCACGTCTGCGACCCGTTTCCAGCCGAGTCGAGAGTAGAGGAGCCGTCCCTCTTCGCTGGCGACCAGCAGCCCGGTGTGGGCTCCTCGGGCGACCGCCTCGGTGGCCAGCATGCCCATGACGACCGCGCCGAGGCCGCGTCGGCGGAAGTCTGGCATCGTCAGGATGCGGTCTGCGACACCGTCTGTGCCTGCGAGGCCGAGGTGTCCGCGGGCCGCCAGTTCGCCGGTGCTGTCGTGGATCTCGACTTTGATGTCGGCGCCTTCTGTGTTGATCTTGCTGGTGAAGGCGGGGTCGAGGTTGTGGTGGGGATGACGCGTCAGGTCGATCGTCATGTATGTCTCGGAGGGGTGGACTAACTGGAGTCCGGCTGCTTCGAGTGCTGCTCCGGTCGTCGCGGCGCTGGCGGTTGTGACTGTGAGCCAGGTGCTTTCGTCGGCGGCGAGGACCTTGGTTGCTAGGCGGCGCAGTGATTCGGGGTCCTCGTCGCCGTGGAGCGCGAATATCTCGAACTCGCGGCCGGGCTGTGCGCAGCGGATTCGGAGGGCGTCTTTGGTTGTTTCGGGGGGTGGGAGGGTGCGGGAGGCTTGCCAGCCTTGGGCCCAGCGGGTGATGAGGTGTTCGAGGTTTGGCATTGGGCCATTAGAGCAAGGGGAGTAAGTCAAAGGCTAGTCAAAAGCAAATCAAAGGCCTGTGAAGAGTCGGCGCCTCCAGCGGGGGCCTCGGTTCCCTCGGGGAACTGGCGCAAGTCCATCGGGCGGTCGTTTTAGGCGGGGCGCCTGCGGTTCGTGGGGTGGGCGGTTCGGTCCCGTCGGGACCGAGGGGACCGAACCGAAAAAGCAGCCACCGGTGTGTGGGCTTGCGGAGGACGAGGTGGGGGCTTCGTCGGCTCGCCGGCGGTCAGGTGGGCGGAGACGCCGCGAGGCTCTGCGAGTCGGCTGCCGGTCGGGCGCGTGGTCTGCGCTGACCTCAGGTCAGCTCGTCCTGCACTACCTCGGCGAAGACGATCCTCACTCCGCCGGTTGCGTGCTTGAGTGTCTCGCCTACGAGGGGGCCGGCTTCTGATGCGGCGGTGGTGGCTGCTGTGTAGTCGGCGAAGTAGAGGTCGAGGAGGCGGTAGGCGGGGGTGGGGGTGCCGTCTTCCTTCGGCCAGACCTTGGAGGACTGGAGGCGTGTCAGGCCTGGCAGCTTGCGGGCCAGCTCCAGTTGGTCGGGGTAGGCCTGTTCGAAGGCGGTGGGGTTGGTGGGGTTGTCGTAGACGAAGGTGATCTTGGTGGGGTTCACGGTTGGTTCTCCGGTTGTCAACGGTGGTGGATAGTCGGTGTATTACTGCGAGCGGAGCTGGATGCGGGTGATGATGTGCTTCGCTCGTGCGTGTCGAGCGTATGGGGAAGGATTGAGTCGCGAACATGACTGCTCCGCCGGGAAATCTTGCCGATCGTCCAGCCTTGGCCGCGCCGGCTGCCGACCTGCTCTCTGAGCTGCTCCGCAGCGTTCGGCTGAGTGGGGACCGGATCGGCCGCTACGCGCCGGAGGGCGCCTTCTCCGTCGGCTTCGGTGGGGTGGGCAGCCTGCACGTTGTTGAAGAGGGCGAAGTCGCCCTTCGCCTCGACGGCGATTCGCGGGACGTCCGGGTCGGGCAAGGTGACTTCGTCCTGCTCCCCCGTGGCGACGCTCATCACGTCAGCGATGTGGCTGGGGCCGGCCGGCCGCCGCGCTGGCTCTGCGGCAGCTTCACGATTGCTGACCCGCAAGCCAGCCATCTGCTCGGCAGCCTGCCGCCGCTGATCGTGCTGCGCGGGGCTGACGGCGGTGTGCCCGAAGGGCTCGAAGTCGCTCGGCGGATGCTGCTCATCGAGATGCAGGAGCCGTCGCAGGGTTCTGCCGTGATGATCGCGCGCATTCTCGATCTGGTGTTCATCCAGATCATGCGGACGTGGGCTGCTGGGCCTGATGCTGAGCCGAACTGGCTGGCTGGTGCGTTTGATCCGCAGATCGGGCCGGCCTTGAGCGCGATTCATCGTGACCCCTGCCATGACTGGACGGTCGAGGAGTTGGCGAGGGTGTGCAGTCTGTCGCGGTCGGCTTTCGCGGCGCGGTTCGTCGCCCGGGTCGGCAAGCCGCCGGGGACTTATCTGGCGCATGTGCGGTTGGATGCGGCCACGTGTCTGTTGCGCGACACGTTGCTGCCGATCACCCATGTGGCGGAGAGGGTCGGGTATGAGTCGGAGGCGGCGTTCAGCCGGGCGTTCAAGAACCGCTACGGCATGCCGCCTGCCCGGTGGCGGCGGGGGACGCGGTAGCATTTGCTGAGGGTCCGACACTGCCCGTCACCCGAGACCACTTCCGTGACGCCGACGAATCCGTGGGTATGCGGCTCCAATGTCCACAGGCCGGTTCCCCATGAGCATCCGTTGGTTCCCGTCGGCGTCGGCGATTCCGTGGCGCCGATGGGCGGCTGCCACGGCGGTTCCGGTGCTGGCGTTGGTGCTGCTGCTGGCCGCGCTGTGGGTGGCGGTGCGGGTGACGCCCTTGCAGTCGGTGACCACTGGCGGCCAGACGGTGCAGGTGGGGGCGGCCTCGCCGGGGTGGGGTCTGTCCGGTCCGGGTGAGCTGGACCTGTTCGGCCAGACGATCGCCACCGAGCCCGAGTTCCCCGGTCCGGTGCGGCCGCGGCTGCGGCTGACCCACATCACGGCGAACGCCGAGTTGGCGCAGCTGCTCGGGTCCAGCGACCACGGCGGGGCCGGCACCATGGGGCGCGAGCTCGCCGCCGGATGGTTCCGCTACGCCCTGTGGGAGGGCGCGGTGTCGGCTGGGGTGGTGGTGCTGGTGCTGGCGCCGATCGCCGGGTTCCGCCACTACTCGCTGCGCCGCACGGCGGCCGTGCTCCTCGCCGGGGTCACGGCGATGACGGCCGTGAACCTGGTCGGCTTCAGCCTCCTCGCCTCCGGCACCCCGGCCGCGCTGCGGCACGTGCACTCCCTGTCCGACCTCGTGGGCCGCCGCGCCACGACGCCGGTGGCGCCGGTCGCGGGACCCTCGCTGCGCGAGGTCCAGGCCGTCGTGCTCGGCGACTCCACGGCGGCCGGCATCGGCAACCGGCCGATGCCGGATCCCAGCACCCAGGACCAGGCCTGCGGGCGCAGCGCCGACGCCTACGCCCAGCAGCTGGCGGCGGTCAACAACTGGAACGTGCTGAACCTGGCGTGCTCCGGTGCGACCATCCGCACCGGGCTGCTCGGGCCGCAGCAGGCCGGCCAGATCACCGCCACCCCGCAACTCGCCGAGCTGGAGCGGGCGCCGAAGGCCCTGGTCGTCATCGTCGGCATCGGCGCCGACGACCTGCACTGGGCCGACCTGACGCGGCTGTGCGCGGCCAGCCCGAACTGCGACGACCGGGCCACCGACGCCTACTTCCAGCAGCAGATGGCCCAGTTCGTGCTGGACTACCGGGACCTGCTCACCCAGCTCGCCGCGCTGCCGAACCACCCCACGGTGATCGTCAACCAGTACTACGACCCGTTCGGCCCGGACCTGAGCTGCCTGGCGCCGCTCGGCGTCACCTCCGGCAAGGTCGACGCGCTCCGCAGCCGCCTGAACCAGCTCAACACCGCGCTGCGGCAAGGCGCCGACGCCGCCGGCTTCATCTCGGTGCAGCCGTCGTTCGCCGGGCACACTTTGTGCAGCTCCCAGTCGTTCGTGCAGGGCCCGAAGGACCGCGCGCCGCTGCATCCCACCGCCGCCGGAGAACTGGCCATCGCGTTGGCCGATCAGCAAGCCCTGTTACTCGCCGAGCAGCGCGCGGCGAGCACGAAGACCCCGACGCCGAGCAAGACCACGTCGTCGAGTCCCTGACCCGCACTGTCACCAGCCCACCGGCGCTTCAAGCCGTCGGCGGACGTCGCTAATCTGATCTCGTGCATGGGGGAGGCAGGCTGCGCCGGTTCTGGACCCGCTACGTCTGGGACGGCTCCGCCGACGTCGGCAGGCCCCGTCCCGTTCCGGTGAAGAAGCAGCCCACGACGATCACCCTGCGCCGCGTCGACCCCGAGCGCTGGAACGCGTTGTGCGAAGCCATCCGCGCGCGCCTGGAGCCGCGCCTGGTCGGCGTCGGCGAGAAGCTCACCGCATCAGAACTCACGCTCCGCAACGGCGAAGAGCAGGCGGCCCGCGAGTACCTGCTGGCCCTCGACGCCTACACCGCCGCGGGAAAACTCCTCGACGAGGCCGCCGAGCCGGCGGAGCTCGGCGGGGTGTCGGCGCTGCTCGACATCGCCGCGGCGCACTTCGCGGTCGCGATCGCCCGCCACGAGGGCAAGCCGGCACCGCACCGCCGTTCCCGGTGCTTCTACAACCCGCTGCACGGTGCGGCGGCCTCCAACGCCGTGGATCCGTCCCACAAGCCCAAGAAACGCCAGCGTCAGCCGGGGTCGCGCGGCAAGGGTCAGCCGCCGATCCCGATGTGCGCGGACTGCCGCGAGCGGGCGCGGGCGAACCTGCCGCTCGACATCCTCCCGGCGGCGGTCAGCGTGCGGGTCCGGCGGCGGGCGCGGGCCCTGGTCGAGGTGCCGTACTTCATGGTGCCGCACGACCGGTCGATCTGGGCCGCGACCGGCTTCGGGAGCCTGCCGGGCAGCTCGGACGCCGAACTGGTGCGGCGGGTAATGCGGGGCGAATACCGGCAGGCGGGCAAGACCGCGGATCTGATGGTCCGGAAGAAAACGCGCCAGCTCCCCTGAACGGCCCAGTGCCGAGCGTCCCCTCCGGCCTCCGGCGATGGAATGGAAGTCAGATCCGCTCTGGGGCACTGACCTGCCCGATCGGATCCTCGAGGAGGAGGGATCATGACCCGAACAGTCGGTATGTTGGGCAAACTCAGACCTCAGTTCCCGGTGGCGCTGAAGGACCTGCACTACTACGCCACCGCTCCGCTTCCGAAGGCGCCGGAGGCGGTGGACCACGCCACGCCCGTCGACGGCGGCTTCCCGATGGACGGCAACGACCAGTACGGCGACTGCACGATGGCCGCCGCCGCGCACATGATCCAGGCGTGGAACGCGCAGACCGGCATCGAGCTGCCGGTGCCGGCCGACGCCGAGGTCATCGCGCAGTACCTGAAGCTCAGCCACGGCAAGGACACCGGGCTCGTGGAGTCGCGCGTCCTGCAGGACTGGATGCGCGACGGGCTGTGGGAGACGAAGATCGTCGGCTACGCCCCGGTCAGCGTGCACTCGCTGGAAGGCCTCAAGCAGGCCGTCGCCTACTTCGGGGGCGTCTACGTCGGTGTCCAGATCCCGAAGAACGCCCAGACCCAGTTCGCCGAGGAACGCCCCTGGGCGCTGGAGGCCGGCTGGCAGAGTGAGCCGATCGAGGGCGGCCACGCCATACCGATCCTCGGCTACGACGACAAGTTCATGTACTGCGTCACCTGGGGCGCGGTGCAGAAGATGACCTGGGACTGGTGGTCGGTCTACGGCGACGAGGCCTGGGTGATCCTCTCGGAGGAGTACCAGCAGGCCGGGAAGATCGGCGGGCTGGACGTCGCGATGTTGAAGGCTGACCTGGCGAGCTTGTGAGGCGAGCCTGAAGTGGGCCTGTGGCGCCAGCCTCTACCCAACGAGGCCGGCGCCGCTTAGAACAGCCGTTCGTGGGCCGGATCGCCCACTCAGAACGGCCGCTCGTCGGCCGGGATGCTCACCGTGATCGTCGCGCGCTTTTCGGCGGCCGTGGCCCCGGTCCGCTGCGCCCACGGCTCCGCCGAGCGCATCCACGCCGGGCACCCGGCCGGCAGATCCGCAGCCGGGATCTCAACGAGGTCCGCCGCGGTGAGCGTGGTGCCGTAGTGCACGAGCGGCGTGGGCGTGTCCGGGTGCGCGATCGCCGGATGCAGGACGTCCAGCCCGGCGTTCCAGTCGGTGAGCAGTTGCGCCATGAGCTCTGCCTCCGGCTTGCCGGTGGAGGCGGCCGCGCTGTCCGGATACGTGGGATGCAGGATGTGGCGATACGCACCGGTGTACTGCTTGCCGGTCGGCGTGGCGTGCCAGGTCTGATACGCGGTGTCGGCCAGGCTCCCAAGCGCGATCACGGCCTCGATCGGGTTGTTCCCGACCAGCGCGTCCAGCCACTCGTTCCGGTAGGCGGCGATCGCCGGGTCCTGGGCGTGCTTGGTGCCGCCGCCCTGCCCGTAGACCGAATACAGGAACGTGTTGATCAGCACGTAGCTGGACGTGATGCCGAGTTTCGCCAGGAAGCCCTGGAAGCGGTGCCCGGCGGTGCCGATGAGGATCCGGCGGGCGATGGTCTCGTGCTGCGCCGGGTCCTGGCCGATGACCAGCACGCGCGCCGTGCCGTCGAGCCGTCCGCGGTGGAAGATCGGCCCCCACTCGATGCGGAAGTCCGTCGCCGGGAACACGTCCGGGCCCGGGTAGGCGGCGACCAGCGCGGCGTAGGGGGGCGGATATCCGGGATCGAAGTCCTGTGTCATGGGATCGCTCCTGATGTCTCGGCTGAACTGGGCAGGAATTGCCCTCTCTATCACGCTTTTGTCGTTATAGCCGGTAGACTACGGTTGCCGGGAACATCCGGCGAGGTGATCGCACACCGAGGAGGGCGACGCCATGCCAGCTATCCCGCCGACCGGATCCCGCTTCGCGCTGCGCGGGCGCGTGGTCGTGATGGATAC
The DNA here is from genome assembly GCA_013362315.1 of Catenulispora sp. Lineage (GTDB taxonomy): Bacteria > Actinomycetota > Actinomycetes > Streptomycetales > Catenulisporaceae > Catenulispora. The sequence continues at coordinate 2,076 of JABFWL010000367.1, read as the reverse complement.
GGGCCGGACCGTGCTGGACGACGGAGTCGTCTACATCGAGCACGGCCTGATCACCGCCGTCCGGCCGGCCGCCGCGCCGCCGCCGGAGTCGTGCGCCGATCTCACCGCGGTGCAGACCGGCGCCACTCTGTTCCCCGGCCTCATCGAGCTGCACAACCACCTCCCCTACAACGTCCTGCCGCTGTGGCAGGTCCCGAAGAAGTACGGCAACCGCGGGCAGTGGGGCGGGTCATCGAACCCTGACTACCACCGGCTGGTCACCGGTCCGATGACGGTGCTGGGCCAAAGCGCCGAGCTGATGCCCGCCGTGGTCCGCTACGTCGAGGCCAAGGCCCTGGTCAACGGCACCACCACCAGCCAGGGCATCGCGCTGTTCAGCGACGCCGGCGCCCGGCGGCTGTACCAGGGCGTGGTCCGCACCGTGGAGTCCACCGGCGACCCGGCGCTGCCCGAGGCGGTCTCGCGGATCGCCGACGTGGACGCCGCCGACGCGCAGCGCTTCCTGGCCCGGCTCAACCAGGGCAAACGGCTGCTGCTGCACCTCGCCGAGGGCGTGGACACCGCCGCCCGCGAGCATTTCCTGGCGCTGCAATACGCGCCGGGCAAGTGGGCGATCACCGAGAACCTGGTCGGCATCCACTGCACGGCGCTGCAGCCGGAGGACTTCGCCCGAATGGCCGACAACGGCGCGGCGATGGTCTGGTCGCCGCTGTCGAACCTGCTGCTGTACGGCGGCACCGCCGACGTCGCCGCGGCCAAGCGGGCCGGGCTGACGCTGGGCCTCGGCTCGGACTGGTCGGTCTCGGGCAGCAAGGGCCTGCTCGGCGAGTTGAAGGCCGCGCAGCTGGCGAACGCCGCGGCCGGCGGCGTCTTCACCGACGCCGACCTGGTCGCGATGGCGACCTGCGACGCGGCGCGGATCCTGCGCTGGGATCGGGCGCTGGGCACGCTCGCGGCCGGATTCAAGGCCGACGTCACCGCGGTCACCGGCACGTCCGGCGATCCGTATCGGACGCTCATCGAGGCGACGGATCAGGACCTCACGGTGGTCGTCATCGACGGCGTGCCCCGCTACGGCACGCGGGCGCTGATGACGGCGCTGCGGCCGTCCGCCGGGACCGCGCTGGAGACCGGCGTCGCCGGTGTCCCGGCTTCCCACGCGGTCGACCTCCTGCGCGACGACCCGGACCCGGCGGTCGGCAACCTGGCCCTGGCCGACGCCGCCGCGGTCATCGCCAAGGCGCTGTCGGCGTTGTCGGCCGGTCCGCAAGAGCTGATGACCGAGGTGGCGCCGCTGCTGCCGGCCGCCGCCGGCCGCCGCGCGGACGCGGCGACCTGGCGGCTGGCGCTGGACGAGATCCAGCCGACCGGCATGGAGATGCGTCCCCGGCTGCCGTTGTTCGACCGGGCAGACGGAGCTGTGCGTGAGAACGTTCGCGGGACGGCGGGCGGGACTGTGCGCGGCGCCGTCGGCCGGCTCACCTCGGCCTTGGGCAAGCGGCCGCGCATGACGTTGAGCGGGCCGGCGATCCCGAAGCTGCCCGCTCACGTCACCGAGGGGCTGGACGCCGTCACGCTCGACGTCCTGACGGCCAGCGAGAACGCGGCGTTCCTGACCGAGCTGCGCACCGAGGGGAACCTGCCGGCCGACTACGGGAATCAGCTTTCGAAGTTGCTCGACTGAACCGCGCTCAGGGGTTCAGCGGCGGTCCCACCACGAAGGTCACCGTCTCGGAGATCGAGCCGGACGAGGCGCGCACGTGGAAGCGTCCGTCCGGCAGTACCACGGCGCCAGTGCCCTGATCGAGGATGACGCTGAAGGCGCCGGAGCTGTCCGTGACCGCCTGGGCCGGGGGAACCGCGGCGTCGAGGAAGGTGACCTTGATGGTCGCCCCGGCGGGCCAGCCCTCGCCGTCGAGGACGTAGTTGGTGCGCGGATCGCCGAACGGCGGGCGGACACCGAGGCGGACGCCGTCGATCTCGGTGACCGCGCCCGGCGGTGGCCCCCCCTGCGGCGGCCCACCGCCGTGGGGTCCACCGCCGGGCGGCGGGAACGGGGCCAGCGCGCCGCGGGAG
>JABFWL010000388.1 GCA_013362315.1 Catenulispora sp. | reverse complement strand
CTTTGACTGTCGCCAAGACCCTCACCAACTCCGCGGCAGCGTAAAAGTCACCGTCGTCGGCCCCCCGACCGGGCTCGTCACAGCAGTCGTCCCATCGAACGCCTCCAGCCGCCGCTCCACGCCCTGGATCCCAGCGCCCGCCGGGTCGGCGCCGCCGATCCCGTTGTCGCCGACGATGGCGACCAGCCCGGTCTCGTCGACCTGGACCTGGATCCAGGCGCGGGTGGCAGAGCTGTGCTTGACCGTGTTCGCCAGGGCCTCGGTGACGGCGAAGTACACCGCGGACTCCACTGGGGCCGGCGGCCGCTCGTCGATGCTGATGTGGACCTCGACCGGTAGCGGCACGGTGAGTGCCAGGGCCTTGACGGCGCCGTCGAGGCCGCGTTCGTCCAGGATCGGGGGGTGGATGCCGCGGACCAGGTCGCGGAGCTCCCGGAGGGCCTCGGTGCTGGAGGAGCGGGCCTCGGCCAGGAGGGAGCGGGCCGTTTTGGGGTCGTCGCCGATGAGTTGCTCCGCCAGGCCGATGTTCATGCCGAGGGAGACCAGGCGCGCCTGGGCGCCGTCGTGGAGGTCGCGTTCGATGCGGCGTAGCTCGGCGGCGGAGGCGTCGACCACGTGGGAGCGGGATTCGGCCAGGTGGTTCACGCGGTGGGTGAACTGGCCGGGGGTGGGGGACAGCAGCGCGGCTGAGAACACGGCGTGCCCCTTCAGCACCGCCGGGCCGATCGCGATCCCGGCTGCCAGGCTGACTGTGCCGAGCGGAATGGAGAGCGGCCAGTAGATGCTGCCACTCGCGATCCACAGCCACGGCGAGACCAGGCAGCCGCCGAGCCCGTACACCAGCAGGCAGGCCGGGATCAGCCCCAGGACCAGGCCCACCGGCACGTTGGTGATGGTCCACAGCAGGTCGCGCCACGTCGCGGGGTCCGTCAGCAGCCACCGGACGCGGCGCACCCGCGCGATGAAGCCGGGGTCCGTGGCCTCGCGCGGCAGCGGGCGGTAGGGGCTCGGGATCGTCACGCCCGACCAGCGTGCGGCCCAGCGGCGCTGGCGCTCGGCGTTGGCGCGGACGCCCGCCAGCGCGGCGGGGGCCAGGAACAGGCCGACGCCCAGCGGGATGTAGACCATCGACACGATCGACGCCACGAACAGCGGGATGCCCGGCGCGAGCGCCAGGACGGACTGCAGCAGGCCGCGTCCGGCGGCGCGGACCAGGCCGCGCATCCGCCCGCCGAAACCTTCACGCTTCATGCTCGGTGCCTCCCGCTCGCTGTCATCCCGACCGCATCCGGGGCTGGGACCCGGTGCGGATTTCCATTGTGATCGGCGCGGCGCCCGTTCTCACGGGTCCTAGCACCCCGCAATTAAGGGGGTGCTAGGACCCGTGTGCTTCGGGACCGCGGCCGTCACCCTGGATGAGATACAGAGCACCGATATAGAGCACCGATTCAGCGAGGAGAGATCATGAGCAGGACCGCCCCCCCGGCCTCGGCCGAGGCGGCCGCAGCGCTGCGGCTCGAGGCCGTGAGCCGGGTCTTCCAGACCGGGTCCCGAACGGTCACCGCCCTGGACTCGGTGGACCTGACCCTGGTGCGCGGCACGTTCACCGCGATCATGGGCCCCTCCGGATCGGGCAAGACCACACTGCTGCAGTGCGCCTCGGGCCTGGACCGGCCCACCTCCGGCCGGGTCTTCATCGGCGGGCAGCCGATGCCGGCCGGGAGCGAGGCCGCGGTGACGAAGTTCCGGCGCGGCCGCGTCGGTTTCGTGTTCCAGCACTACAACCTGATGCCCGCGCTGACGGTGAAGCAGAACGTCACGCTCCCGGCGAAGCTGGCCGGCCGCAGGATCAGCGCCGACCGGCGCGACGCGGTGCTGGCCCAGGTGGGCCTGGCCGACCGCGGCGACCACCGCCCGGCGCAGCTCTCCGGCGGCGAGCAGCAGCGGGTGGCGATCGCCCGCGCGCTGGTCACCAGCCCGGAGATCCTGTTCGCCGACGAGCCCACCGGCGCCCTGGACAGCCGCTCGGCGCAGACCGTGCTGCGGCTGCTGGACCAGGCGGTGCGCACCCACGGCCAGACCGTGGTGCTGGTGACCCACGACCCGGTGGCCGCCGCGCACGCCGACACCGTGCTGTTCCTGATGGACGGCCGCCTGGTGGACCGGCTGCCCGGCCCGACAGCGGTCGCGGTGGCCGACCGGATGACCCGGCTGGCCGACGAGGTCGACCGGCGTGCGGCCGAGGCGGAGGTCTGAGCCGTGTTCCGACTGGCCCTGTCCTCGCTCCGGCACCGCGTCGGCGGCTTCGCCGCGAGCTTCCTGAACGTCTTCCTCGGCGCGGCGCTGCTGATGGCGTTCGCCTCGCTGCTCGACACCGCCGGCGGCGCGGGCGTCTCGCACGACGACAAGAACTCCCTCACCACCATCGCCTACGTGGTCGGCGGCTGGGGCGTGGTCGTGGTCGCCTTCGGCGTCGCGGCCACCCTGGGCCTGTCGGTGCGCCAGCGCGCCTCCGAGATCGCGCTGCTGAAGTCGGCCGGCGCCACCCCGAAGCAGGTGGGCCGCATGGTCGTCGGCGAGGCCACGGTGGTCAGCGGGCTCGCGGCGGCGCTGGCCGTCGTTCCCGCCTACTTCGCCGGACGCCTCCTGCTGACCGCCCTGACCCACGCGCACGAGGTCGCCGACGGCATCACCTACAAGTTCGGGCCGATGGCGCTGGCCTTCGGGCTCGGCGACGCCTTCGTCGCCGGCTGCGTCGCGGCGGCCATCGCGGCCCGCCGCGCCGCGCGGCAGAGCACGAAGGACGCCCTGGTGTCGGCCTCCGCCGACGACTCCCGCCTGAGCCGCAAGCGCATCGTCTGGGGCCTGATCTTCCTGGTCGTGGGCGTCGACGCCGGAGTGCTGTCCGGCACCGTGTTCAAGAACAAGGGCTTCGTCTCGATGTCGCTGGCCGGCGAGGGCATCGTCTGGACCTCGATCGCCCTGGCCGTCTTCGCCCCGGCGCTGCTGCGCCGCGCCGGCCTGGTGTTCGGCCAGCCGCTGCGCGCGACCGGCGGCAGCGGCGGCTACCTGGCCTATCTCAACCTGCGCCAGCGCTCGAACCACCTGGCCGGCGCCCTGATGCCGGCGGTGCTGCTCACCGGCCTGGCCGCCGGCTCGATGTATCTGCAGCGGATCCGCACCCTGGCGCTGAAGGCGACCGGCGTCACGCAGACCGCCGACGACCGGGGCGTGAACACGCTGAACTTCGTCATCGTCGCGATGATCGCGGTGTTCGCCGCGGTGGCCCTGCTCAACATCGCGATCACCACCACCGCCTTCCGCCGCCGCGAGTTCGGCCAGCAGCGCCTCGTCGGCTCGACCCGCGGCCAGGTGCTGCGCATGGTCGCGATGGAGAGCCTGGTCACCGGGCTCACCGCGCTGGTGCTGGGCACGGTCGCGGCGGTCGCCGGCGTGCTGCCGTTCACGCTGGGGACCAAGGGCGCGAGCATCGGCAGCGCGGGGCCGCTGATCTATGTCGTGGTCGCCGCGGCGGTCCTGGTGCTGACGCTGGTCGCGAACGTGGGCGCGGCGGCCCGGGCCACCCGGGTGCCGGCCGCGGAGGCGGTCGCGGCGGTGTGAGGCTCAACAGGGCTCAACGAGGCTCAACAGGGTCAAAGGGCCGGCGCGCGGCGAACTGCCGCGTCGCCGGCTCCGCCCTCGACCACGACCGACGTCACCACCAGTCCGCCGCCGACGGTGAACCGTCCGCTCATCCGGCTCAGCGCTGTTCCGCCCACGACCGGCCCGACCTGGTGCAGCTCCGCCACGAACGTCTGCTCCCGCGGATCGAACCGCAGCGTCGCGTCCTGGAAGTCCAGCCACCGCCGCGCCAGTGGGAACCAGGCCTTGTACACCGACTCCTTGGCGCTGAACAGCACCTTGTCCCAGTGCGTCGCCGGATACCGGGTCCGCAGCTCGGCCAGCGCCGGAATCTCCTCGGGCCGGGCCACCATCGCCAGCACGCCGCCCGGCAGCTCCCGGTGCGGCTCGGCGTCGATCCCGATCGCCGCGAGGCGCCCGGCGCGCGCCACCGCCGCGGCCCGGTACCCGTCGCAGTGCGTCAGGCTGCCGATCACACCGTCCGGCCACAGCGGCTCGTTCTTCGGCCCCGGCAGGATCGGCCCGGCCGGGTAGCCCAGATCGGCCAGCGCCTTGCGGGCGCACCAGCGCACCGTCGCGAACTCCAGGCGCCGCTTCTCTACCGCCCGGGCGATCAGAGCGGCCTCCTGCGGAAACAAGTCGTCCATGTCAGTGGTCGACTCCATGGACACCACCTCGGCCGGCAGGATCCCGCTGATCACAGTCGTTCCCCCAGGGTCGGCGCCGGCGTCGGCAGGATCTGGCGCAGCGGTTCGGCCGGCGGCCGCCGCCGCCATTCGCGGGGATAGCCGAGGGAGACCTCGGTGAAGCGCACGTTGTCATAAACGGTGCGGCGCGGGATGTGCAGGTGGCCGTAGACCACGTCCGTCGCACCGTAGCGCTTGTGCCAGTCGGCGGTCGCCTCGGTGCCGCACCACTGGGCGAACTCCGGGTAGTACAGGACTCTTGTCGGCTCCCGGACCAGCGGATAGTGGTTCACGAGCACGGTCGGCAGGTCCGGGTCCAGCTCGCCCAGCCGGGCCTGCGAATAGGCCACGCGGGCCCGGCACCAGTCCGCGCGGCTGGGATGCGGATCAGGGTGCAGAAGGAACTCATCGGTGCAGACGACACCGGCCGCCTCGGCGATCGCCAGGGCCGAGGCCTGATCGTGGGCGCCCTCCGGCAGGAAGCTGTAGTCGTAGAGCACGAACAGCGGGGCGATCACGACCGGGCCACCGGGCCCCGTCCAGAGGGGATACTCGTCCTCCGGCGTCACGACGCCCCGGGCACGCAGGCTTTCGACCAGGTGGCGGTAGCGGTGTTCGCCGCGCAGCTGAACCGGGTCCTTCGGGTGGGTCCACAGCTCGTGGTTGCCCGGGGTCCAGATCACCTTCGCGAACCGGTCGGCCAGCAGTTCCAGGGCGGCGACGACCTCCGCCGCCAGCTCACCCACGTCGCCGGCCACGATCAGCCAGTCGTCCTGGTGGCCGGGGCGCAGCCGGTCCACGATGGCGCGGTTGTCGGGGTGCGCCACATGCAGGTCGCTCACCGCCCACACGCGGGCCGCTCCGGCTGTCAGGTCTGTACTCGTCAAGTCTGTGCTCGCTGTCAGGTCTGTGTTTGCTCTCGGGCCTGTGCTTGCTGTCAGGCCTGTGCTCGCTATCCGGTCTGCGCTCATCTCCGGCTCATCTCCCCGTAGAGTCCAGATACGCCAGTACCGCCAGCACCCGCCGGTTGTCGTCCTCCGAAGGCGGCAGGCCGAGCTTGGCGAAGATGTTGTTGTTGTGCTTGGCGACGGACTTCTCGGTGATGTGCATGCGCTCGGCGATCGCGGCGTTGGACCGGCCCTGGGCCATCTCCGCCAGCACCTCGGACTCGCGCGAGGTCAGCCGGTGCACCGGGTCCCCGCTGCCGCGGCGCGCCAGCAGCTGGGACACCACCTCCGGGTCCAGGGCGGTGCCGCCGCGGGCGACGGTGCGCACCGACTCGACGAACTCCGCGACGTTCACGACCCGGTCCTTCAACAGATAGCCGACGCCGCCGGCGGAGCCGTGCAGGAGTTCCCCGGCGTAAAGCTGCTCGACGTGCTGGGACAGCACCAGCACCGGCAGTCCGGGGTTCTGCTTGCGGGCCTGGATCGCGGCCCGCAGCCCCTCGTCGCGGAAGGTCGGAGGCAGGCGCACGTCGACCACGGCGATGTCGGGGCGGTGCTCGGTGAGCGCGTCCAGCAGCCGCGGGCCGTCGTCCACGGCGGCGGCGACCTCGAACCCGTTGGCCGTCAGCAGGCGGACGAGGCCGTCTCTGAGCAGGGCGAGGTCTTCGGCGATGACGACGCGCATGATGTCCCTCCGGGCCACGGATATCTCAGAGACATGATGTCAAAGCCTCCAGGCGCGGCACTATGTCGTTGATCGTCGGCGTGGCCGCCATCTCGTCCCGGACCTCGGCGGCGGCGCGGGCGAAGGAGGGTTCGGCGATCATCCGGGCCACGCGGTCGCGCACGCCGGCCGGCGTGACGTCGGCCAGGTCCAGGGTCAGGCCGTTGCCGCGCTGCTCCAGGGCCAGCGCCGAGGCCCGCTCGCTCCAGGTGGTGCCCGGGACGATCAGCTGCGGGACCCCGTTGACCACCGCGTTGCCGATGGTGGCGCCGCCGCCCTGGTGGACGATGGCCGAGCAGGTCGCGAGCAGCTCGTTCATCGGCACGAAGTCCACGGCTCGGACGTTGTCCGGCACGTTCGGCACCGAGGCCAGCTGGCCGGCGTTCAACGTGGCCACCACCTCGACGTCGAGCTCGGACAGGCCGTCGAGCAGCGCCGCGACCGAGGTCTCCTCGTGTCCGTACACCTGGCGGTTCGAGACGCCGAGGGTGAGGCAGATCCGGGGGCGGTCCGGCTGCTCGACCACCCAGGGCTGCACCGCCATCGGCCGGTTGACCGGGGCGAACCGCACCGGGATGGTCTCGGTCGGCAGGTCGTGGCGGATGCAGGCGGGCGACGGGTCGATCGTGACCATTCCGTGCCGGGCCCGCTCGTTCCAGTCCGCGCCGTGCCGGCGCAGCCAGTCGGTCATCCAGTCCTGCAACGGGTCGTCACCGGGGCCGCGGTAGCCGGGCCGCGCCAGCATCTCCGCGTGCTGATAGTAGATGCGGGCCGACTGGTCGGCGGCGTAGAGCATGCGGGCGTGCGCCGCCCCGACCGCCTCGGCGATCAGCGGCCCGGCATAGATCATCGGATCCCACACCACGAGGCCGGGCCGCCAGGAGCGGGCGAACCGCAGCAGCTCCTCCAGCAGCGGCTCCGGCGCGGCCCACTGATACACCCCGGACCACATCTCGTACACCGACCGGACGTAGTCGTCCGTCATCACCTCCGAGCGGGTCTCGGACAGCATGAACTCGCTGTCCATCGGGTCCTCGCCGCCGACCTGGCCCAGCTTGCGGTGCCGTGCGATGTCCAAGTCCTCGCCGAACCACATCGTGTCCAGGCCGGTCTCCAGGAACGACTCCACCTCGGCGGGGTTGCGCGGCCCGACGTAGCGGACCTCGTGGCCGGCCGCCCGCAGGGCCCAGCCGACCGGGGCCATGCTGTAGATGTGCGTCCGGGTCGGGAAAACCATCAACATCACGCGCACGGCCGGCCTCCAGCGGCTCGGGGAGGGGGAACGCCGGGTCGGCAGGCTGCGCCGGTGGCTGCCGGGGCCGCCCGGCGGCTGCCAGGTCTTCGAAGCCTGCGACTCCAGCACGGCCCACCTTCCCACCGGCACGGTCCGGTGCGCAGCGCCGCGCGCCCGGAATAGGGGTGCGCACCACCGGTTCGCGGGTCCGTCCGCCGGCCCTCGCAGCCCTCTGGGGTACCCCTAAGGGGCTGGTCCGGTCGCCGGTGCGGCGGCTAGACATGGGCTGACGGCGCGTGGACGCCGCCGGGACAGGAGGCGCGAGCGTGGCGGTGAAGCCTACAGCGAAGGGCTGGGCGCCCTTCGCCGGACATCGGACGTGGTACCGCATGACCGGGGTCCCCGGCGGCCGGCGGCCGACGCTGGTCGTGGCGCACGGCGGCCCCGGCAGCACCCACGACTACCTGCTGAACCTGGCCGAGCTGGCGGCGTTCGGCTGGCCGGTGCTGCACTACGACCAGCTCGGCGGCGGCGGCTCCACGCGGCTGCCCGACGCGGACCCGGGGTTCTGGACCCCGCAGCTGTTCCTCGACGAGCTCGACAACCTGCTGCGGCACACCGGCGTTGCCGACGACTACGTGCTGCTCGGCCACTCCTGGGGCGGCATGCTCGCCGCACGGCATGCCGCCGGGCGGCCGGCCGGGTTGCGCGCTCTGGTGGTTGCCGACTCGCCAGCCTCGTATCCGTTGTGGCTGCGCGAGATGGCGGTGCTGCGGGCCGGGCTGCCGCCGGGCGTGGACGAGGTGCTGCGGACCCACGAGGCGGCCGGCACCACCGGCGACGAGGCGTACCTCAGCGCCATGCGGGTGTTCTACGACCGGCACGTCTGCCTGCTCGACCCCTGGCCGCGTGACTACCTCGCGTCCTGGATGGAGATGTCGGACAACCCGACGGTCTACGCCGCGATGAACGGCCCCAGCGAGTTCCACGTGGTCGGCAGCCTCAAGGACTGGTCCGTGGTCGAGCATCTGGCCGCCATCGAGGTCCCGACGCTGGTGCTGTCCGGCCGGCACGACGAGGCCACCCCGGCGACCGTCCAGCCGTTCCTGGACCTCATCCCCGACGTGCGCGCGGAGGTGTTCGAGGACTCCAGCCACGTGCCGCACCTGGAGGAGCCCGAGAAGTTCCGCAAGGTCCTGGTGGGCTTCCTGGCGGGCCTGGAGCCCGAGAAAGAAGGAGACTGACATGGCCGGGCAGGCGGCGCCGGAGCCGGAGCCGGACCGGACGCGCACCGGGATCGTCTTCCCGGGCATGGGCCCGGCGAACTTCGCCGACGTCGGCCGGTTCATGCTCGTCAACCCCGTCGCGCGCAAGCTGGTGGCGGCCGCCGACGCGCGGCTCGGCTACCCGCTGGTGGACCGGTTCGGCCAGACCCCCGGCGACTACTCCGAATACGCGCAGGTGGCCTTCTTCGTGAACTGCCTCGCCCTGGCCGAATGGGCCGGCCGGGAGTTCGGCGTCGAGCCGGACGTCGCCGTCGGGCCGAGCTTCGGCGAGAAGCCGCTGACGGCGTTCGTGCAGACCCTGCCGTTCGAGGAGGCCGTGTGGATGACGGCCCGGCTCGCGCGGATCCTCGAGGAATACTTCGCTACCGAGCACACGGATCTGGTCACGCACTCCTTCGTGCGCACGCCCTGGGAGCGGCTGCACGGCGAGGTGTTGTCGCACTGGGAGGAGCAGGGACTCTGGTACGACGTCTCCTGCCGCGTCGACGACGACTTCCACATGATCACGGTCCACGAGCGGAACCTCGATGCGCTCTCGGACGCCGTCCGGGGCCTCGGGGGCCTCAACCTCTACACGATGCGCCCGCCGATGCACTCGAGTGCGTTCGGCTCACTGCGCCGCAAGTGCGAGGACGAGGTCATCGGGGACCTGGAGTTCCGGGACCCGAAGATCCCGGTGCTGGCCGACCAGGACGGTTCCGAGGCCACCGACGGCGAGGCGGTGCGCGCGATGCTGCTCGACAGCTTCGTCCGGCCGGTGCGCTGGCCGGACGTGGTCGCCGGGCTGCGGCGGGCCGGCGTGGGCCGGCTGTGCGTGGCCGGGGCGGACGGGATGTTCGGCCGGGTCCCGGTGACCCGGAACGCCTTCGAGGTGCTCGCCGTCGATCCGCGGCTGGCGATGCAGCCGCGCCGCCGGGGCGCGGCCGCGCCGTGAGGCCCTACGCCTCGCCTTGCGCTCGCATCCGCGACAGCGTCTTCCAGAGCACCTCGGGCGTCTCGAACGTGGCGAGCGACAGGGCCTCGTCGCGGAACCGGATGTCGTAGGCGTCCTCCAATACGGAGAGCAGTTCGACGGTCGCGAGGGAGTCGAGGCCGAAATCCCGCAGCGGGGCGTCGGCGCCGAGTTCCTCCTCGGCGGGCAGATATGGCAGAAAGCGGCGTACGGATTCTTCGAATCGCTCATCCCACATGGTGCCGACTCTACTCACGGCATCCTTTCTGGTCGACGAATGCGAACCCCTATTCCTGGCCCTCGGAGGCGACATGGAATTCTTGACAGAGCACGCGCTTCCGGCCCGATTCCTGCGCGGACTGGCCGCGGCGCCGGACGGGATCGCGGTGCGCGACGGCGATGAGGTGTGGACCTACCGCCGGCTGTGTGAACGAGCCCTGCTGTGGGCCGGCACGCTGGTCGCGAACGAGGCGCGCACCGTCGGCGTCTTCGCCCGCAAGGGGTCCGACGCCTACGCCGCGATCCTCGCCGCGTTGTTCGCCGGGGCCGCGGTGGTGCCCCTACGCCCGGACTTCCCGGTCGGCCGGCTGGCCCAGATGGCCGCCGCCGCCGAGGTGGACGTGGTGATCGCCGACCGGCACTGCGCACCGGCCGAGTTCGCGCTGGCGGCGGCCGGCGACGGCCTGGCGGTGCTCGTCGTCGGCACGGACGGGATCGCGCAGGCTGATGACCTGCCCTACGCCGCATTGAAGGTGGACCCGGCCGCGGCGCTCACCGAACCCCGGCCCGTCGCGGCGGACGACCTGGCTTACGTCCTGTTCACCTCCGGCTCCACCGGTCGGCCCAAGGGCGTCCGTCTCACCCACGGTTCCTTCGCGCACTACTTCTCCCTCCTGGACGCCCGCTACGACTTCGGCCCCTCAGACGTGTTCTCGCAGGTCTTCGATCTGAACTTCGACTGCTCGGTGTTCGACCTCTTCTGTGCCTGGGGCGCGGGCGCGGAGTTCACCACGGTTCCGCCGCAGGCCTTCCGCGCGCTGCCGGAGTTCCTGGCCGAGCGCGGCGTGACCGTCTGGTTCTCCACGCCGAGCGCCATCGACCTGGTGCGCCGCACCGGCGGCCTGGCCGCCGGCGCGCTGCCCGGACTGCGCTGGAGCTTCTTCGCCGGCGAGGCGCTGACCTGCCGGGACACCGCCGACTGGCGGCGGGCGGCGCCGGGCTCGATCGTGGAGAACCTGTACGGCCCGACCGAGCTCACCGTGACCGTCTCGGCCTACCGGTGGTCGGACACCGAGACGCCGGAGCTGGCGGTCAACGGCGTGGTGCCGATCGGCGCCGTCCACGACGGGCACGACGTGCTGCTGCTCGGCGCGGACGGGGAGCCGGCGGCCGACGAGGGCGAGCTCTGCATCGCCGGCCCCCAGCTCACGCCCGGTTATCTGGAGGCGGCCGACGGCGCGGGGCGGTTCCTGGAACGGGACGGCCGCCGCTTCTACCGCACCGGGGACCGCGCGCGGTGGATCCGTTCCGGTAGCTCCGGCGCTTCTGGCAGTTCCGGCAGTTCCGGTAGCTCCGGCGGCTCCGACCTGGCCTACCTGGGCCGGCTGGACTCGCAGATCCAAGTCCAGGGCTGGCGGATCGAGCCGGCCGAGGTCGAGCACGCGCTGCGGGCGTGCGGGGTCCGGGACGCGGTGGCGGTCGGGGCGCCGACGGCCGGCGGCACCGTGCTCGTGGCCTTCTACACCGGCGACCCGGTGCCGGCCGTGGACCTGGTCCGGGGCTTGCGGGCGCTGCTGCCGGACGGCGCGATCCCGCGGCGGTTCACGCACGTCGAGGAGTTCCCGCTGTCCGCCAACCGGAAAGTGGACCGGTCCGCGCTCACCGCGCTGGCGGCCGCCGGAATAGGGGACTGCTAGGGGTGCTGTCCGGTCGCGGCCGCCGGGTAGTTTCGGCACTCGGCGGCAGCCGGTGAATGCGTGCGCCGATGGCGGTGGAATGCCGGTGCCAATGGCGGAAAAGGCTGCGGACGCATAATCTCCGATCGAGCTGGGAGCGCGGCATTGGACGGTCTGAGGAATTCCCGGAACGGAATGCTTGTCCATTCCCTGCTCGACGCGGCGGCGGCGCACGCCCCCGACTCCCCGGCGGTGCGCGACGCGCGCGGCCGGTGGACCTACGCCGAACTCGACGCCCACAGCCACGCCGCGGCCGCCTGGCTGGCCGCGCGCGGGGTCACCGTCGGGGACCGCGTCGTCGTGCAGTGGCCGACCAGCCGGGAACTCGTGGCCCTGACCTACGGCGCCTGTCGCCTCGGTGCGGTGTTCGTGCCGCTCAATCCGACGATGAAGGAGTTCCACCGCGCCTCGGTCGTGGACAACGCCGAGCCGGTGCTGGTCCTCCTCGACGAGGACCGGGAGGCGTCCTGGGCGGCCATCGAGCAGATGCAGGGCCGAGGCGTGCGCGTCGAGCCCTCGGCCGTCACCCCGCAGGACCTCGCCTTCCTGATCTACACCTCCGGCAGCACCGCCGCGCCGAAGGGCGTGATGGGCCCGCACGCCGAGGTGGTGTTCGCGACCGGCGCGCTGGTCGACGCCCTCGGCTACCGGCCCGACGACGTGGTCTTCTGCCGCTTCCCGATGTCCTGGGACTACGGCCTCTACAAGGTTCTGATGTGCGCGGCGAGCCGTTCGGAGATCGTGCTCGCCGACGGCGAGTCCGATCTGGTGCTGCTCACCCGGATCCGCGAGGTCGGGGCCACCGTGGTGCCGATCGTCCCGTCGCTGGCCTCGATGATCGTCACGCTCGCGGACCGGGACCCGGCGCCGCGGGGCACCTCGCGGGTGCGGATGTTCACCAACACCGGCGCCGCGCTCCCCGCGCCCACCATCGCCAAGCTCTACGCCGCCTTCCCCGGAACCCGGGTGGTCCGCCAGTTCGGGCAGACCGAGTGCAAGCGCATCTCGGTCATGCCGCCGGAGCAGGACCGGGACCGGCCGGACTCGGTCGGCCGCCCGCTGCCGGGAACCAGGGTCCTGATCCTCGACGCGGACGGTGCGGAACTGCCGGTGGGCGCGGTCGGCGAGATCGTGGTCGAGGGGCCGCACGTCATGCCCGGCTACTGGCGCGCGCCGGAGCTGACGGCGAAGTCGTTCCGCCGCGACCCGGGGTCCGGCGCCCTGCGGCTGCACACCGGCGACTACGGCCACCTCGACGCCGACGGCTACCTGTACTTCGAGGGCCGGCGCGACGACATGTTCAAGCGCAAGGGCATCCGGATGAGCGTGCTGGAGATCGAGGCCGCCGCGCTGGACGTGCCCGGGGTCCGCGCGGCTGCGGCGATCCCGCCGGAGGGGGACCGCGACCTCCTGCTCTACGCCGAGACCGACCTCGCGCCGACCACGGTGCTCAGGGAGCTCGCGGCGCGGCTGGAGCCGGCGAAGGTGCCGGCGGTGTGCCGGGTGGTCGGCCAGATCCCGTTGACGCCGCACGGGAAGAACGCGACACGGGAGCTTGCCGCGCGGCTCGCTCAGGAGGCGGTGCCGGCCGCGCCGGCTGCGTCGGTCGCATCAGTCGCATCGGCTGGGAACGCCGACCCGGCCGCCGACTACGGCACCCCGCGCTACGTCTACGACCTCGACGACGTCACCGCGGCGCGCGACAGCCTGCTCGCCGTGCTGCCCGAGGAGTTCGACGTCTTCTACGCCGTGAAGGCGAACCCGCACCCTGACGTCGCCGGGGCGCTCCGAACGGGTGCGCCGGAACGGATCCGGGCCGAGATCAGCTCGGTCGGGGAGCTGAGCGCGGCGCTCGCCGCCGGCTACGCCGCCGACCGCTGCCTCTACACCGGGCCCGGCAAGACCGATGGCGAGCTCGACGACGCGATCGGCCGCGGCGTCCGGCTGTTCTCCGTCGAGTCCCCGAGCGACCTGCGCCATGTCGGCGCCGCCGCCGTGCGGCACGGCGTGACGGTGGAGTGCCTGCTGCGGATCAACACCACCGAGTCCGGCGCCTCCACCGGCGTGCGCATGATGGGCAAGCCGTCGCAGTTCGGCCTGGACGCCGAGACCCTGCCCGCGTTGATGCCGGAGCTGACCCGCGTGCCGGGCGCGCGGGTCGTCGGCGCGCACTTCTTCACGATGAGCAACGCCCGCGACGAGGACGGCCTGCTGGACGAGTACGGCCGGGTCGTGGAGCTGGCGGCGCGGTTGTCCGCCGACCACGGCCTGCCGCTGGAGTTCCTGGACATCGGCGGCGGGTTCGCCTCGCCCTACGCGGTGCCCGGCGAGCGCGCCGAGTACCCGAAGCTGCGGGCCGGCCTGGAGCGGCTGCTGGACCTGCACCTGCCGCGCTGGCGGACCGGGACGCCGCACTTGTCGTGCGAGTCCGGCCGGTACCTGGTCGGCGGGTGCGGGGCGCTGGTGAGCCAGGTGGTGAACGTCAAGGAGAGCCGGGGCCGCGGCTTCGTGATCCTGGACGCCGGGATCAACGCCGTCGGCGGCCTGTCCGGCCTCGGCCGGCTGCTGCCGATGGCCGCCGAGGTCGCGGACGGCGCGGCGACCGGGAAGGCCAGCCTGGTCGGCCCGCTGTGCACGCCCGGCGACACGCTGGGCCGCGACGTGCCGCTGCCGGACCTGGCCGCCGGCGACACGGTGACCATTCCGAACGTCGGCGCCTACGGCGTCACCGCGAGCCTGCTCGGCTTCCTCGGCCGGCCGGCGCCGGTCGAGGTGGCGGTGCGCGACGGCCGGGTGGTGTCGGCGACCAGGCTGGAGCTGCACCGTACCGCGGTCGCCGCCGGGACTGCCGGAGCTGCCGGAACCGCCGAGACTGCCGGAAGCCCAGGCGAGCCCGTATCAGGGCCCGCGGAAGCCGGACCGGCGCGGCCATGACCGGTTCCGGCTCCCTCCCCACCCCGCATCCCGATCCGGCCGACGCCGTCGGGCCCGTCGGCACCGCCGGGCCGGCCGAGGCCGTCCGGCGCACCGTGATCGTGAGCGGGGTGGCGTCCGACTCGCACACCTGGAACCTGATCTACCTGCAGATGCTCGTCGAGGAGCTGGGCTACGACGTGGTGAACCTCGGCGCCTGCGTCCCCGACGACCTGCTGGTCCGCGAGTGCCAGGCACGCCGGCCCGACTTGGTGGTGCTCAGCAGCGTGAACGGCCACGGCTACCAGGACGGCCTGCGGGTCGTGGAGAAGCTGCGGGCCATACCGGCCCTGGGCGAGACGCCGATCGTGATCGGCGGCAAGCTCGGGGTCAGGGGCGCCGAGAGCCAGGAGCGCGTCGGGCGGCTGCTGGCCGCCGGGTTCGACGCGGTCTTCGACGACCGCGCCGACGCCGTGGTCGCCTTCCGCGGCTTCGCCGCGGTGCTGCCGGGAAGGGCCGTCGGTGGGCTTCTCTGACGCGGTCCGCCGCCTGGGAAGCGGCGCCGGACTCGTGGTCCAGCCGCGCATGGGCTTCGAGGACCCGGCGCGGATGCGCGCCGGTCTGGCCGCGACCCGGGCCGCCGCCGCGGCGACCGTCGGGACGCTCACCGTCGACAGCTTCACCCGGCTCGGCGACCTGGAGTCGGTGCGAAACGCGCTGGCCGAGGGCACCGAGCTCAACGGCTATCCGATCGCCAGCCACCCGGCCGAGACCACCCGAGCCATCCTCGACGGTCTCGCGAGCGACGACTTCCCGGTCCAGGTGCGGCACGGCTCGGCGCAGCCGCAGCCCATCTTCCAGGCCCTGGTGGCGGCCGGGCTGCACGCCAGCGAAGGCGGCCCGGTCTCCTACTGCCTGCCCTACGGCCGCACGCCGCTCGACGAGTCGGTGCGCAACTGGCGCGCCGGCTGTCACGAGTTGCTGCGCGCGCAGGACCTCGGAGCGGAGCCGCATCTGGAGTCGTTCGGCGGCTGCCTGCTCGGCCAGCTGTGCCCGCCGAGCCTGCTGGTCGCGGTCAGCGTCCTGGAGGCGATGTTCTTCCACGGCGAGGGGATCAGGTCCCTGTCGGTCAGCTACGCCCAGCAGACGAACATGGCGCAGGACCGGGAGGCCGTGCACGCGCTGCGCCGGCTGTGCGCCGAGCTGCTGCCGGACGCCGACTGCCACATCGTCGTCTACACGTACATGGGCCTGTACCCGCGGACGCCCGGCGGCGCGCGGCGGCTGCTGGCGCGGGCGGTCGAACTCGCCGTCGACACCGGCGCCGAGCGGCTGATCGTCAAGACCGAGGCCGAGGCCTACCGGATCCCCACCGTCGAGGAGAACGTCGCAGCCCTGGAATTCGCCGGCGCCGTCGCGCGGTCGCTGACGGATCGGCGTGACGGCGCGGCGCTCGCGACGCACCTCGAAGCCGGCCCGGGCACCCGGGCCACCGACGGCGGTGAGGTCTACGCCGAGGCCGCACAGCTCGTCCACGCCGTCCTGGACTGCGACGCCGACCTCGGCCGGGCGCTGTCCGCGGCCTTCAAGCGGGGCTTGCTCGACGTGCCGTATTGCCTGCACCCGGACAACGCCGGCCGGACCCGCAGCTTCATCGACACCGACGGCCGGCTGCGCTGGGCCGACACCGGCGACCTGCCGCTGCCGCCGGGCACCGCCGCCGGCGGCCGCCGCTCGGTCACCTCCGCCGCGCTGATGTCCGCCCTGTCCTATGTCCGGGACGCCTACGACCGGCCCGACCTCGCATCCGAACCCGCCCTCCGGCTCGCCGAGCCGGACCCGGGACCCCCGACCCTGGAGGGAGCGCCGCGATGACGGCCGCCGCACCCGTGACCCGCGACTACCCGTTCGACATGCACGAGATCAGCGTCTCCGAGACGTACTCGCAGCTGCAGGCCACCGAGCCGATGAGCCGGGTGCGGCTGCCGTTCGGCGAGCCGGCCTGGCTGGCCACCCGGTACGACGACGTGAAGCTGGTGCTGACCGACCCGCGGTTCAGCCGGGCCGTCGCGCAGGGCCTGGACCAGCCGCGGATGCGCCGGGAACTGACCGGCGACGGCATCATGGGCATGGACCCGCCGGACCACACCCGGCTGCGCCAGCTGGTGGCCAAGGCGTTCACCGCGCGCCGGGTGGAGCGGATGCGCGCGGACATCCGCGGCCGGTCCGCCCGCCTGATCGATGCGATGATCGCCGGCGGGTCCACCGCGGACCTGGTCGAGGACTTCGCCCGGCCGCTGCCGGTCTCCGTGATCTGCGACCTGCTCGGCGTGCCGTTCGCCGACCACGGCGTCTTCCGAGAGTGGACCGAGGGGCTGACCAACGACGCCACCGCCAAGGGCGACGTGCTCAACCAGGTCGGCGACGCGCTGGCCGAGTACATGGGCGCGCTGATCGCGCAGCGCCGCCAGGAGCCGACCGACGACCTGCTCGGCGCCCTGGTGCTGGCCCGCGACGAGGGCGACCGGCTCACCGAGGACGAGCTGATCTCCATCGCCGGCCCCGGGCTGCTCACCGGCGGCGTGGAGACCGTGTCCTCGGCGCTGCCGAGTTTCATCTTCACCCTGCTCACCCACCCCGACCAGCTGGAGCTGCTACGGGCCGAGCCGGAGCTGCTGCCGACCGCGGTCGAGGAACTGCTGCGCTACGTCCCGATCAACACCGCGGCGATGTTCGCCCGGTACGCGCTGGTCGACGTGCCGTTCGGCGACACGCTGGTGCGGGCCGGCGACCCGGTGCTGCCGGCGCTGCATGCGGCCAACCGCGACCCGGCGGTCTTCGCCGACCCCGGGCGCCTTGACCTCACCCGCACCGTCAACCCGCACATCGCGTTCGGCCACGGTCCGCACCACTGCCTCGGCTCCCAGCTGGCGCGGCTGGAGCTCCAGGAGTCGCTGGCCGAGCTGCTGGCGCGGCTGCCGAAGCTGCGCTTCGCCGAGGGGCCGCAAGCCGTGCAGTGGAAGTACGGGGTCATCGTCCGCGGGCCGTCCCGGCTGCCGATCACCTGGTGATCCGGCGGCGCCCGGGATCCGCGGGGACGAGCCGCCTTCCGAGTCCGCACCCGGGTGCGCCCTCAAGTCAGCACCCGGGTCCGCATCCGAGTCAGCACCCGAATCCGCACCTGGTTCAGCATCCGAAGCCGAGGAGCATACCGATGCAAGACTCCGACATCCCGACCTCCGACGCGGCCGCCGGCCGTCCGGCGCCCGAGCGTGCCTCGGCGCTGGTGCGCCGGCTCGCCGAGCTGTCCGCCGCCGACGGCGAGCGGCTGCTCCTGGAGCTGGTGGTGGACCGGACCGCGCGGGTGCTCCAGGCCGTCGTCCCGGGCGCCGCGCCGCGGCCGCGCCGGGACCTGCCCTTCCGGGAGGCCGGCGTGGACTCGCTGGCCGCCGTCGAGCTGCACTCGCGGCTGGCCGAGGACACCGGACTGGACCTGCCGGTGGCGATCGTCTTCGACTACCCGACGCCGGCGGTGCTGGCCCGGCATCTGTACGCGGTGATGACAGGCGAGCGGAGCGATGGGCCCCAGGCCCGGCCGCGGCCCGTCGGCCGCGCCGACGACGAGCCGGTGGCGATCATCGGCATCGGCTGCCGCTACCCCGGCGGCGTCACATCCCCGGAGGGCCTGTGGCAGCTCGTCGCCGACGAGCGCTATGTGGTCTCCGGCTTCCCCGAGGACCGCGGCTGGGACCTGGACGGCCTGTTCGATCCCGACCCGGACCGGCCGGGCAGCAGCTACGTGCGGGTCGGCGGCTTCCTGCCGGACGCCGCCGAGTTCGACGCGGGCTTCTTCGGCATCGCCCCGCGTGAAGCCTCGGCGATGGACCCTCAGCAGCGTCTCGTGCTGGAGACCTCCTGGGAGGCCCTGGAGCGCGCCGCGATCGACCCCGCCGCGCTGCGCGGCACCCCGGTCGGGGTGTACATCGGCGCCGAGGCCCAGGAGTACGGCCCGCGCCTGCACGAGGCGCCCGAAGGCCTCGACGGCTATCTGCTCACCGGCAACGCGCCGAGCGTCATCTCCGGCCGCATCGCCTACACCCTCGGCTTCGAGGGCCCGACGCTCACCGTCGACACCGCCTGCTCCGGCTCCTTGGTCGCGCTGCACCTGGCGGTCCAGGCGCTGCGCCGCGGCGACTGCCCGCTGGCGCTGGCCGGCGGCGTGGCCGTGATGGCCTCTCCGGGCACGTTCACCGCCTTCAGCCGGCAGCGCGGCCTGGCCGAGGACGGCCGCTGCAAGGCCTTCGCCGCCGCCGCCGACGGCACCGGCTTCGCCGAGGGCGCGGGCGTCTTCGTGCTCGAACGCCTCTGCGACGCCCGCCGCAACGGACACCCGGTGCTGGCCGTGGTACGCGGCTCCTCGGTGAACTCCGACGGCGCGTCGAACGGCCTCACCGCGCCCAACGGCCGGTCGCAGCAGCGGGTGCTCCGGGCCGCGCTCGCCGACGCCGGCCTGGAGCCGCGGGACGTGGACGCGGTCGAGGCGCACGGCACCGGCACCCGGCTCGGCGACCCGATCGAGGCCGGCGCGCTGATCTCGGTCTACGGCCGGGAGCGGCCCGAGCCGCTGTGGCTGGGCTCGGTGAAGTCGAACATCGGCCACAGCCAGGCGGCGGCCGGCGCCGCCGGGGTCATCAAGATGGTCTACGCGATGGACCGCGCTGTGCTGCCCAAGACCTTGCACGTCGACGAGCCGACGCCGCACGTGGACTGGTCCGCGGGCGACGTCAGGCTGCTGACCGAGGCGCGGCGGTGGCCGGATCCGGGCCGGGCGCGGCGCGCCGGGGTGTCGTCGTTCGGGGTCAGCGGCACCAATGCGCACGTGATCATCGAGCAGGCGCCGGCCGTTCCCGCCGATGCCGAGTCCGTTGAGCCTGCCCAGCCCGCCGAGACGACTCCGGCCGCCGTGACCGCCGCACCCGCTTGGGCGGCGGTGCCTGTGCCGCTGTCCGCCCGGAGCGAGACGGCGCTCGCCGGGCAGGCCCTGGCCCTGGCACCGCTGCTGGAGCCAGTGCTGGAATCGGCGCTGGAGTCGGGCCAGGAATCAGCGCTGGAATCGGGCGCCGAGTCCGGGACCCTGACGGACGTCGCCTTCTCCGCCGCGACCACGCGATCGGTGTTCGAGTACCGCGCCGTGGTGGTGGCCGGCTCGCCGAGGGAGGGCGTCAGGGCCCTGAAGGCTCTCGCCGCGGCTCCGGGTTCGGCGCCGGCGGCCGGGGAGAACATCGTGACCGGCACGCCGGTGGCAGGCGGCACGGCCTTCCTGTTCACCGGCCAGGGCGCTCAGCGTCTGGGCATGGCAGCCGAGCTCTACCGGGCCCACCCCGTCTTCGCAGAGGCCTTCGACGACGCGGTCGACCGCCTGGACCTGCAGCTGGACCGGCCGCTGCGGGAGGTGATGTTCGGCACCGACGAGGACGAGCTGCGGCAGACCGGCCACGCGCAGTGCGCGCTGTTCGCCGTCGAGGTCGCGTTGTTCGCGTTGCTGGAGTCCTGGGGCGTGCGGCCCGACGTGCTGCTCGGCCACTCGATCGGCGAGTTCGCCGCCGCGTACGCCGCCGGCGTGTGGTCCCTGGACGACGCCTGCCTCGTGGTGGCGGCGCGGGCCCGGCTGATGCAGGCGCTGCCGGCCGGCGGCGCGATGGTCGCGATCGCCGCCACCGAGGACGAGGTGCGGCCGCTGGAGAGCGAGGCGCTGGCGGTCGCGGCGGTCAACGGCCCGCGGAACGTGGTGCTGTCCGGAGAAACGGATGCCGTGCTGGCCGCGGCTTCCGTGTTCGAGGCCGAGGGCCGCAAGACGTCGCGGCTGCGCGTCTCGCACGCCTTCCACTCGCCCGCCATGGATCCGATGCTGGAGGAGTTCGGCCGGATCCTGCGGGCGGTGGACTACGCCGCCCCGCGCATCCCGATGGTTTCGACGCTGCTCGGCGCTCCGGCCGGCGCGGACCAGTGGTGTGATCCGGAGTACTGGGTCCGGCAGGTTCGTGAGCCCGTGCGGTTCGCGGACGCCGTGCGGTCGGCGACGGACCTCGGTGCGGTCACGTTCGTGGAGCTCGGGCCGGACGCGGTGCTGACCGCGCTGGCGCAGGACTGCCTCGCCGCGGACGGCGACGCTGGTGCTGGTGCCGGCGAGGGGGACGGCACTGGTGACGGCGACCTGGCCTTCTTGCCGCTCATGCGGCGCGAGCGGGGAGCCGGCTCCGGTACCGGATCTACCAGCGCGGACCCGACTGCCGAGTCCGTTGCCGGGTCGGAGCACCGGACGTTGATGCGCGCGGTGGCCGGGCTCCACGTCCGCGGCGTCCGGGTCGACTGGGCCGCGGTGTTCGCCGGCCGCGACGCGCACCGGATCGAGCTGCCGACGTACGCGTTCCAGCGGGAGCGCTACTGGCTCGACGCCCCGGAGCACCACGGGGACGCCAGCTGGTTCGGGCAGACGCCGTCGGATCATCCGCTGCTCCCGGCGCAGATCGGACTCGCCGCCTCCGACGGTGTGGTCCTGACCGGCCGGGTGTCGCTGGGTTCGCACCGGTGGCTGGCCGATCACGTGATCTCGGGTACCCCGGTGCTGCCCGGGACGGCCTTCGTCGACATGGCTCTGCAGGCGGCCGGCGTGGCGGGTTGTGCTCGGCTCGATGAGCTGACGCTTCAACAGCCGCTGGTGCTGCCGGACCGGGGTGCCGTGCTGTTGCAGGCGGTCGTCGGCGCGTCGGAGGGCGACGGTACACGGTCGGTGGCCGTGTACTCGCGGCCTGAGCCGGACGCGCAGACCGACGCCGGGGACTGGCTCCTGCACGCGGAAGGCCGCGTGTCACCGACCGCGACACAGACCTTTGCTACGACACAGACCTTTGCTACGACACAGACCTTTGCTACGACACAGACCT
>JABFWL010000069.1 GCA_013362315.1 Catenulispora sp. | reverse complement strand
CGCACGCTGTCGGCAGAAGAAGGATGTTGCCGCTAACTGTTCGGCCGATCGGAGCAGTCGGCCGACAGCGGAGGGATGTCCTTCGCCAGTGGTCGTATGTCCTTGGTCCCGGGTTGTGCCGCATCGTCTGTTGACGTTGCCAAGGCAGCTCGGGATTCTCAAGCGGCAGTCGCCTCGCTGCCCGGCGCCGGAGCCGAGCCGACCGGCGGGCGATGGGCTGCCACCTGCGCGCTTTGACGAGTTTCGACGCGATCCCGCGCTGCCGGAGGCGGAGCCGAATCAGGAAACTTTCACATCGCTCCGATGGGACCGAAGTCCCACCAGCGGATAGACATCCCATGACAGGCCGCACTGATCGATGTGCCGTCATGCCTGGACGCGGCGTGGAGACTGCGGTACAACACCCAACGGTGTGTCCCTGGTCGTGCCGCATCGCCCTGACAAGTGACGCATCGACGGAGGACTCATGTCCGCTCGCTCCAGGTTGTCGCGGTTTGTCGCCGCGGCGGCCGTATTCTCCCTTGCCCCGCCGCTGGCGGTGGCGATCGGTTCCGGGACGCTCGCGGCTGCGGCGACCACGACCACCGCTTGGCAGAACGGTTCCTTCGCACAGAACGTGAGCGGGATCGTCGCGCGTTCCAATGTGGTGATCGGCAAGGCGAATACCGCGCCGACGCAGTTCCTGCCGCTAGGCAACGGCTCGCTGGGGGTGGCCGAGTGGGCGGCGAACGGGTTCACCGCGCAGCTCAACCGCAGCGACACGATGCCGAACCGGCTCTCTCCGGGGCAGGTGAACATCCCCGGCCTGTCGGCGATGACCTCGGCGTCGAACTTCGTGGGCTACCTCGACCTGTACAACGGCGTGCTGCACGAGTCCGGCGGCGGGATGAGCCTGACCGCGTGGGTGCCGGCGGGCAAGGACGAGCTGGTCGTCGATGTGACCGGGGCGAATCCGGGGACGCGGCAGACGGCGAGCGTGAACCTGTGGAGCGGTCGCGGCCCGACCGCGTCGGCGTCCGGGTCCATCGCCAGCCTGGCGCAGACCTGGGTGGACAACTCGCAGACCGGCTACTCGGGCAAGACCTTCGGCGCGATGGCCGCGATCACCGCCGGCGGCTCCAACGTGACCGCCTCGACCTCCGGCTCGACACAGGCTCTGGTCTCGTTCAACCCGAACAGCGACGGCACGTACCGGGTGATCGTCGCCTCGCCGTCGTGGACCGGCGGCAACGCGAACAGCACCGCATCCACCCTGATCGGCGGCGACACCGGTGCGAGCGAGGCCTCGCTGCTGGCGACGCAGTCCGCGTGGTGGAACAACTATTGGGCCAACAGCGGCCTGATCGAGGCGAACTCCTCGGACGGCACCGCGCAGTACATGGAAAACCTGCACACGCTGTACCTGTACTTCGAAGCCGGGACCATGCACTCGGGCCAGTATCCGGGCAGCCAGGCGGGCCTGGCCGACCTGTTCACCTTCAACCAGGACCACCAGGCCTGGTACCCGGCCGGGTACTGGCTGTGGAACCTGCGCGGCCAGATCCAGGCGAATCTGGACTCTGGCGAGTTCGCGCAGAACATTCCGATCTTCGACATGTATCTCAACGATCTCCCGGCGATCGAGTCGTGGACCGGTGCGCAGATGAACGGCAAGCCGGGTGCGTGCGTGCCGGAGACCATGCGGTTCAACGGCAACGGCTACTACTGGGGCGGCGGCATCACCAGCGACGCCTCGTGCGCGGTGGCCTCCAGCCCCAACTTCAACGCCGAGACGATCACCAGCGGCGCGGAGATCGCGCTGTGGGTGTGGCAGCAGTACCAGGACACAGGGGATCTCAGCTTCCTGCAAAAGTACTACCCGGTACTGCAGCAGACCTCGACGTTCCTGCTCGCTTGGCAGTCGGTCGGCTCGGACGGCTACCTGCACGCGGTCGCGAACGCACACGAGACGCAGTGGCAGGTGCAGGACCCGACCACCGACATCGCGGCCGACCAGGCGCTGTTCACCGCCACGGTGAACGCCGCGACGCTGCTGAACACGGACTCCTCGCTGGTCTCCCAGCTGCGTGGCGCACTGACGCACATCCAGCCCTACGCCCGCACCGACCAGCAGACGCACAGCCAACTGCTCGGCCCGTCCGCGGACGCATCCGGCACCGACGTGATCGGCAACTCCTATCAGCCGACCGCGGCCACCCACAACGTGGAGAACCTCGGCCTGGAACCGGTCTGGCCCTACGGCGTCATCGGCGACAACACCGTGATCAACGGCGACGACCTGACCGCGCTGGCGAAACGCACCTACACCCACCGGCAATACAGCAACAATCCGGACTGGACCTACGACTCGATCCAGGCCGCCCGCTTGGACCTGCCCTCCGAGGTCGCCAACGACCTGGTAGCCAGCACGAAGAGCTACCAGGTCTACCCCTCCGGCCTTGCCGCGTGGAACCCTGGAACGCTGGACGAGCCCTACATCGAGCAGGTCTCGAACGTCGCCGCGACGCTGAGCGAGGCGTTCGCGACCGACTACGATGGCACGCTGCGCTTCGCCCCGGCCTGGCCCTCGGGCTGGGACGGTTCGGGCCGGGTGTACATCCAGGGCGGCTCAAAGGTGGATGTCCAGATCGAGGGCGGCACCCTGGCCACTGCCGCGATCGAGGCCGGGTCGAGCGGGACCATGAACGTGCGCAACCCCTGGCCGGGCCAGCAGGCCCAGGTGGTCAACGGCTCGACCGGCGCCGTCGTGGTCGCGGCCACCGGTGCCGCGACACTGAGCGTCCCGGTCACCGCCGGCCAAAGCTACCTGGTCGAGCAGCCGGCCAACCCGACGACCGCACTGCCGTTCGCACAGGTCACCGGAACCGCGGCGCGCGCGTTCCGGCAGCTGGGGAGCGTGAGCATCGGCCTGGGCGGCAACACTCTGCCCACCGGCAACACGGTGACCGTCACCAGCCCCGGCAGCCAGTCCGGCACCGTGGGCACGGCCATCAGCGCCCTACAGATCAACGCGACGGACTCGGCCTCGGGCCAGACGCTGTCCTACAGCGCCGCCGGCCTGCCGCCTGGACTGACGATCAGCTCCTCGGGCCTGATCAGCGGGACGCCGACGGCGGCCGGGACCTTCACCGTCACCGTCACGGCCACCGACTCGACCGGGGCATCCGGGGCGGCGTCGTTCACCTGGGCGATCGGCGGCGGCAGCGGGAACGTGGTGTCCGTGACGAATCCGGGCAGCCAGTCCGGGACGGTCGGTATGGCGATGAGCGGCCTGCAGATCCAAGCCACGGATTCGGCGGCGGGCCAGACGCTGACGTACACGGCCAGCGGTCTTCCGGCCGGGCTGTCGATCTCCTCGTCCGGTCTGATCAGCGGGACGCCGAGCACGGCGGGCACGTTCACCGTGACGGTCACGGCAACCGACTCGACGGGTGCGTCCGGGGCGGCGTCGTTCACGTGGACCGTCAGCGGCGGCACCGGCGGCAGCTTCCCGAGCGGCTACCACCGCCTGGTGGTGGCGAAGAGCAATCTGTGCCTGGACGTCTATGGCAACACCAGCAACGCTGGCGCGGCCATCGACCAGTACACCTGCAACGGCCAGAGCAACCAGCAGTTCCAGTTCGTCCCGATCGCCAACGGCTACGGTGAACTGCAAGCCCAGAACTCGGGCCAGGACGTGACGGTGGCCAACAGCTCCACCGTCCAGGGCACTCCGGACGTCGTCCAGCAGCCGGTCAACGGCTCGGCGGCCAGCCTGTGGCTCCCGCAGCAGCAATCCGATGGCTCGTGGCAGTTCAAGAACCAGAACAGCGGCCTGTGCCTGGACGTCTACGGCAACGGCACCAACACAGGCCAGCAGCTCGACCAATGGCCGTGCAAGAACGCTCCTGGAACGAACCAGGACTTCAACCCCCGCTGACGGCTCGAAACGGGCCCATCCTTGCCCGCATTCACCGCGGGCAAGGATGGGCGCCGGCAACCGCATTCAGACAGTGATCAGGCTCCAACCGTGTTTCACCGCCTTGCACAGGTTCTGCCACAAGTGGAAGCAGCCAGGCGGCCAGCGCCTCGGACTCGCGATCGGGCAGCACGTCGACCGGCCGGTGGGTGTCCATGTCGATCAGGATCGTGTTGTAGGTGTAGCGGCGGCGGATCGCGAAGTCGTCGACGCCGAGCACGCGCACGACCGGAGTCCCCGGCTCCGGCTGGGCACGGATCAGCCGGATCAGCACGTCGCGTCCGCACGGCATACCGAGCGTGGTCGCCAGCCGGGAGCCAGCCCGCCCAGCCAGCACGGCCGACGTCGCGACCGACCGGACGAAGAGCGTTACCGCGCCGCCTCCGACTGGATCCGATCGATCGTGACGGCCCTGAAAGCGGCGTCGATCCGAGAATGACGCAGATGATCGGAATCACGGCGGCCGACGCCGGACCGAGGTCGAAGAAGGGCAGCACAAGCTCACCTCACGCCCGAACCGCCGCGAACAGCTCCTCGATGCGAGCCGCCGCGGTCCCCATCCCGCTCGGCCGGATCGGCAGCCGCGGGGCGCGTGCGGGCGTAGGAGTGTCCGGTGCGGGAACGGATCCGCGGTACCGCTCGATCAGCTCGGGCTCCTGATACCGCGGGCAACGCCGATGCCACTGCAGAATCCCCGACATCCAGTCCCGCAGCTCCAGCGCGTAGCCGGTGAGCACATCCCGCACCTGCTCGTCCAGCGCGAACTGCTCGAACATCGCCGGCAGCTCCTCGGCGACAATGTGCTCGAACTGCCGCATCCGCTCGGCCATCAGCTCGGCTACGATGTCCCCGGCCCGCGCGCGGTCGCAGCCCAGGAAGCTCTCCAGCACGAAGACCATGTTGTGGACCTCGCCCTCGAACTCGATCTCCTTCTGGTAGGAGAACAGGTCGTTCGTGAAGCACGCGTAGTCCTGCGCCGCGTTGTCGAGCTGCCGCATGGTGCGGGTCTGATACACCTCCTGCGGCACCAGGTTCCCGTGGCCGACGCGGGCCAGGCTCATCGTGAGGTCCGCGCCGAACGTGGCGCGCCGCATCTCGACGTAGTCGACCGGATCCGGGATCCGCCGCTGGAGCTGGTTGGCCAGCTCCCAGGCCCAGGAGTCGACCATCGTCTCGACCGTGGCCCGGAACCACGCCCGGTCCGAGGGCTTCATCGGGCCCGCGGTACGCCGCCACAGATCGGCCAGGCCCCGCTCCAAGGGGTTCGCCGGCTCCGGCATCGTGGCCGCGTCCAGCGGAAGGAACAGGCGCAGCCGCGCGTTCTGGGCCTTCGCGCCGAGCAGGTCGGATCCGTAGCGGGCCGGGTAGAGGTCGTCGCCGTACGTGCCCCAGGTGAGCCAGTCGGTGCTGAGGTCGAGTTCCTCCGGCCCGGCGTCGGCGTGGATCATCGAGGCGCAGTACGCGAAGTCGAACCCGGCCAGCAGGCCGGCGTTCCACAGCTGGCCGGTGACGACACCCGGCGCGACGTCCAGGAAACCCATCCGCTCGGCCCATTCCAGGCCGTGCGTGCGGGCCTGCCCCAGGTACGGACTCGGTGTGCGGAACGGGAACGGCATGTAGAGCTCGGGCAGCTCCAGAGCGGCGCCGGTACGGTCGTAGCCGACATGTGCATACTGATTCGCCCGGCGCCGCTCGCCTGACGGGGACCAGGTGGCCGCCCGCGTCGCGCCGCCGGCATTCATGTAGCGGCTCGATCTGGCATGCCACTCGTGGCCGCCGGACTGCCAGTCCTGCAGGCCCTTGGCATACTTCGCCACCGCGATCTGCTCGTGCGGCGGCACGGAGTGCTCGGCGAACATCACCGGCACCTCGGTGAACACCGTGTTCTCGAACTGCTGGAGCCGCGAGGTGATCAGATCGTTGACGAGATCGGCGGCCTGCTGCGCCGGGACGCCCAGGAACGTCTCCAACACCAGCACGGCGTTGGAGTTCTCGCCCTCCTGCTGAACCTCGCGCTGGTAGGAGAACAGATCGTTGCGCAGATGGACGGCATCGGAGAAGGCGTCCCGCAGCACCCGCATCGGGCGCGCCTCGGCCAGCGCCGCCGGGACCTCGGCCCCGACCGCCACCTCGACCAGGTTCGCCGACCACGGCGCGCCGCCGACCCGGCGCCGCATCTCCACGTACTCCATCGGGTTGGCGATCCGGTGCCGGTCGATGTTGTCCAACTCCCACATCGACTCCACGGCCAGATTGTGCGTGGACGCCCGGAACCGGTCCCGCCAGCCGTCCGACATCAGCGGCACGGTCCGCGCCCACAGGTCGGCCAGCCCCGCCTCGGCCGGGTTCCCCGGCTCCGGCGGGCTCTGGTGCGGCTCGGTCATGAACAGGTCCAGGCGGTCCAGGTGGGCCTGGGCGCCGCGCAGGTCCCGGTCGTACTTGAACAGTTCGAGGAAGTGGTCGTCGAAGAAGAACACCCACACGTACCAGTCCGTGACCAGGTCCAGCATCGCGGCGTCGCAATCAGGGTGCGTATACGCGCACATCAAGGCGTAGTCGTGCGCGGCGAGATCCTGCGCGGACCAGACCAGCTTCCCGGACGGGCCGACCGAGTCGAGCATCCCCATGCGCTCGGCCCACTCGTTCGAGTGCCGGCGGGCGTGCTCCTCGTGCGGATTCCGGCGGGCCGGATGCGGCAGGTAGAAATCGGGCAGGACGAACGGCTCTGCGGCCACTTCCCTCGCCACCTCAGTCGTAGTAATGGCCGAGCTCGACGTTCTCGAGCATGCCGAGCGCGTCCGGCACCAGGACGGCCACCGAGTAGTACGCGCTGACCAGATAGGAGATGATCGCCTGTTCGCTGATGCCCATGAAGCGCACCGACAGGCTCGGCTCCACCTCGTCCGGGATCCCGGTCTGGTGCAGGCCGATCACGCCCTGGTCGGCCTCGCCGGTGCGGACGGCCAGGATCGACGTGGTCTTGCCCGGGGTGACCGGGATCTTCGAACACGGCAGGATCGGCACGCCGCGCCAGGACGGGATGGAGTGCCCGTCGACGTCCGTCGCGTGCGGGTAGAGGCCGCGCTTGGTGCACTCGCGCCCGAATGCCGCGATGGCCCGCGGGTGCGCCAGCAGGAAGTGTGTCTTGCGGCGGCGGCTGAGCAACTCGTCGAAGTCGTCCGGGGTGGGCGGACCGGACCGGGTGCTCACGCACTGCCGCAGATCCACGTTGTGCAGCAGGCCGAACTCGCGGTTGTTGACCAGTTCGGAGTCCTGGCGCTCGCGCAGCGCCTCGATGGTCAGGCGCAGCTGCTGCTGGGTCTGGTCCATCGGCTCGCTGTAGAGGTCCGCGACGCGGCTGTGGACGCGCAGCACGGTCTGAGCGACGCTGAGGTCGTATTCGCGAGGCGCGAGTTCGTAATCGACGTACGTGCCCGGCAGTGGCATCTCGCCCTCGTGCCCGGACGCCAGGTCGATCTCCGCTTCGCCGTGCTTGTTCTGCGCCGGCGGCGGTTCGGTGAGCCGGCGCTGGATGTGGTCCAGCAGCGGCTGTGCGCGGTCGCCGAGGTTGTCCAGCGCGGTCAGCGGCAGGGCGAGCGCGGTCAGACCGGTATTGGCGGTGACCGTGTGCTCCCACGTCCGGCCGTCGCCCGGGACGGCATGCCGGCCGCCGAACTGGTCGCCGTCGGTCAGGATGTCCAGATGCGAGCTGTGCCCGTACTTGCCCTCGCCGATCACCGTGGCCTTGCCGTGGGCGATCAGGTATATCTCCTCGACCGGCGCGTCCTTGGCGACGACGGTGTCGCCGGCCGAGTACTCGCGCTGCACGAAGGAGGCTGCCAGCGTCCGTAGCATCTCGGCGTCGTCGAATCCGCGCAGCAGCGGCAGCTCGGCCAAGGTCTCCGGGACCACGCGGATCTGGTCGCCGGTCTTGTCGAAGGCGACCCGGCCGTCGCCGACCTGGTAGGCCAGGCGGCGGTTGACCCGGTAGGTGCCGCCGGACACCTGGACCCAGGGCAGCATCCGCAGCAGCCAGCGGGAGGTGATGCCCTGCATCTGCGGGACGGACTTGGTGGTGGTGGCCAGGTTGCGCGCCGCGTCGGTGCTCAGGCTGAGCCGGCGGTCCTGGTCGCTGGGATTCTCGGTGCTCTGGTTCGGTGCGGTCTCGGGCATTGTTTCGTCCCTGCTTCCGGTGCTTTTCGGGAGGTTGTCGTGCGTTGGTCGTGCCGTGTCGTGTCGCGGCGCGGTGATGCGGTGGACCGGGCGCGATCCGGTTCAGCTCTCGCGGTGTGCGGCGAAGGTGATCAGCGCCTCGATCTCCTCGCGCACGGACTCCTCGGCCAGCGGCGCCGCGGCCAGCGCCGCGCGCGCCGCCGCGACCCGGTCGTCGATCATCGTCTCCAGGGCGTCCCGGGCCCCGGTGGAGACGATGATGCGGCGCAGCGTGCCGGCGCCCTCGGCGGTCAGGCGCGGATTGCCGTGCAGGGCCGAGATCTGGCGGGCCTGGCGGTCGGTGGCGGAGGCACGGGCCAGCGCCAGCAGCGCCGTCGGCTTGCCCTCGCGGAAGTCGTCGAGGTTCGACTTGCCGGTCACCGCCGGGTCGCCGAACGCGCCGAGCAGGTCGTCTCGGAACTGGAACGCCTCGCCCAGCGCCCCGCCGATCGCCTCGAACGCCGCCAGCAGCTCCTCGGAGCCGCCGGCCAGCGCGGCGCCGATCTGCAGCGGATGCTGGACGGTGTACCCGGCGGTCTTGTAGCGGACCACGCACAGCGCGCCGTCGAGCGACCCGCCGTGCGCCTGCTCGTCGGTGTCCAGCAGCTGGCCGACGCAGACGTCGGCCCGCATCCGGGCCACGAACCGGTACGCACCGTGCAGATCGGTCTGGCTCAGGCCACTGCTGTGAAGCATCTCGTCGGCCCACATCACCAGCAGGTCGCCCAGGACGATCGCGGCGTTCACGCCGAACCGGACGGCGTCACCGCGCCAGGCCGAGCGCGCGTGCAGGTCGGCGAGCTGACGGTGCAGCGAGGGGCGGCCGCGGCGCAGGTCGGAGGTGTCCATGATGTCGTCGTGGATCAGGCAGAAGCTGTGGAACAGCTCCAGGGAGGCCGCGGCCCGGACGATCTCCGCGCAGGTCGGGCCGCCGGCCGCCCGCCAGCCCCAGAAGCAGAACTTCGGGCGGATGCGCTTGCCGGGGCTCAGGACGTAGTCGTGGGCGGCGGCGAGCATGAAGGCCGGACCGGAGCGGGACTGCGTCCACTGCCGGCGGCGCGAGGCGAGGAATTCGGCCAGCGCCTCGTCCACGGCGCGGCGGAAGTCGGTGTGCGGGCCGGCTGTCGGTGGTGCGGCGGCGTCATATGGCATCTGGCGGCCTCTCGTACGGCGTCACAGATCGTGACCGTACGAGAGGGCTGAGTTGGAGGTCAACGAAGGGTGCCGCGATACGGAACTCCGATTTCCCCGGCCTGGAGAATGCCGAATCGGGCCGGCCGGCGCGGCGAATACCGATAGCGGGGATAACCCTATACCGATGGCGTAGGGATGCCAGAGGGCTGACAAACCAGAGAAGGCCACCGGCGTGTCCGGTGGCCTTCAGATGTAGCGAGGGAATGCGGGGCCTTATTCAGCAGGAGCTGAGGACGGCGCCGTTCCGGCGGACTCCGCGGTGCGCAGCGCGGCGGTGATCGCGGCGGCCGAAGCTCGGGCCATCCGGCCCAGATCCGGGCGCAGGATCCGGTCGGCGGGGCCGGCGATGCCGACGGCGGCGACCACGCGCCGTCGGTCGGTCACCGGGGCGGCGAGTTCGGCCAGGTCGGGGAAGAGCTCGCCGACCGCAGTGGCGAACCCCGCCGACCGGGCCCGGTCGAGCTCGACAGCCAGGGCACCGGGCGAGGTGATCGTCGCCGGCGTGTAGCCCTCCAGGGCGGTCGTGGACCGGTATCGCAGTCCGGCCGCCGGATCGAAGGCCAGCAGGACTTTGCCGGCCGCCGTGGCGTGCGCGGGGGACGATGGCAGCAACGGCGCTATCTCAGCGAGCTGCGATCGGTCGTAGATGCGCTCCGGGTAGACGACCGTCTCCCGCGACCAGGTGGCCAGTGCGACCGCGGCTCCGGCGAGCCGGTGCAGCTCGACCAGATGGGGCAGCGCCAGCCGGCGTAATCGCGTGACCGGCGCCGCCCGCTCCCGGTCGGCCCAGCCCAGGGAGCGCAACCCGAGCCGGACGCCGTCCCGGTCGCGGCGGACGAGGTCGTGCACCTGGAGCACGGTGAGCAGGCGGTGCACCGTGGACTTGGCCAGCCCCAGCCGCCGCCCGATCTGCGCCGGGCTGGCCACGCCGAGGTCGGCCACCACGTCCATCACGGCCGCCGCCCGGCCGAGCTGGCCGACGCGGCGCAGGGCGGGATCCGGCGGTTCGGAAAAACGTTCGGAAGCGTGCTCGGAGAACTGGTCGGAAAATTGCCCGGAAAGCGGGAGAAGGTGGCTGTTCACGCCGATCGCCAATCCAGAAGCCGAAAAAGGGAGGGAAGGATCGAACGTGCCGCGGCCTTTCTCAGGGTACTGTTATAGCCGTCCGGCGAACAGGTATGCGGTACCGCCGGGCGTGATATTCACCCGATCGAGTCTATTCACGGTGGGAAAGCTTGACCGGGGTTCAGCTCCGGGCACCTGTCGGAGCCTCCGACGGCTATCTGTGGAACGGCAGCGCGCTCGCCTCCGATCTCGGCGCGATCTCCCCGGTGGACATCAACGGCTGCGGGCAGGTGCTCGCCGACGGCTCTCTGGTGACGGCGAGGTGCGCTCTACCAGGGACACCGACATCGGTGCGCCGTGCGCCAGGGTGGCGCCTGCGCAGGAGTGCAACGCCACCACACGCCAGCATCACGCTGGCAGGCCGGACGGCCGGGCCCTTGACGCGACAGGACGGGACCATCATGATCAGCTATATCAGACCTCTGTTATACGCTGGCGCGCCCGGGGTGCGCGCCGGCGGTCAAGCGCGCTGCTCGGCGAGCGATGTCTATGTGGGCCGGGGTCCCGCGCCGACTCTCTTGGAAGGGGACCTCCGATGGGCAATGACTTCGTGCCGCACGATCCCGAGGTCGAGTTCTACATCGAGATCGAGGGGGATGTCTCCGGCGGTGCCGGGGATCTGATCCGGCATGAGTCGCTCGTCGACGGTGACGGTGCCTTCGTCGACGGCGCCGGGGCGATGTACCGCGTCCTGTACCAATCCACCAGTGGGACGAAGGCCGGCCTGGGAGAGCCGATCGCGGTGTCGGGGCTGGTCGCGTTCCCGGAGGGTCCGGTGCCGGAGGGGGGATGGCCTGTGGTCAGCTGGGCGCATGGCACGGTCGGGAGCGCCGACATTTGCGCGCCGTCCATGGACGCCTATGTGCCGGCCGGTCTCGGAGACGAGGGGCTGGGTCTGCTCCGTAAGATCAATAAGGCGCCTCACAAGCTGCTGGGCGCGCTGCTGCGAGCCGGCTGGGCCGTGGCTATGACCGACTACGAAGGGCTCGGTACCCGAGGCAACCACCCCTATCTGCTCGGCGAGTCCGAGGGGCGGGGCGTGCTGGACATCGTCCCGGCCACGCGCCGGCTCGCGGCGAAGATCGGTCATCCGCCAACGGCGGTATCTCAGCGCTATGCCATCGTCGGGCACTCCCAGGGCGGGCAGGCCGCGTTGTTCGCGGCCCATCTGGCGAGCAGGAAGGAAGATCCGTATCCCACGCAGGGCGAGCTCGTCGGTGTGGCCGCGCTGGCACCGGCTTCCAACCTCAAGGGCGGCACTGTGGCGGATCCGGAGGGTTTGCAACTCGCCTATGGGCTTCCCGAACCGGTCGGCGACTTGGGCGGCTTCTATGTGCTTTTCAGCAATGGAGTCTTCGGCGGTGACCCGGACATCCCCGTGAGCGAGATCTTCCAGCCGGAGGCGGAAGCCAAGTACCGCTTGGACTTCGACACCAAGTCCCGCGCTGAGCTGAGCCTGGACGAGTTCTGGATGGATCGGCCGCCGTTCGATGTGAGGGACCCGGAGGGCAGCCTGTTCCGGTCTCAGTTCGCGTCGCCCGGCAGCGTGCGGGCCCGGGCTTGGGCGGCGTATTGGGACCAGGTGGAGGGTTTCACCCCGGACAAGGAGATCGGTGTGCCGATCCGCATCTCCCAGGCCCGCGGGGACGAACGGGTCAAGGCGTACAAGACCGAGAAGCTCATCACCCAGCTCCGCAGGATCAACGGCGAGCAGTCGGTCGCAGACGTCTTCTACGACGACCTGGCCGGCGTGCCGGACCCCACGTCACTCGGCGACCACTTCGCCCTGCTCGTCGACGACGGCGAGATCGCGGCGATCATCGAATGGCTCGGAGGACTGTCGTGACCACCGCCGGAACCGAGCCGTCGGCGGTCGCCGACAGCATCTTCTTCAACGGACAGATCATCACCATGGCCGAGTCCGACGACGGCTCCGCGCCGCGGCCGGAGGCCGTGGCGGTGCGCGGGGAGACCATCGTCTTCGTCGGCCGGCTGCAGGAGGCCGAACGGGACTGGCGCGGGCCGGCGACCGTCATGCGCGACCTGGACGGCAGAACCCTGCTGCCCGGATTCATCGACCCGCACAGCCACCTGGGCGGAATCGGGCTCCAGGCGACGGTGGCCGATCTGCTGGCCGCGCCTGACGGGGACGTGGCGCGGCTCGACGACGTCATCGAGAAGCTGTCCCGCTGGCGCGACGCGAACCCGCCCTACGGCCCGTCGCAGCCATTCGGCCGCTCCCGCTGGATCATCGGCTTCGGCTACGACGACGCGATCATCGGCGGCCATCCCACCCGCCAGGATCTGGACCGGGTCAGCACCGAGCGGCCGGTGCTGGCCATCCATCAGTCGTTCCACCTCGGCGCGGTCAACACGGTCGGGCTGCGAGAGCTCGGATTCGGCGCCGGCACCTCGGACCCGGACGGCGGTGTCATCCAGCGCGAGGACGACCGCCGGCCGTATGGAACCCCGAGCGGTGTTCTGGAGGAGGCCGCGTTCACGCCGGCCAACACCGAGGCGTTCCGGACCGCCGCCGCGGACGGCCGGCCGGCCAATTTCAACCCCCTGATCGCCGCCGGCTTCTTCAAGGCCGGCCGGGCGGTGGCCAACCGGTTCGGGTTCACCACCGTGCAGGAAGGCGGCACCACCCCGGAGATCCTGGCCGCGATGCGCTCGGCCGGTGCCTTCCCCCTTCCGCCCTGGCAGGTGGACGTGGTGGTGTACGTCAGCGCCGCCGCCGTCGGGGACACCGATCTCGGCGTCAGCCGGGACTACGTCCGCGGCCTGCGCTGCGCCGGGGTCAAGATGTTCCTCGACGGCTCGCCCCAGGGCCGTACCGCCTGGCTCGCCGCGCCGTACAAGGAGCCACCCAAGGACTACTACGGCTACCCCGCGATCGCGGACTTCGATGTCGTCGTCGAGCAAGTCCGCCGCGCCTTCGCCAACGACTGGCAAGTCATCGCGCACGTCAACGGCGACGCCGCCATCGACCAGTTCATCGCCGCGATCGAAGCCGTCTGCGAGGAGCTCGGCGAACCGAACGCCGCCGCCCGCCGCCCGGTGGCCATCCACGCCCAAACCGCCCGCGAAGACCAACTGGGGGCGTTCGCCCGCCTCGGCATCATCCCCTCCTTCTTCTCCATGCACACCTTCTACTGGGGCGACTGGTATCAGGACGTCATTCTGGGATCGCCCCGCGCCGAGAACATCTCCCCGGCCGCGACCGCACTCGAAAAGGGCCTGCGCTACACCTCCCACCACGACGCCCCAGTAGCCCTCCCGGACTCCATCAGGGTCCTGTCCAGTCAGGCGACCCGCCGCACCCGCGGCCGCGGCGAGATCCTCGGCGAACACCAGCGGGTGTCAGTACGCGACGCACTCAGGTCGCTGACCATCAACGCCGCCTACCAGTACTTCGAGGAACATCGCAAAGGCACCATCGAGGCCGGCAAACAGGCCGACCTGGTCATCCTGAACCACTGCCCCCTCGACTTCGACGAGCCACAGGCGACCGGAGAATGGGAGGCGTTGAAGGTGGTCGAGACCATCCGGCGCGGCACGCCGATGCCGTTCGAAACAGCAGAGATGCTCGCCGATGATGCTGCGCAGTCGCAAGCGCCGGACGACCCGGTCATCGTGCCGTTCCGGCCGGTCTGCTGACCGATCGGCGCCGGGTCGATATGCCGTAAAGCTTCAGACCGCAGTCGGTGCGCCACGTCTCACCTGAGAGGGCGTGCTGGCCACCGGGTGCTGCGATCGCCGCGGATACTGCGCGGTCTGCCTCCTCCAACAGCGCGAGCGTCGCATAGGAGATAGCGCCGTCATTTGTGAACGTACTGCCGGTGCGGGGTGGTGCATCTCGGGCTTGCCCCGCAGCCACGCGTGGTGCTGGCTCTGGAGGGCGAGACCGAGGCGGAGCACATGCCGCTGGTCTGGAAGGCGCTCGGATACCCGGAAGCGCCCGAGCTGGTCCAGCTGCACAAACTCGGCGGCGTCGGCAACAACCCTGTCAAGACCAGCGCGGCCTCGTATGCGCAGCGCGAACCCGCTGTCGCCCTGCTCGACGGCTCATCGACACGATGCTGGCCGCCGGGCCATCCGCGGACCTACGCCAGACGGTCATCGTGTCGTCGTTGCCGATGCGGTTCTGTGGCCGGGTCTAGTCGTCGGTCGTGTTTAGGGCGGTGTCGAACGCCGGGCGCCCCATCCACCAGGTGCCGGGCGCGTCCGGGTCGGTGCTGGACCAGTACTCGATGACGGCTCGTTCGAACTCGGTAGCCGTCAGCGTGCCGTCGCCGTCGAGGTCCAGGTGTGCGAACGCCTCGTCCAGGTCCGCCTGGGGATGTCCGGGATGTGGCCGCGCTGGAAGGCGTCGAACACGGTGTCCCATCGTGACATGGTCTGCTTCGGTCAGGGCGCCGTCGCCGTCGGCATCCAGCAAGTCGAAGCCGTGGCTGATCTTCGCGCGTAGCAAGTCCATGGGCTGACCGTACTGCGGCCGTCGCGGGGTTCGACAACCGCTGGATCCCATCAGTGCTCTGGTCACTCGATCGAGTGAAGTCGCCCTGGTGCGGCTCCTGTCTGCCTGCGCAGCGTTGCGCCGGCCGCACGAGCAGCAGGAGCTGACCTAACCGGTCTGACGGCCGTGGGGACCGCCGAAGAAGGGATCGGCGAACCCCGCTGAGGGCTGTTAGGGCTGCGGCCAGGTGCTGGCACCGGCTGACTATGGCAGTGGGTGTAGCGGGATGTCGAGGTAGGACTCGGCGCCTTGCGGGGAGGAGATCTCGATGGTCGACGGCACCGGGTTGGCGTCGGCGAAGAACGGGTCGTGCGAATCGATGATCAGCTGGAGCTGGCGGCCCTTGCGCAGGACGTAGTGCGCGGGTTGCAGCGGGAATGTCACGGTGGTGGCCTCGCCGTGGTCCTGGGCTTGGCTGGTGAGCGTGTAGGGGGCGTGGGTGATGATGGCGGCGTTGCCGGTCGCCGGGTCGCAGTCGAGCAGATACGCCACGATCGTCGCGGCCTCGGCGGTCGGCTTGACGGTGACCCGCAGCTCCAGCTCACCTTGGATCCGCATGGGCTGCTCCAGCGGCGCCGTCGTCCAGATCGGGACCAGTTCGCGGTTGATCGTGGCTGTCTTGTAGATGTGCGGCAGCCCGAGGCGCTCGGCGTTGCCGGTGAATATCAGGGCCGGGGCGACAACCACCTCGGTGCTCTGGCCGGTGGCCGACAGCCGGCGGGTCCAGCCGGGCTGCGCCGGGCCTTGGGCCAGATGTCCGTCGGCCTGGCCATCAGGGACGGCACCGAGGTGGAAGCGTTCCTTGGGCAGGACGTACTCCTCCCACGTGCTGTGGTGCAGCTCCGACAGCAGGTTGTGCATGTACTCCGAGCGCACGCCGAGGTTCGGTGTCGCGCCGCTGCCGGCGCGGCCGCCCAGGTAGTGGTCCAGCCAGCGGTAGGCCATCTCGGTCGGTTTGGAGACCAGACCCAGCAGGCCCGGGAGTTCGCCGTTACCGTGGTCGCCGATCTGCACCAGCAGCGATTTCGGTCCCTGCAGGCGGTTGAAGAAGTCGACGACCGCCGGAACCGAGAAGATCGTCTCGTGCCAGTAGGTGGTCATCAGGATCGGTGTGTCGTTGTACTCCGGCAGGTATTCCTTGGGAGAGCGCACGCGGGCGAACTCCCGGACGTCGTCGTCGATGACGTTGTTGCGGATCTTCTCGATGACCTCGCGGAACTCCTTCGAACAGCGCTCTTCATGGAACAGATTGACGAGCGCTTCGAACGCCGCGAGGTGGCGGGTGCCGTTCTGGAAAAGCGAGGCGAACAGGTCCCCCCAGGCACTGCTGCCGGCGACCGCCTTGACCCTCGGGTCTTTGGCGGCCAGCAGGATGCTCGTGCCGGCGCCGTAGGAGGCGCCGAAGAAGCCGATCCGGTCCGCGTCGACGCCCTCCTGCCTGACCAGCCAATCGAGCACCTCTAACCCGTCGGTCATGTCCTGGGGTCCGGCGACCTGGATCTCGCCGCCGGACTCGGCCAGCCCGCGCTGGCTGTAGGCCAGTACGACGTAGCCGCCGAGCGCCCAGCGCGGGAACATCCCCAGGTAGGCCCGGCGGCCCAGGTCGTTGAGCGGGGCGGGCATGACGACCGCGGGGCAGGTCTGACCGGGTGCCAGGTTGCGCGGCACGCTCAGCCCCGCGTCGATCCGCGTCCCGTCCGCCATGACGATCTGGACCTCCCGGTACACGGCGGCCCGAGCGTAGCTCTCGTAGGTGTCGGCCAGGCCCCAACGGTCGAGGTCGCCGATGCGGCGCGTCGAGGGGGCGACCATGGCCTCACGGATCGCGTCGAGCCGGGCGGCGTCGTCGGCGTCGAGGGCGAACGGCGAGAGTCTGGTGCCGGGCATGAGGGTACCCACCTTTCAGTGCGGGGGAGGTCCACGTATTGGATGACTCTCATACACTCTCACCGGAACCACGACAAAAACAGACTTCTTCTTTACTCTCTGCTGTGCTACCGGCTACGTGTGGTGACTGTCGGGGTGTCACCGGAGTACTCCGGGATCACGTCTCCGGCGGGCCACTTACCGGCGGCTGAACTGTGAGGACGCCGGCCATCGGTGTTCGAAGCAAATCCGCGCGAGTCGGCCGCCGACGCCCGCGCCGAGGTGGACGAGCTCGCCGTACTCGCGGCGACACGCGCTCCAGGCCCCGACATCCTCATACTGCTCGCAGCCGCTGTGCTGCTCGGCCTGGCCGGAACAGCACTTTCGCTGTCGTGACCCCATGTCACCGGCCCACGCTCAACGGACTTACAGCCCCCCGGGGCCGTCCGGGGCGATTTCCAAATCGTTGCCGCTCTCATCAGTGAGGCTGATGCCCTGCCAGAAATTCACCCGGACGCCCTTCGACGGCATGCTGCCGGATTTGACTGTCACAATGATCGGCCGGTCGGTGTCGTTGGTAATACGCGCGCTCGTGGAACCTGCGACGATCGGATCTTCGATGACGCCGCCCGACAACAGTTCCACGTAAGTGTCGGTCTTGATGGCCTGGCCGGCGGCGTTGTCCTGCTCGATGATGATGACGCCGGTCTCCGCGCGCGCGGGAAGAGTGAGAACGGTCACCGGCAAAAGGGCGGCGGTGACAACGACGGCGGCTGCGGCGACGGGGTATCGGGCGGCGAGCATGGTGGTCTCCCAGCGGTCGAGGAAATCAGGGTCGTGCGAACCTCGGCAATCGTCGCACGGTGTCTTTGGGACGTACAAGGCAGCGATCACCCAAGCTGATGCGGTTCGTCAGCGCCGCCGTTGACGTCTACGCCTACTGACCCAGTCCGACGATGTCCGACCAGATCATCGCCGACATCCACCGGCGGCCCGCAACGTACTGCTCGGCTGTAGTGACGTCACCTCTCAGCGTGGGCCGGCGACGACGTCTTGATCGCCAACCGGCCCGGGTAGCGGGTGGGATCGGCGCACAGGCAGGCGGCCATCGCGGGTGGCTGGCCGGTGCTTGTCTGTGCGGCCGATAACAGGTCAGGAGACGGGGACCGCCGTGGGAGGGTGCAGATGATGCAGAGTGACTTCGCCGGTTAGGCAGCGAGTTGGTATTCCTGCTGGTAGCGAGCTTGATGATTGCGCCGGTGTTCCAGTTTGAGGTGATATCGCCAGTACGCTTCGAAATCCCCGTTGGAGATCAGGGCTCGGAGCTTGAGGACGGCTTCGGCGCCGGCCGGCGACCAGCGGGCCCCGGTGATGTCCAGTCGGTCGGCGATCAGGTGGCGGGCCGCGCCTTTACCCTGACGGCCTTGGCCGGGACCGAACCGGTGACCGAGTCCAAGCACCGGGAAGCGCAGCGACTGGAGCCTTTCCTGGCATGCGGACCGTGGGACTACGAGCAGGTCAACGCCCGACGGCTGGAGCTGCTGACCGCCGACCCAGTCGCCGCCCCGCACAGCGTCGGGGTGCTGGTGCTGGACGACACCGGGGACCGCAAGGCAGGGCACGCCACCGCGCATGTCGACACCCAGTACTTAGGCTCGGTTGGCAAGATCGACCACGGGATCGTGGCGGTGACCACGATCTGGGCCGACGACAGAACGCCCCTAGTCGCCGAAGCGGGCCCGCTCGACGTCCTCGCTGCTCACCGGCCTCGACCATTCGTTGCCCTCCTGGACGAGCTTGTCCCAGGCCGCCCGGTTGTGGTCACCCGGGTCGATGTCACCGTCCTGCACGGTCAACTCCCTGCTAGAGCCAGGCGGGCACCGGCGGTACTGACCACACCGACTACTGGCAGTTCCGCGCTCTCGATGCCGCCAGCCAACAGGATCCCGGCTACGGGCTCAACGGATTTAGCGGACGGACAGCCTATTCGTATTCGATCTCCCACTCGGAGTCAGACGGATCCGGGTTCTGGTTGATGGTCTTGTCGGGAACGAAGTTCTCAACCCGGAGGATCAGTCGGCCCGCGTTGATGTCATCCCCCTCCACCTCCTCGAACTTCGCACCCCTCTCGACGGCCATGGCCTCCAGGTACCGCCTGGCGCCACGGTTCTCCTGCAGCCACTCGGGCATGAGCCAGCCCGGGAACAGGATCCCGTGGCCGCCGGACGCGCGGACCTCGAAGCCGTAGCGCGCGCCGATGTAGACGTTGGCCGCCTCAAAACCCCACTCACAGGCCTGGCATGCCTTCTTCACGCCGCCCATGTTGATGACGTCGGGCAAGGAGTCCTGCCGGGCCCGCCCCATCCAGTCCTCGATCCTGATCCCGAGGAGGGTCATCTCGCCGTGCTGCGCTCCCTCGCCCTTCACATCCACCAGCGACCGCTCCCAGTCCAGCTCGCAGTCCGCGGCGGCCCTGAGCGCATCCAGTTCCGGATAGTCCGGGTATTCGGCACCGTACTCACCTGAGCGCAGCGCGCGGTACTTCAGCACGTCCTTCTTAGTGCGGTCGCTCCATGCGGGGTCGTTGTA
This sequence comes from Catenulispora sp., assembly GCA_013362315.1. Lineage (GTDB taxonomy): Bacteria > Actinomycetota > Actinomycetes > Streptomycetales > Catenulisporaceae > Catenulispora. Next base: position 1,823 of record JABFWL010000069.1, on the reverse strand, counting down.
GTCCTCGTCTGCATAGCGGGCGAACCTCGCGTTGACTTGGTCCCGCTTGGCGTTCCGGAGGTTGTTCTTGCCCCCCGTGTTGCCCGCGAGGCTGAGTCTGGAGTCCTCCCTGCTCAGGGTGAGCGCGAGATGAGGAGTGCCGAGGTACTTCTCCCCGTAGGCCAGGCGCGCCATGCGGTCCGCCATCCGCAGGTCGGGTGTGCGTTCGGTATTAGTAGTCGGCCTCCTCTTGACGTACTTCTTGTCCCCGGGGGCCCGCTGGACCACCGCCGGGCCGGCCGGCGCGCCCGATCCGCCAGCGGTCAGGGCAGTCGGGGCGGCAGTCGGGGCGGCAGTCGGGGCTGACGCGTCGTGGCCGTCGGCAGCGCTGTCAGCTCGAGGCACCGGACCGGCCATGGCCCGCGCGGCGTCGGCCTCCGCCCGCCGTTCGAACCGGTCGCCGGGGTCGCTGAGCCGCAGCCCGTGGCCGTGGTCGGTGCCGGACACCGGGCCGGATCGCTGCTGGAGGACGTGGCTCAGCTCGTGGGCGAGCGTCCGCTTGTCAGTGCCCTGATCGCCGATGACGACGTTGTTCCCCGAGGTGTAGGCAGCCGCGCCGATCTCGTCGGCCGAGCGCCGCGCCTCCTGGTCGGTGTGGAGGCGGACATCCGCGAAGTCGGCGCCCAGCCGGGCCTCCATCTCCAGACGGAGTGCGGCGGGCAAGGGCCGGCCGGGCCGGCGCAGGACGGCGGACACTGTCGAGGTGGAGGCGCTCGCTGGATCGTGGTCGGTGTCCGCGACGAGACGCTGCACCACCGTGGGCTCACCGATGCCGGCATCGACACCGATGTCCCGGAGAGCACGAAGCTGCGCGGCGTTGGGCTGCTCCCTAGAGGACCGAGCCGATCCACACACGCCGCTCACAGCCGAATGCTCGGCCTGCTCCTGCGCGGCCGGTACGTAGTCGGCACGGTCGTGATCGTGTACGTACATGCGTCACGTCCCATCTGGCGGCAAGCGACTCGGCACACTCACTTCAGTATCGAACCGCGAGCACCGCACCACGCGGACCGATCAGCGCCCGCTTCGGGCAGGACTCCCGCCCTTTCGGGCATCAGGCGCCGGAATCAATCCTCGAAGAACCGTCCGAGCCCTCGCTCCGCCCGCTCATACCGCCCAGCCATCGCGGCCAGCCGGATCGCCTCCAACCGGTCCAGCGCCTCCAGCATCTGCCGAGTGGTCTGGCCCCGGTCCCCGGCCACGGTCGGCGGCGGATACGCCATGCTCCCGGGGTTCTCCGTAGGCCCCTCAGCCACCGCCGGGACCGCGTGTTCGAAGAACCGGTACAGCCCTTCGAAGGCGCGCGTCGGCCCCGAGATCGCCTCCAAAGCCAGAGTCTTGATATTCCACGAGTACAACGGCTTGCCATGGCGGTCCCGCCAGTGTTTGGCCAGCCGGACAGTGTCGGCCAGCGACCCGCCGGTCTCGGCGTTGACCCGCCGCACATAGTCGGCGTGCCCCCGCGGGTCGTTCAGATCCCACCCGGATTCCGTTTCGGTGTTCGGGATCAGCAGGCTGCCCTTCGGACCCGGCAACGCGATGATCACATCAGCGGTGAAGTCCGATCCGGCGGAGGCGCCGGGTTCGTTGAACGTCAGCACGACCGAGCGCTTCCCCTGCGCGTCAGCCCGGATCCCGGGGAACGTCGGCCGCAGATGGCCCACGAGCTGATCGGCGAGGCGGCGCATCTCGGTACGCGGCCCGTCGCGCCCGGGGCCGAGGTCGGAACGGTTGCTGAGGATCACGCCGAGGTCCACGTCGTTCAGCGGGTGCATGGCGTCACC
>JABFWL010000015.1 GCA_013362315.1 Catenulispora sp. | reverse complement strand
CGGCAGCGCCGGGGAGCTTCCGGTGGCGATCAGCGCGAACCGGAAGCCGACCTGCCGGTCGCCGACCTGCACGCCACGCGGGCCGGTGAACCGCGCCGGGCCGAAGGCGACCTCGACGCCGTCGGCGCTCAAGGATTCCGCCGAATCGTGCGGCGCGATCGCCGCCATCGCCCGGTGGACCTGTGCCATCACCGCCGCCAGGTCCGCAGGTCCCGTGGCCGCCGGCAATCCGTACGTGTCGACGCGTCGCGCCGCCAGCACCTGCGAGGCGGCGTGCAGCAGCGCTTTGCTGGGCACGCAGCCGGTCCACAGGCAGTCCCCGCCCAGCCGGTCCCGCTCGGCGAGCAGCACCCGCGCGCCCAGCCGCCCGGCCAGCCGCGCCGCGGTCAGCCCGGCGCTGCCGCCGCCGACCACCACCAGGTCATACGAGCTCATCCGGGCCTGCTCTCCGTCGTTGCGGCCGAAGGTGTCAGCCAGGGAACCCGCCACGGCGTCCGTTTCCTTCCCCTGCCCTCACCGACAGCTGCCACGAGGTAAGGGTCGCCGAGGGGTCGATTGTGTCAGCTGGCTGACAGTTCGGACGGGACGCGCGGCGCGGCGGGTTTCGGAACCGGTGCCGCTCACCGGGGACGAGCCTGCGCGCGGCGCCGACGCGGAGGCCAGTCGGGTCGCGGACAGCTCGGCCGCGGCTTGGGCGCGGGCGAGGGCGTCCATGCGGTGCGCCCAGGCTGGGCCGCGCCCGGCGACCCGCAGGACCCGAAGACCGGTCAGGCCTCCTGGACGAACGTGGTCAACGCCGCGTTGGCCTGCCGGGCGGCGACCGTGCGCCGGGCCACCGCCTTCCCGGTGGCTTTGGCCAGGCTCAGGGCGATCGGCACCGGAGCCAGCGCGAGCAGGGCGAGCGTCGGGGAGTAGACGAGCGTCGCCACGGCCAGGGACAGGGAGAACAGCAGGGTGTCCCAGGTCTCGACGATGACCTCGCCGACGCCGGTGCCGACCACCTCCACGTCGCCGATGATCCGGGCCATGATCTCCCCGGTGGCCGTGGTGTGCAGCCGGGCCGCGGGCCAGGACAGACAGTACCCCGGCCATGGCGTCGGCGCGCAGGTCGGCGCGGATCCGGGAGCGGGCGACGCCCAGCCAGAACCGCTTGCCGACCCTGGGGACCTCGGTGGCCAGTGCCCCGGCCACCACCAGCAGCGCGGCGGTCGTCACCGCCGCGGTGCCGGTCTGTCCGTGCCGGTAGGACGCGACGGTGTCGACGGCGTGCCCCAGCAGGACCGAGGGCAGTACGACCGCGGTGTTCATGGCGACGCCGGCCAGCGACCCGATGGCCAGGAGCCCGGCGACCTGCCGGAAGTAGGCCCGCAGCGGCCACAGCAGACGCGGTCGCCGGGGCTGCGGCATCGCGGTGCGGTACACGGGTGCTGTGTTCACCGGCGGTGCTCAGCCTCGCCCCAGGCGTCCGGTGAGGTCGGCGGCCGCGGCGTCGGCCAGTTCGGGTCGGGAGGCCAGCACAGCGACGTCGGTGTAGATCATGGCCGCTGTCCAGGCGGCCTCGAAGTCCACGCCCGGGCGCGCACCGTCGAGGGTCCGGCCAGCTGCGCAAGTCCAGCACCGGATGGCTGAGGTAGGAGTCGCCGAAGTCGATGACGCCGGTCAGCGTGCCGGTCTCGTCGCAGAACACGTGGGTGGGGCCGGGATTGGAATGCAGCGCCACCGGGACGAACGTGTCCGGCAGCAACGCCAGCGCCTGCTCGGCGACCTGGGCCGGTGCCATCGGCGACTGCCAGGTCTCGGGCCGCTGCCCGATCAGCTCGACCAGGTCGGCGAATCCGGCTTCCATGCGGGTGCGCAAGGCCGCCCCGTCCGGGTCGACCGGGAACAGCCCGTCCTCCTTCAGCAGTGCGTCGGTGGGGACGGTGTGCAGCCGGGCGAGCATCCGACCCGTGGCGGACAGCAGCGCGCCCCGGATCTCCCCGGCCACAGTCCGGTGCCGGACCGCGTGGCCGGGCATCCGGCTGATCACCAGGTACTCCACCTCCCCTTCGGGAGCGTCCAGGCGGCCGTATCCGAACAGCTGCGGAACACGTTCGCCCAGCGGTACGGCCAGGTGCTCCAGCAAGCGCGCCTCCTTGGCCAGGGACGTGCGAGGGCGCAACCGGTGCGGGCGCTGGGTTATGACCACCACGTCGCCGTCCAGCAGGTCGGCACGCGCCTCCCCGCCGGACTCGTCGACCTCCAGGACGCGGGCCGCACGGTCGGTGTGCGCCGCAGCGATCTTCAGCACGGTGGCTTCGGACAGCACCGGGTCTTTCGCCTCCGGCTGCAGGTAGACGTCGGCCCGTCCCATGGAACCCCTCTTCTCGGTGGTGGTAGCCGCCGCGGTGGTGTTCAGATGGTGATGACGTTCACGGCCAGCGAGGCCACGACGGCCAGCGCCCGGGTCTGGGCGAAACGGCGCGGGTCGGCCGGAGGCCGGGCGGCGGCGTATACGGACACGAACACGTAGGTGAGCACGGGGGCGAGCCAGTCGTCGGCCGAGAATCCGGAGATCCCGTCGGCGTTGAGCTGGGGCATGTTGGCGCTGGCCCGGAACAGGAACACCGAGGCCCCGGCGGCCACCGCGACGCCGACCGCGTCGATCCAGGCGTCGCGGCCCAGCCGCCAGATGGCCGCGGCGAGCGCGAACACGGCTGTCAAAGCGGCGGTTCCAAGGATGTGGGCGTTGCCGAACACCGGGTCCGAGGCCAGGGTCGTGGTCATCGTGTCCTCCTTCGGCGCCGCCGTCAGGTCGTCGGCTCTTCGATCAGCAGGGCCGGCCTGCCGCCGGGCCCGGCCGGGACGGGGTAGTAGCTGCGGTGCGTGACCGGGTCGACGGCCACCACGTGCGCGCCGTCAGCGAGGTGCGCCGATCCGGTGATGTTCAACGTCTTGCCGTGCCGGTTGGCGACGGTGAGCCAGCCGGACTCGCAGGCTACATACAGCCGTGCGGCGGCCGGGTCGTAGGCCAGGACGTCGGGGTCGACGCCGACCGGCTGGTTCGCGGTGACCTTCCAGGCGTCCAGGTCGACGGTCAGCAGCCGGGCGTTGCCGTCGCAGGCCACGAACGCCAGCCGCTCGGCCGCATCCAGGGCCAGGCCGTGGTCGTGGTCGCAACCGGGCAGGTCCAGACGGCGGGTGATCGCCAGGGTGGCCGGGTCGATCTCGGCCAGGGTGTTCCGGCTCTGCACGTCGACCAGGACCTTCCCGCGGAGCGCTATGCCGCACCGGAGGCGCCGGGCTTGGACATGGCGCTGCGCGGGCTGTCGATGGTGTGCCAGGACACACAGATGCTCCAGGGCACCGCCTTACTCCGGTCAGGTCACCGACTGGCAGCAGCATCCCATGCCGTTGCTTTGCCACCGGCGGGCGGGACCAACCGGCCCTCGGGGCCTGGCGGGTCCGACTGGGGCGGCTGGCCCAGTCGCGCCAGTCGGACCAGTCGGACCAGTCGTCAGCCGATCAGCTGGTTGCCGGCTGCGTCCAAGAACCACGCTTCCCATTGAGCCGGCGACCATCCGCGCCGGTCCACCAGGAGCAGCCAGACGTCGGGGTTGTTCAGCGTCCAGAGGATGTCGGCCCCTCGTTCGACATCCAGGCTGTCGCGAAGCGCGCCCTTGGCGGCGAGGCTTTCCACGATCGCCTTCTGGTTGGTGCGGAAGTCGCTTTGGATCAGCTCCCACAGCTCTGCGAGATCCGGTTCGGTTTCCGCGCCGCCGCGGATCACCTTCAGGATCGGGCCGATGCGTTCCTTGACGATCCGGGAATGGCGGGCGACGAGTTCAAGCTGTCGGTGTGGGTCGGGCTGCTCCAGCACCTCCAGGTACCACGGCCGGTCGGCCATGGGCTCCTCGCCCAGGTCGCCCTTGAGGGCGCGATCCCAGACCGCGCGCAGCAGGCGGCTCTTCGTCCCGAACGCGGCGTGTGCGGTCCGCAGCGAGACGCCGGCCCGGTCTGCGATCGCCGGCATGGTCGTGGCGGCGTAGCCGTGCTCGGCGAACAGTTTCGCGGCCGCGTCGACCAGGGATGCCCGCCGCGCCGTCGCCTGTTCGGCGCGTTGCGGGGCGTGGTAGCGCCGCTTGACCTCCTCTGTCACGGGTGTAGTCTAGAACAAATTCAGTGCACGCCACGTGCAACGAATATGGGAGGTCGCCATGACCACCGCAACCCCTGCCCCCGAAGCCATCCGCCAGCAGGTCCACGGCATGTGGGCCGCGGTCGCCGCGCCGTGGGAGGAACACGCCGACTACGTCGAACGGCGGGCGCAAGTCGTCACGGCCGAGATGATCCGCATGGCCGCACCGCGCCCGGGAGACCGCGTCCTGGAACTGGCCTGCGGCGCCGGCGGCGTGGGCATCGCCCTGGCCCCGAGAACTCCACCGCGACCTCCGAGACGTCGCCGTACCTGGCGTTCATCGTCGCCCTGCACGTGGCCACCGCCTGCGCCCTGCTGCTGTTCTACTGGCGAGACTGGGTGCGCATCATCGGCGGGCTCATCACCTCCGCCCGCACCCGCCGCCTCGAGAACTCACCCTGCGCCTGGCCTGGCTGCTGGTCATAGCCACGATCCCGGTCGGTATCACCGGGCGGCCTGGGCCGGGGCGGCGACGCCGGCCACGGACGCCGCGATCGCGGCTATGCCCGTCAGGCCGGCGGCTGTGCTTTTGCGCATGTGCTCTCCTTGATGGAAGACCCCGTGCGTAGCGAGGCGATCACCTCGGTTGAGCCGCATGCCGGTTCGCGTTTCGCGTTGTACAGCATCGGTTTGGCAAAGTTTTGGTCATGCGTTGGTATCTGGTAACCCGGCGGCCATCCGATGGCTCGGGTCCGGCCGTGCATCGCCGGTTACGGCCGCGCCCGGAGCCGCCGGCAACCCGTGCCGCAGGCAGCGAAGCTCTTGATCAGCCCTCGAGCATGACATGGGCGCGAACGTCGCCGGGGCCTGTGCGGTTTCCGGTATGTGCGTTGAGAGGGCGAACATTGGTTATGGTCGCCGCAGCACTGCCGGGACGATATCGGCGCGGCCCGCGTCGAACACCGGTCGGGGTTTGGTGGAGGGGCCGATACGGATCACCGTGAACAGGAAACGCAGTACAGCGGCCTTATGCTCGGCGCTGAGCCGGTTCCAGGCGAATCGCGCCCCTGGCCCGATCACGACGCCGTCCATGGCCGCGGCCGACCGGATGACGATGAGGGCGCGAGGCGCAGTGGAGTTGGCCGAGGGATCGGGCACCTCGTAGGGCGAGGCGATCGGCACAGTCCGCGCATCCTCCGCTTCCCAGCCTTCGAGCATGACGAGCGCTTGCTCGACGACCTGGCCTTCGAGATTGTCCGCGCTGATGTAGCGCCGCCGGTGGCCGGGGCTCGACGGCAGGTGCCCGGCGCAGGCGTAGACCCGGTAGCCGTTCACCGACGACCCCACCATGTGCCCGCCGCACACCGCACACACCACGAGCCCGGTCAGGAGGTAGACATGCCGGGGCCGCTCCTGCCCGGCTCCACGACGGAGGGCGCGGGCTCGCTCCCACACATCGACATCGACGCACGGTGGCCAGACGGCGGTTCGGCCCGCCACGACCTCGCCGTGCCTGACCCGCAGTCCCGCGTACCGGGGCGCGTCCACGATCCGCCCGATTCCTCCGACGCTCCAGCTCTTCCCGGTGGACGTCGGCACACCGCGGGCATTGAGGTCCTGGGCGATGGAACGCAGCGAAGCCCCTTCGACGAACCTGTCGAAGATCTCTGCGACGATCGCCGCTTCAGCGGCCACCAGTTCGCCCATACCGGTGGTATAGCCATAGGGTCGCCGTCCCCCGCCATGCGGACGCCCGCTCACAGCCGCCGCAATGTGTGCGGACTGCGCCGCAGCTGACACCATCGACCGGGTCGCGCAGACCGTCTCGACAGTATTTCGCAGGGCCGCCCAGAAGGCGGCGTCTCGCCGTTCCGAATCGGCCCCGAACCCGTGCAGCGTGATCCCCCGCTCGTCGGCGAGGGCGAAGAGCTCTGCGAGGTCGAAGGACTGCGAGGCCAGGGATTCGGGCCGGTATAGCAGGACAGAACCCACGCCGCCGGCACGCAACGCACTCAGAAGACCATCCCAGCCGGCCCTGGGCCGGCCTCGTTGCCAGTCAATGCCACGATGGTCTATGTACACACACCGGGGCGGCAGGTCCAGCCCCAGTCGCCGCGCTTCGGCGACGCCCAGGGCCTCCTGGACGTCGATCCCGACCGGGTCCGGATCCTGCCTTCGGGGTGTGCGGCAGTACAGCGCCGCGACATCGGATACCACGACGGGCTCCCTGAGGTTTCGCGCGAGGATGGCGCAGCGGACACGGACAGCGCAGGATGACGCCGTACGGCAAGACGGCAGCGAGCCTCAGCGGACGGCCGAGGCGGCCTGAATCGTCACATCCGGCGCTTCGCTGAAGGATCATCAGGGACAGTGGTGCGCCTGGCCATGGATCGCGACATGGACGGTGTCGCCGATCTGCGGCGGGGCGGTGTCGATGTAGGCGATGAGGCGGCCGGGCAGGTCATCTCCTTGGGCGGTGACGATCTCGACGCGATAGTCGTGGCCTCGGAAGTGGCAATGGGCGACTCGGGCCTTCACCGTACCCGGGTAGGCCGAGGCTGCCAGGCGTACCTGACGAGGGCGGACCATGACCATCGCGTTCCTCGCCTCGTGAGCTGCGTTGGTGAGCGGCAGCTCACCGAAGGCGGTGCGGGCGCTGCCGTTCTCGATCTCGGCAGCCAGCAGGTTGGCTTCGCCCAGGAAGCGCGCTACGCCCGCGTCCGCCGGCCGGTGGTACAGCGCGTCGGGCGTTCCGGTCTGGGCGATGCGGCCGTCGCGCATGACGGCGATGACGTCCGCGAAGGTCAAGGCCTCTTCATGGTCGTGGGTGACCAGGATCGCCGTGGTGCCCGCTCGTCGCAGCATCGCGGCGACCTCGGCTCGGACCTCGGTTCTCAAGGCCGCGTCCAGGGCGGCGAACGGCTCGTCCAGCAGCAGAAGTTCCGGCTGCGGCGCCAAAGCCCGGGCCAGGGCGACGCGCTGCTGCTGACCGCCCGAAAGCTGGTGCGGATAGCGCTTTTCGAGCCCGGTGAGGCCGACCAGTTCGACGAGTTCCGCGACGCGGTCGCGTCTGCCGCCGCGGGAAAGTCCGAATCCGATGTTCCCGGCGACGCTCAGGTGCGGGAACAGCGCACCGTCCTGGGGGACGTATCCGACGCGGCGACGCTCGGCGGGCAGCCGGAGCCGGCCGTCGTCCAGGACACGGTCACCGAGCATGATCCGTCCGCTCTTGGCCGGATGGAAGCCTGCGATGACTCTCAGCAGGGTGCTCTTGCCGCAGCCTGACGGGCCCAGGACACAGGCCAGCGCACCATTCGGCACGGCGAGGTCGATGCCGTCGAGGATCCCGGTCCGGCCGTGGCCCGCGTGAAGTCCGCTGATGGACAGGCCGCTCATGATGTCTCCACCCGATGGTCGGCGCCGAGCGTGCGGCGGGTGAGCAGGAGGACGGATGGCACGGACATCGCGGTCATCAGCGCGGCGTAGGGCGCCGCGGCGCCGTAGGCCAAGCCGCTGGTGTAGGCCCAGAACCGGGTGGCCAGGGTGTCGGTCCCGGTCGGACGCAGCAGCAAAGTGGCGGTCAGTTCCGTGCTCGCGGTGAGGGCCACCATCGCCAGGGCGGCTCCGAGTCCCGGCCGGATCAGCGGGAGCGTGACCCTGAGCAGGACGGCGGTCGGGCGGGTGCCCAGTGAGCGGGCGACTTCTTCGACGCCTGGCGGGACCTGGGCGAGTGCGCCCCGGATCGCCGTGAGAGCCAGCGGGAAGTACAGGATCACGTAGCCGGCGACGAGCAGAGGCGGCTGCTGGTACAGCGGCTGGGCGTAGCGGATGGCGAAGAAGACCACTGACAGCGCGACGGCGATGCCGGGCAGCGCGCGCGTGACATACGCCGCGCGCTCCGCAGCGCGGGCCAGCCGGGTATCGCGGCGCCACGCGTACAGCGCAACCGGCACGGCCGCGACGGTCGACACCAGGGCCGCGGCGAAGGCGTAACCGAGGGTCGTGAGCGTGGCGCCGAACACCGAAGCCGAAGGGAGGGTGGTCGAGCTTCCCTTGATGAGCCAGTATCCGAGGGCGTAGCAGGGAACGCCGAGTGAAATGCCGACGACGCCGATAAGCCCCGCCAGGGCCGCGATCCGCCACCGTCCCAGCCGGGCCAGGCGGGAACCGTTGCCGGCGCGACCGGTGACTGCGATCCGGCCTCGTCGACCCGTCGCCGCGTCCAGGCCCAGCAGCAGCAACGCGAGTCCGACGAGCACCAAGGCGAGCAAGGACGCGGACGCGGCGTCGAACCCGAGCTGGAACTCGGTGTAGATCGCGGTCGCGAAGGTGGTGTACCGCAGCATGGCGAACGCGCCGTATTCACCCAGCAGGTACAGCGACACCAGGAGGGCGCCGCCGGTCAGAGCAGGCCGGCACAAAGGCAGCGTAACGCGCCACATGGTGAACCACGGCCCGTGCCCCAGGCTGCGCGACACTTCCTCGGCGGCGGTGTGGCGGCCTCTCAAGGTCGCGGCAACGGGCAGGAACACAAGGGGATACAGGGAGCACGTCATCACCAGCACCGCACCCCAGTACCCGTGAACCGCGGGGAACAACGAGACCCAGGAATAGCCACGGACGAACTCCGGCACCGCCAGCGGCAGAGCCAGCAGCACCATCCACCACCTGCGGCCGGGCAGATCGGTGCGCTCGAGGAGATAGGCGGCACCGAACCCGATGACGACGCACGCCGAGGTGACCGCCGCGGTCAACTCAACAGTGTGCCAAACCAGCGTCCCGACCAGGGGTCGGGAGAACAGCCGGCCGGCCTCGGCCCAGCCTGCCTGTGCGGCCTGCATGCCGACGAAGACCAGCGGCAGAGCCAGGACGGCGACGACGGCGAAGGCGAGCAGCGGGAGCACGCCAACGGCCCGGCACCGCGACAGCGGTGCCGGGCCGAGCGCCGGGAGCGGATTCCTCACTGCAGCAGGCCGGTGTCCTGCAGCAACTGCAGGGCCTGCTTGCCGTCGCCGAGCTGGGTGGCGTCGGCCACCGTGCCGACGGTGCCGAGCGCGACGAGTCCGCTACGGCCCTGGACCCCGGCGACCAGCGGATACTCATAGCTCTGCGATGACGCGATCAGCTGCTGAGCCGGCGTGCTGTCGAGGTAGGCTAGGAGCGCCTGCGCGGCCTGCTGGTGCTTGCTGCTCTTGAGGATCCCGGCCCCGGAGACGTCGACGAGCGCGCCGGGATCGCCCTTGGTGAAATAGTGCAGCACGCTATGGGTGTCGCCGGCACCCTTCTCATCACGCAGCCGGAACCAGTAGTAGTGGTCGATGACGCCGCCCTGCACCTCGCCGGAGTTGACCGCGGCGGATAGGTCCTCGTTGCTGTTGTAGACCTTGGCGTTGGCCTTCAGGCCCAGCAGCCAGGCCTTGGCCGCATCGGCCCCCGCGCTGTGGATCACGCGCGTCACGACCGGTGCGAAGTCGGTCTCCGACGGCGCTATGCCCAGGCGGCCCTTCCACTCCGGCTTGGCCAGATCCAGCACCGAGGCTGGCGGTGCGGTGTCCGCGGGGGTGCCGCTCGTGGCGACGAACGCGGCCGCGCGAGCCGAGACGCCGACCCAGTCGCCGTTCGCCGAGCTGTCCGAGGCCGGGACGGCTTTGAGGGTGTCGGCTGCGACCGGGGCGAGCAGGCCCTTCTCGTCCAGAACGCTCAACGCCGGCGGGTTCTCGGCGTAGAAGACGTCCGCCGGAGAGGCCGAACCCTCCTGCAGGATCTGATTGGCGAGCTCGGCCTCGTCGCCGGAGCGCAGGTTCACCTTGACGCCGGTGCGCTTCTCGAAGTCCGCGGCAAGGACCTTCACCGTCTGCTCGTGCTGGCCGCTGTAGACGGTGATCGACTGCCCGGACAGCGACTGGCTGCCACCAGCCGAGGATCCGGCCGCCGCGGACGTCCCGGACGAACTGCCACAACCGGCCAGTCCAGCAAGGGAAGCGGTCGCGACCGCAAGGGCTATGGCAGGACGTCCGATTCTGAGCACGATGAGGGTCTCTCCGTCTTCCGGTCAGGCTCGGCCGACGGCTCCGCCTTGGGCACAACAATGGTTCGGCCGGCCCACGATGTTTCCCGACGTCCGGGCCACCGATGCCGGGTCCGGCCGGCGAGAGAGAACATAGCTCAGGTAAGGCTTACCTAACAAGTACCGCCCGGGGTGGAGCGGCGGCTCGGCATGAACATGCCGCCCTACTCACCCGGCGCTGCAGGGTCGGCATCGGCAAGGCGAACCTCGAGCAGCTGGTGGTCGCCGCCGCGGCCGGCCGCCACGTTCCAGACTTCCGGCGCATCCGGATGCGATCACCGACCCCTCGACGGCGGCGCATGTCGCCTTCGCCCACATCGACCGCATGACCGTGTCCACACCGGTTTGGACGATTGACAGACGATCCCGGTGCCCGGGTGGTTCCGGCACGTGGTTGACCTGTACGGGTCGGTCCTCAAGAAGCGTGGCGTACGATCGCGACCCGGTCGTAGTCGAACACGGTTCGCGGAGTCGACTTCGGCCCGATGCGGATCGCCGCGAACAAGAATCGGACGACCCTCTCCTTGCGGATGCATGACAGCCCCGACCACCAAAATCGGCGACCGGACCGGTGCCGAAGCCGTCAAGCGCGCCGACCGGGCAGACCGCGTCCAGGTCATCGCGCCCACCTCCCGTGGGCAATGGCTCACAAATCCGCTGCACAAGGGTTCCGTTCGCCCTGGACCACCCTGGACCACCCGGATCCGCCTATCAACGACTGCCTGTGCTCCTACCAGCGGACTTCGGAGAATCTCCTCTTAATCCGCGGGTTCGGGGTTCAAGTCCCTGGCGGCGCACCCGTAGCGAAACCTCTGGCAGGCATCTGACCAGGGGTTTCGTGTTTTAGATCTTGAAAGTGTCGAGGCTCCCACCCGACGACAGCGCCGATTGGTCCCGGCGTGGTCCAGGGAGCGTTCCGACTGCGTTCCGCGTGGACGTGTACGTCCTCTGACTCGCTGACGGCCCACGCGGATTTCCGGTCCGCAGGATCGTCAGCCCGTCGGCTGAACGGCATGCTGTGGCCGGCGGATTGTGGGTCCAAACAAAGTTTGGATCTGTCTCAGAGTGATGGTGCGTGCCGTATCGTTCCCGGCCGTACGAGCTTCGATCGAGCGGATCTCGCATCCGCTGGCGAATCCGCGCAGGCGATCGCGAACTCGGCGCGGTGTACCGGCTGACATCGAAATTGATGCCGGCTCTCGGAGGGCCTCGCGAAGTACCGGTCTACGAACTGGGCATGAGGTCCAGCTCGCGGCGCACGGTCTCGATATAGCTGTCGAACCAGTCGCCACCGGCGCGACATTCGGACGCGAGCGCGGTGAGGGACCAGACCATCCGATAGAAGGACAGGACGTGCCCGTCCGGAGCGGGGCCACCGTAGCCGATGCGGAGCTTGTCGAACGCTGCGGCACCGGACATCGAGAAGCGGGCCAGGTCGAACAGCGGGTCGCCGATCATCGCGTCGCCCCAGTCGATCAGGCCCGCGAGGCGGCCGTGGTCGTCCCACACGTGCCGGCGCATCAGGTCGCCGTGCAGCAGAGCGCCGTGCTGGATGCCGGCGAGGTGGGCGTGGATGTGGGGCTGGCGCTGCTGCGCAGCGGCCTCGTCGTGAACGGCCGTCGGCAGGACGTCTGCCGGGATGGCCTGCCGGGCATCGTCCAGGGCGGCGCCGATGACTGCGGCCCAGCTGTCGACGGTGCCCGTCAGGCCGTGGGTGCCGGGGCCGACCAGGCCGAACCCAGGGGCGTGCACCTCGTGCAGCCGGCGCAGACTCCGTCCGGCGTCGGTCAGGACCTCGCTGTCCGGGGCTGCGGGCTGGCCCGGCAGCAGGTCTAGCAGCAGAAGATCGTGCGGGAACTCCGGGGCTGCGGGCAGCAGAACGGCGTGCGCGACGGGGACCTCGGTATCGGCGAGTAGCGCCAAGACTGTGGCCTCACGCCGGATGCCGTCCGACGCGCCGTCCGCGACGCCGTACTTGGCGATGAGGTCACGCCCATCGCAGCGGACAGCGTGGACGATGTTGAGGATCGATCCGGACAGCTGGCCGGCCAGAACGGCCGGCTGTCCCGTCTGTTCGGTGATGCGGGCCAGCAGGCGTCCGTCGGCGTCTGCGGCCGGGGACGTGTCGGTGGCGGTCAAATCAGGAGCTCCTTCCCTGCCGGTTGGTTCTCAGAGCGCGCCAGCGTCCTGGAGATAGTAGTCGTATGTGTGCGCATGTCGTCGAAGAGGTAGCAGCGCCGCCACGGCTTGCGCTCGGCCAGTGGGGAGTCGAGGCGCGGAAGGTCGGTACCGACCACGCATGTTGATGATGGCATCGCAACGCCCCAGGTAGCGCCAGCCCCGCGGAAGTCTCAGTAGACTGGCGTAGAAACCTGTAGAAACCCTCTTCCGCTATGTCCGCTTCGGTTGCAAGCTCGCAGCAATGGCTCGATCTCCTAACACTCGGAGGGACATCATGGCGTTCACTTTCCTGGCACAGATCCCGAACACCCCGGTCGACGACTCGCCAACGGTCTGGCGCGACAACGAGACCGGCGACCTGATGGTGCAGGGCTACCGCGCGACCGGCGAGGACTACGCGCTGGCGGCGGCGGCCGGCTCCACCCCCGGGCACTCCACCGTCGTGCCGGACCACGAGACGATGGTCCGCCTCCCTGCCTCGATCATCCCGGCCCTGAAGGCGGCGCTCGGGTGACACCCTTCCGCCAGGCGCTGACCACCACGTCCCGGTCCGCTTTCCACCTCGAACAACGTGACGCCTATGCGCTCGGCGAGGGGCAACGTGCCTCTTACGAGGCGTTCCTTGCAGGGAACGCTCCCGACATCGACCCGGACGGACCGTTCTGGGGCAGTTGGGTCCGCACAGTTCGGGAGGCCAGGGCCAGGGGCGTGGAGTTCCGGCGCCTGCGGATCGTCTCCGAACCGCTGAGCGACTACCTGCGTTGGGAGCGAGCTATCACGGTTGTGAACATCGCTGCGGGCGAGCAGGTCCGCTGGCTTCCCCGGCGCGCTTGTACGGATCTCGCGGTCGTGCCAGTCGACTTCTGGGTCCTCGACAGCTCGTCTGTCCTGTTTGGATACTTCTCCGGCGACGGGGCGTCCACTGGCCACGAGCTGCGCAGCGAACCGGAGATCGCCAAGATCGCTGCTGACTCGTTCGAGGCCGCTTGGGCTCGCGCCATACCGCACGACAGCTACGTTCCCGCGTAGGCCCCGTTGCCCGCGTCCCCGTACTCCTCTGTCCAGCAATCGCGCGAGCAACTCGCCGCTCGGCTGATTGAGGTGATGCGGGACGCGGGCATCGCTTCCGGGCGAGAGATGGCTCGCCGTCTTGGCTGGCAGGAGTCGAAGGTCAGCCGAATTATCAGGGCGGTCACCCCGCCGTCGGAGGCTGACGTCCGGGCCTGGTGTCAAGCATGCGAGGCTGCAGACGAGATCCCCGGAATCGTTGCGTCCCTGCGGCTCGCCGAGGGTACGTACGTGGAGTGGCGGCGTATGGAGCGCGCCGGCCTACGCGCCGCGCAGGAGAGCGTGCGCCCTTTGTTCGAACGCACGGAACGGTTTCGCTCGTACAGCCCGACCATCATCTCCGGCATGATCCAGACCCGCGCATACACCACTGCCGTACTACGCAACACGCAGCGGCGCCGCGGCCTCGCCGACGACGTCGACGCTGCTGTCGAGGTGCGCATGCTGCGGCAGCAGCTGCTCAATACGCAGGAGAAGACGTTCGCTTTCCTGCTTGAAGAGCAGGTACTTGGCACCCGGATCGCCGACGATGATGTCATGACCGGCCAGCTCGCACACCTGCTGACCCTGCTGGCCGTTCCCAACATCCGACTCGGGATCATTCCGTCGTCCGCACGGCGTGAACGCCAGCCAACTGAAGGGTTCTGGATCTACGACACTGCACAGGTATCCGTCGAGCTGGTGGGCGCATACCTGACGGTGACTCAACCGCGCGAAGTCAGCCTGTATGAGCAGGCATTCGCCGAGCTCTCGGCGCTAGCTGTCTACGGCGCCTCAGCTAGAAACCTGATCGCCCGTGCAGTCCAGGCCCTCGGCTGAAATCCACGTAGAAACTCATAGGAACCAGTGGAGGGCGACCGCCCACCCCGCCCATCCTGGAAGAACGGCCTCTAGCGATTGGATCACCCGGTAGTCATGCCGCGGTTTGCGCTGCTTGAGAACTCAACACTTGTGAAGATAGACGGCGCAGTGCCCGCCATCGGGGCGCACGGCCAGTCGGTCCGTACGCCCCCCGGAAAGCAAAAAACAGCCCGCACCCCCTCGCGACGGGATGGACGGACCGCGCGTGGCAGTCTAGCTCAGGTCGAACTCGCCGTTTGACATGCCGGCCTGTAGGCACTCCCACTCGAAGTGGGTGAAGTTCAGGACGGGGCTGTCATCGCCGAGCTTACTGTCACGGACGAGAACTGCGTCATCGGTGACCTTCACCTCGACGCACCCGCCGTTGTTTCCGTTCGATGCAGACGCCTTGAACCAGACGTCCCTCGGTGCAGTCATTGCTGCTTGATCCTCTGTTCGATCTGCTGAATAGTTTCAATTTCGGTAAGGGCGCGCTCGCCAAGGTACGCGAGTGCCCGCCGAGCCTGTTTGATCTCCAGGTCGCTGTCCAGGACTGCGTGCTGCCACATGCCTTCGGTCATCACGACCGCCCCGACCTCGAGTTCGAAGAGCTCGATCGAGGACATGAGGGTCATTCGGCTGAACGGGACAATGCGCACGTTGACCGCGGGCCTCTCCATCATCCTACGCAGGTGCTCGAGCTGCGCGGTCAGGATCTCGGCGCTTCCGTAGGCGTTCCACAAGACTGCCTCTGCGAGGAGCACGTTGAGTTCTGGAGGCTCTGCCTCGTCCAATCGAGCTTGGCGCTGCATGCGCAGTGCTACCAGAGCATCCACTTTGTCCGGGTCCGGCTGGAAGCCGTCATCGCGGATGAGCGCAGTCGCATAGTCGACGGTCTGAAGGAGTCCCGGGACATAGGACGGTTGCGCGTGATGGATGCGGACTGCTTCGTTCTCCCAGGCCACATGTGCCGCCTGGGTCGGATTCAGCCAGCGGTTGAACGCCTCCCACCATCGGTCCGTGCGACTGCTCTGCAGCAAGCTACTGAGGCGAGCCCTCTCCTCCTGGCCGACTCCGTAATACTCCAACAGTCGATCAAGATCAGGTTGACTGATGCCGATTCGAGAGTTCTCAATCTTCGAGATCTTGCCGTAGCCCCAGCCGCAGGCAGCCTCGACTGTCTTGATCGAGGTCGTTCCCCGGAGTTGCTTCAGATCACGAGCGAGCTGCTGCTGAGCTGCTGACGCCTGGAACGCCACCGTTCACCTCCTTGTCGGTGCCAGTGTGCCACGCCGCGGTGATCGACCACTGCGCAAAAGCCAAGCAATCTTTCTCAGGTGCTTGCACATGTGAACGCTCTGATGCACACTGAGCACAGTGACGCACCGTTAGCTGATGATCACGAAGACGAACATCGGAAACAGACATGGCGACTCGCACCGCTGACCAACTGCTCGCTGGCCACTTAGGTCTTCGGCTGACCTTCCAGGCCGATCCGGCATTCGTCGCCGACGTTCGGCACGCGGTCGGAGGCATAGCACGGGCGCTGTGCGCGGCCGAGGTCGCCGAGACTCTGGAACTGCTCGCCTCGGAACTTGCTACGAACGGGATCAAGGCACTGCTTTCGCTGCCGGCGGCCCAGGCCGACTCCTCGACGGACACGCCGGAGCTGGCGATGACGCTGATCCGCTTTCCCGGCGGTGTAGCCGTGAGCTGCTGGGACCCGTTCTGGCAGTCGACGCCGAAGCCGGACACAGCTGGTCCTGCCGATGAGAGCGGTCGTGGTTTGTTCCTGGTCGAAGCGTTGTCCGACCGGTGGGGGTGCGAGATGGACGAGGAGGAGGACGGCACCGTGCGAGGCAAGTCGGTCTACGCCGTACTCCTGTTCTCCGACAGAGAGCCCGCCATACCGGCGCCGACCGTATCGCCAGAGAGCTCGCCGAGTGTGGCAGCAGCGTCGCGCGATGACAGCACCATGCTCGACGTCCTGCCCACGACGATGCGCGACCTCCGGGTGGAGCCGCTGGACGCAGAGATGGGCCAGCGTGTGCTCGCCGGACTGGGGGCGCTGTGACCTCAACACCAGCACGAGCGGCGCACCTCCTGGCGCTCAACTGCCTGCAGCCGTGGCGCTCGATCGAGTCACCAGTACCAGCAGCGTCGACCGAACCCGCCGATGCGAACGACCGGCCCGCGCAGCGGGCCGCCCTGTCGAGGAGAGCGCACGCATGACATCGACCAGTCAGGCCCCAAGCATGTGGGCCGAGATCACCGTCGTGGCTGCCGCCAGGTTCACGCGCGAGGCGCCATTGTTACTCGGCGGGCGAGGCTCGGCGATGTCGCTGGCGCAGCTCGAGGACGTCGCGACCAAAATCAGGCAGGTCGCGCCGGGTATCGGCGTGCGCATCGTTCCGATCAAGGTCGGCGCGGACACGGCCGTCGACCGGCCACCGGTCGAGGGCAAGAAGATCTACACCGACAACATCGACTGCGCGCTGCTCGCCGGAGACATCCACGCCGCGGTGCACTGCGAGAAGGATCTGGACGCTGAGCCCGAGGCTGAGTCCGGCATCGTCACGGCCGCGAGGCTGGCCCGTGGCAGCGTGCTGGACGCGCTGATCTCCTCTGACAGGCGCCGGTTGGACGAGCTGCCGTCCGGTGCCCGGATCGGGACGTGCGCGCCGCGCCGGAGCGCCCAGCTGCGCCGTCTGCGTCCCGACCTGGTCGTGGTGCCGGTGAAGGGGAACGTGGACTCCCGCATCGCGCGGCTGAACGACCCGAGCGGTGGGTTGGACGGGCTGGTGGTGTCGTACGAAGGGCTGCTACGCCTGGGCCTGCCGACCGCCCAGAGTCAGACGTTCACCTTGGAGCAGATCGCGCCGGCCGCCGGAGCGGCGGTGGTCACCGTCCAATCCCTGCGCGACGACGCGTTGGTGGCGGCGCTGCTCGCTGCGCTCCGCGACCCCGAGACCGATGCTGCGGCGAGCGCGGAGCGGGCGATGCTCGCCGGTCTTGGCGGCAACTGCTCCTCGGCGATCTCCGGACACGCCACCGTCGCTCGCTCCGGTTGCAACCTCACCTTGACCGGGAAGGTCTTCAGCCCGGACGGCTCCGAGGCCGTCGAATACGTCGCCTCCGGCCTCGACCCGTGGGCACTGGGCGCAGAGGTGGCCCGTGAGCTGACGGCTCGTGGCGCAGACCGCCTGCTTGCGGCGGCCCACGCGGAGGCACCGGAGTAGTCCCAACGACGACCGCCGGGTTCCGTCCCTGGAACTACTAGGTCCTGGCGGTGTGTGACTTCCCGGGCTCCGCCGCGCCGTGACCGTTGCGGCGAAGCCCGGGAGGAACGGCCCTGCTGTGCGGGCCCTGGCACCTGCCGAGTGGTAGGCGAAGCAGGACCCGCACAGCAGGCAGCAACCGGAACGAGGAACCAACGCCACTCCGACTCCGGACCACTCCGTGTCCGGGACATCCGATCTGCAAGGGAGCACCTGCATGTCCAGCACCCTCAAGTCCTTCGCCGGCAAGAAGATCATCATCATAGGCGGCACCTCGGGCATCGGCCGAGCCGTCGCCCGGCGCGTCGTGGACGCCGGCGGCACCGTCGTCGTCACCGGCCGCACGCAGGCCGGCGCCGACCAGGCCGCCGAGGACCTGTCCGCCGGCGGCGGCAAGGTGTTCGGTGTCGGCGCGGACCTGTGCGACCGCGCGGCCGTCGACGGCCTGTGCCGGATCCTCACCGAGGAGCACGGCGACGCCGTCGGCCTGGTGAACTCCGCGGGCGTGTTCAGCCCGAAGGCGTTCCTGCTGCACACCTCCGAGGACTTCGACGCGTACCACGCCATCAACTTCGGGCTGTTCTTCGTCACGCAGGCCGTCACCCGCAACATGATCGCCACCGGGGTGCAGGGGGCGGTGGTCAACGTCGGCTCGATGTGGGCGCTGCAGGCCGTGGCCGCGACCCCGTCGTCGGCGTACTCGATGGCCAAGGCGGGGATCCACGCGCTGACCCAGCACCTGGCGATGGAGCTGCGCGCGGACGGCATCCGGGTCGGCGCCGTCGCGCCGGCCATCGTCCGGACGCCGATCTACCGGTCGTTCGTCCCTGAGGCGGAGGTCGACGCCGCGCTCGCCGAGTTCAACGGGTTCCACCCCATCGGCCGGATCGGCGAGCCGGACGACGTGGCCTGCGTGATCGAGTTCCTCCTGTCAGACCAGGCCGCCTGGGTCACCGGCGTCGTCTGGCCGGTCGACGGCGGCGTCATGGCCGGCAGGAACTGACCCGTCCCACCGGCTCGGACGTTAGCGCCGTGGCCAGCCGCAGGGCGGTCGACCGAGTCGACGCCTACGGCTGGCCGGACGCAGCGACCCGAGGAGATGCGAGCCGCCCCGGACGTGCCCACGACACGGTGCCGTCCCGACTAGCCCGCCGTCAAAGTCCCCGTAGAGAAGTTGGATGACCCGATGCCCAGGCCACTGTCCGAGGCGGCGCTCGCCGCCACGTACCAGCCGAAGTCTCCTGTGCCTTCGTTCGAGGCCGTGACGCAGGACGTCGTGATCGGCATGGCGCACGGCCGGTCGTACGCCCAGATTGCCGCCGATCTGGGGATCACCGTCGGCGCGGTCGCACGCCACGTGCGGGTCCTGCGTTCGGCACTCGGCGAACGTGACCGGCCCGGGATCGTCGGCGCGGCCTACCGCAGCGGCCTGCTGCCCATCGAGCCGCAGTGGAGCACCCACCCGGTGCACACGATCAGGGCCGCGAGCTTGCAGGCGACGTTGGACGTGCTCTTCCTGATCTCGAACGCCTACGGCGACCATGAGGTCCGCGAAGCCCGGGAGCTGGCACGGGCCCTGATCAACTCCGACCACCGCCGCCAGGTCGTGCCGGTCCTGCCACCGATGCCGTGCTTGGCCGACCTGTTCCAGGACGAGGCGACGTGACTGCCGCGAAGGCCCCGCTGGGCGGGTTGCCGATGTATTCAGGAGATCAGGTCGGCGTCGGTGGCGGTGGCACACCGGAAGCCGGTGTCGTCGTCGGCCATTTCGACGTTGGCGTCGTTGAACGCCGACGGCAGTGCGCGGGCGAACGCGCTGGTGAAGGCGGAGCCCTTCAGCTCGCGCCGGTCCGCGCCGCTGGCGGTGGAGCACCACTCCCAGATGTTGCCGCACAGGTCATACACCCCGTAGGAACTCACCCCGCTGTGGTAGCGGTCGACGGGGGTGGTACTACGGACTCGCGATTCGCGGACGTTGCACTTGAACGGGGTCTCCTGGTCGCCCCAGGGGAACGCCGCGCCTTTGCCGCCGCGGGCCGCCTTCTCCCACTGCTGGGCGGTGGGCAGCTGCTTGTCGGCCCAGGTCGCGTAGGCGGCGGCGTCGTGCCAGGTGACGAACACGACCGGGTGGTCGGCGAGCAGGTCGGGATAGCGGCCCCGGCTCCAGTGCGGCGGGGCGGGGTGGCCGGTGGCGGCGGTGAAGCGGAAGTAGTCGGCGTTGGTCACCGGATAGACGTCGATCCAGTAGGCGGACAGCCATTCCGGGCGGTTGTCGGCTCCGGCGAGGTAGACGCCCTGCTCGATGAGCGCCATGAGCCGGCCGTCGATGCGGTGCCGGCGCAGGGTGTGCTCGCCGGCTGTGCCGATCAGCGCGGTGTCGCTGTCGTCGTAGACGATCGAGGCCAGGCCCATGGTGGCCTGGATGAAGCGGCGCCGGGCGTCCGGGGCGGCTTTGGCCAGCAGCGAATCCAGAGCATGTTGGTTGACCGGGCGCGGGGTGATGTCCGCGCCGCCGGCTATCCACTTGGCGATCATGCGGTCGGTGATGCCCATCTGCCCGGCCATGTCGGCGTAGGTGAGGCGCGCGGCCTGCATCAGGGCGCGGACCTCGACACCGGTCCAGCGACTGACCGCGACCATGTGGTGACCTCCGGGACGACGACCAGTGACCGTATCATCGTACTGTCACCGGTGGGTCGCGCAGCGCGGTCAGATGGTGTCGGGTTCGATCGCCAGGTAGCGCTCGGACAGCTCGGTGAGCAGCGGGTGCGCGGTGTCGAATCGGACGTCGCCGATGGAGGC
This sequence comes from Catenulispora sp., assembly GCA_013362315.1. Taxonomy (GTDB): domain Bacteria; phylum Actinomycetota; class Actinomycetes; order Streptomycetales; family Catenulisporaceae; genus Catenulispora. Next base: position 39,762 of record JABFWL010000015.1, on the reverse strand, counting down.
GATCGGTCGGACGCCGATCGAGACGTTGGTGGCGAACGCCGCGGCCATGCCGTGCAGCTCGGCGACGTTGACGCGGGCTGTCACCGTCGGACCGTAGGAGTCGCTGACGAGTGCGGCGGTCACGCCGGGCAGCACGTCTGCGGCAGGCCAGACGATCTGGTCGGCGTCGATGAACCCGATGTTCCAGGTGACGCCCTCGCTGATGTAGCCGGCGGCGTCGATGAACAGCGCGTCGTCGAATCCGGCCAGCTGCGCGGCGCGCCGGTGATAGAGCGAGGCCATCAGCCCGCAGTGCTTGACCTGGGGAAGTTCTCGGCTAAACACCGCGGTCGCGACATTCAAGGCCGGCAGCGGGAAATCGGCGGCGGGCCGGGTGGTGACCAGGATGTCCGGGTCGGCTTTGGCGCCGGTGTGACCCATCTCCAGGCCCGGGTCGAACACGGTGACGCGGACCGTGACCGGCAACCTCACGTCGATCAGCGCCTGTCGGATCAGCGCGCGTGCCCGGTCGGGGTCGAGGTCGGCGCCGAACACGGTCGCGCAGTCGCGCCTCAGGCGCGCCATGTGCAGGTCCAGTCCCCGGACCCGCGCGCCGTCCTCGATGCGCATCGACGTGAAGTGCGCGTAGTTGGTAAGCGCGAGGGTCTTCATGTCGTCGCCGTTGATCGGCGACCCATTGAGCTCTGCCACGTACGCAGTCTGACACGCGGCAGCGCAGGTGATGAAGGCTGCTTGGGCCGAAGTTCGGTGGAAGTTCGGTGCTGGGGCGGTGCCGGTGCGTTCAAGTTCGACGGCGTTGACGGGACGGTTGATTCGCACACTCCCGGTAATCGACTGCTGACGCGAAAGGCTCCCGTGGACACCACCCCGAATTCCGGCCCGGCGACGGCTTCCCGCGTCGACACCGAAGCGGGACCCGCCGTGTGCTCAACCGCGCCGCGGCCCTCAGACCGGTCGCTGATCGCTCGCCGTGCCCAGATGGCCGCTGCGGCCTGCGCCGGCGCAGTCTCGTTCGCACGGGTCATGCCGTTTGTCGCGTCGACGAGTCCTTACTGCTCGTTCGCCGCTGGGCCACGATCGGCGGTGACGGTCTGATGGCCGGACTGCAGCGAACCGGCCGACTGGCCGACGACTTCTACTTCATGGTCCACGACGACGTCTCCGGGCCACGGCTGCCGGATCGGATCCTCGGCCTCGGGCTGGCAGGCGCCCTGCTCGGGGAGCTGGGTGCGCTCGGCGCGATCAGGGTCGAGGACGGTGAGGTGATACTCGCCACCGCGACGCCGCCGCCGGACCCGCTGGCCGCGGACGTGTTCGCCGAGCTGGAGGCCGAGCGACCCCTGCCGGTACGGGACTGGCTGCACTATCTGGGCCAGGGCGCGCTCGATCGTGTGGCCAGACGGCTGGCCGCTGAGGGCCTGGTGTTCCTTAAGCCGCCGCGCATCAACATCTTGGGCCGGGCGGGGCGGTGGACACCGACCGACATCACCATCGCCGGCTGGCCGGCCATCGACCTGAAACTCAAGGTCTTCAACGGGAAAGCGGACGCCCATCACCTCATGCTTTTCGGCCTGACACGCGCCACCGGCCTCAATCACCCCTCGCTGTGGGAGGTGCGTGCCCTGCTGGCCGACGGCGCGGCCATGGACAAGATCCTGGCCCCGCTCGGCTTGAGCCCTCCGCTGCTGGACCTGCTGGCTCACACCGAGGCTGCCGTCGGCAGCGTCGTCACCAGCCAGCGCATCTGACCTCTATCTGTCCCCATCAACCGCAAACCGTCACCGAGGAGTTCCCGTGCGAACACGAACACCGGCCCGCAGCAAGGTCTCGGACGCCCTGGCCCGCGACCGGCTCGGCGTCAGCGGCGTCATGTTCTTCATTCTGGCCGGGATCGCCCCGCTAGCCGTGACAGCCGGGGTGGTGCCCACCGCCTACGCCGTCACGGGCCTGACCAGCGTCCCGGCGGCGTTCCTGGTGGTCGCGGCGGTGCTGGGCGTCTTCGCGGTCGGATACGTCGCGATGGCCCGCACGATCCCGAACGCCGGCGCCTTCTATGCCTTCATATCCCAAGGGCTGGCCAAGCCTGCCGGCGTCGGCGGCGCCCTGGTCGCCGTGGTCGCCTACAACCTGCTGCAGGTCGGGCTCTACGGCATGATCGGCCCCTCGCTGGCGTCGTTCGCCAGCGACAACTTCCACCTGAACGCGCCGTGGGAGGTGTGGGCGTTCGGCGCGTGGGCGATGGTGACCATCCTGGGGCTGATCCGCGTGGACCTGTCCGGGCGGCTGCTCGGCGTGCTGTCGACGATCGAACTGCTCATCATCGTCGCGGTGACGGTGCGCGGCCTGGCGCACCCGGCCTCCGGCGGCGTCAACGCCGCCGCGCTGTCCCCGACCAGCCTGCACCTGACCGGGCTGGGCGCGGTCCTGGCCGTGGCCGTGCTGGGGTTCACCGGCTTCGAGCAGGCCCCGGTCTTCAGCGAGGAAGCCCGCGACGTCAAGCGCACGATCCCGCTGGCCACGTTCGTGTCCCTGGCGGTGATCGCCGTGGTGTACGCAGGAGCCTCCTGGGCGCTGAACGTGCACTACGGCAACCAGGTCGTCACCACCGCCCAGGGCCCCGGCAGCACCACGATGCTGTTCGCGATGGCCCCCGGGGTGCTGGCCAGCACCGGCCGCGTGCTGTTCCTGACCAGCCTGCTCGCCGCCGCGCTAGCGTTCCACAACGCGGTCGGCCGCTACATGTGGGCCCTGGGCCGCGAGCGGGTCCTGCCAGCGGTGATGGGCACGACCGGCCCCAACGGCGTCCCCCGGGCCGCCTCCGGGATCCAGAGCCTGCTGGGCGCGGTGGCGATCACCCTCACGCTGGCGCTGCACTGGGACCCGGTCAACCAGCTGTTCTTCTGGGGCGGCACCACCGGCGGCGTCGGGATCCTGCTGCTGCTGGCCACCACCTCCGCCGCGGTCGTGGCGTACTTCGCCAGGACGGCCAACACCGAGACGCTGTGGCGGCGCCTGATCGCCCCCGGCGTGTCGACCGTGCTGCTCGTGGTCATGGCCGGGTTGTGCATCGACCACTACGACGTGCTGCTCAACGTCCCGCCCGGCTCGGCGGCCACGAAGATCCTGCCCGGCCTGTTCGCCGCCGCCGCCGTGATCGGCGTCCTGTGGGCGCTGGTCCTCAAACGCATCGCACCCGACGCATACGCCGCGATCGGCCTGGGCAGCGCCGCCGCGCTGGCCCGCACCCCGAGCTCCGCCGCGCCGCCGGCGAGCGCGACGGTGCCCTCCGAAGGGACCGCCCGGTGACCACATACAACCAGATCGTCCGGGCCGAGGAGCAGGACACCGACGAGCTGAGCCATGTGATCGCGCTGGCGTTTCACGACCTGCCGCCGTCGCGCTGGCTCATCGCAGGCGACGACGACCGCCGCCGCGTCTTCCCCGGCTACTTCCGCCTCTACGTCGCCGACGCGATGAGGCGCGGGCACGTCTACACCACCGCCGACCGGTCCGCGGTCGCCTTGTGGCTGCCGGTCGGCGAGGCCGGCGAGCCGGCCCCGGACGGCTACGACCAGGCGCTGGCAGCGGTGACCGAGCGCTGGGTGGACCGGTTCCGCACCTTCGACGCGCTGTTGGACAAGCACCACCCCACGGGGCTGCGGCACGACCACCTCGCGATCCTCGCCGTCCACCCCGACCACCAGCGCCGCGGCCTCGGCACCGAACTGCTGGCCGCCCACCACGCCCGCCTGGACGCCGCCGACCCGCCGACGGCGGCGTACCTGGAGGCCAGCGACCCCGGGACCCGACAGCTGTACCTGCGGCACGGCTACACCGACCACGGCGGCGACCCCATCCAGCTGCCCGCCGGGCCGCAGATGCACCCGATGCTGCGCCACCCCGCCGCGAAGTGAACCGACCAGGACCCTCTTCCTGTCCACCGAGCCGGTCTCGCCGGCCCGAGATGCGGAGACAACCATGACGATGATGGCGGCTAAGCCGAGCCAGGCGCCGCGCGCATGTAAACACATTCCCTGCTGCCCGGAAGCCTCAGCCCCCGACCGCGACGCTGCCTCCATCTATGTGTCGCGCCCTGAGCAGGGCTGGAGCCTACTGTGCAACGGCATCGTCTCGTTCGAGGACACCGGCGAACTATTGCCCGACGGTCGCGCCATCGCCCCGCACCGGCCGACAGACCCGTGAACCGGAACCGGCAGCCAGGAAACTCTGGCGTGCTATCCGGAGCGCATATCTCCACGGCGAGCGAGTTGAACGCCCCCTGCACAGTCAGCCCCGGGCAATGAGAAGCGCTGATCTCCCCGTTCACCGGAGCCGCCGCCGTTTCCGGTGCGGCGGCCCCGACCCCGGTCCGCCAGTACCAGCCAGCGGTGATCAACACGTCCGCCCGGCCGTCGCAGAGTCCTTTCCGCGATGACCGGGCACCAAATCCCCAACTACTCCCGAGGCCCCCTATCTGATGTCCTCCAAGAGCGATCTCCTTCCGCCGGCCGCCGACCTGTCCCAGGTCCGGTGGCGACCGCTGCCAGCCCGCTACGCCTATCTGGCGGTGCTCGGGGTGTACGCCGCCGTATACGGCCCCTCGGCCGCCGACGTGGCGCGGTTCTTGTACGTCTATGGGGTGCTGCCCCGGCGGTGGGCTCATGACGTGGTCGCCCTGCTCTACAACGGATCCGTCCGGCTGCCGCTGGGCGGCGTCATCGTCGCGGTGGCGCTGGCAGCGGTCCTGGTGGCCCGCCGTTCGGACCTGCCCGGCGGGCTGCGGCTGACTCGCCGTGGCCGCGCTATGGCGCTGGTCGTGCTGGTCGTTCCGTTGCTGTTGGCGATCTGGGGCTTGCGCCAGGAGGACGCGGTGGGTAGGTCCGGAGATCTTCCGCTGTACATGCTGCAACTGGGCGCGTCCCTCGTGCTTGCTGGAGTGCTCGCGGTCGCTCTGCGCGGCCCCGGCTGGGCCGAGGTTGGATTGGGCCGGCGCCGCGGTCGGCGGGACACAACTCAGTTCCACTGCGTGGTGAGCTTTTCGCTGATCGGGCTGGGGGTCAGTTGGATCGCGATCGTCGAGACCATGGACTGGTTCAACCCGCCTCAGGTGGTGACCGACCCGCTCGGTCCCGGGATCATAGAGCCAGGGTGGTACTGGCTGCTGGTGTACCTCCTCAACGCCGCCGTCGAAGAGGGCGTGTGCATTGCATGGCTGGTCGCGTCTCTGCGCCGCGCCGACCGGCCACGCTGGGAGATCTACGCTCTGGCAATCGCACTCCGGGTCTTCTTCCACCTCTACAAAGGGCTGGCGGGTTTGTGTGCGGTGCCCTTCGTGCTGATGAACGTCGCGTTGTTCGATCGCACGCGGCGGCTGATACCGCTGATCCTGGCCCATGCGGTGTACGACTGCCTTACCGCCAACCCCTATCCCAAGACCCAGCTGGTGCTGCTCGGAGCCTGCGCGACCGCCGTCCTGATGCCCCCCGGGACGCTCTCGGTCATCAAGAGGTTCTTCACCAGCGATCCCCTGGACTACAGCCACTTGGACGAGGAGCCACAGCAAGCTCCGGTGCCCGCGCCACGGTTCCCGGCTACTGACCCGTCGAGCATCCGCATCGTGATGACTGCTGCCACACCGCCCAGGCAAGATCCCGTGGCCGACACCTCACGGGGGGACGTCGATGGATGACCACCTGATCTTCACAATCGAGGACTTCCCCGCCCCGAAACGTCCCGCCGACACCGGGGCGGGGAAGCCAGCGCGGTCACACCGCTGCCGAACTGTCGCGACGGGGCTGGTATTTGCTGCCGCAGCGACCCCGTTGATCGCGGGGTGCAAGAGTTCGGCGTCGGGTTCGTCCGGTTCCGGCCACGTCGCGGCGAGTACGGTCGAGTACGACTGCACCGTGTCCTTCGTCGAGCCCCACCCTGTGGTTGGCGGCGGACGGGTGACCGGTGAGATCCAGGCCACCTGCGCGATCAAGCCGAAGACCATCTCGATCACCGTGGCCGTCGAACACCTCCAAGGCGACGGGACCTGGCTGCGATCGAAGGACACCGGCGTCACCAGCGTCGTGCCTGGCACGGTCCCGGTGTTCGCCTCCGGCAACGCGACCTGCGCCGACGGGAACTGGCGCACCGTGTACGCCTGGTCCGGGACCGGGGTGACCGGCGCGCCGTTCAACCATCCGTTCGACGCCACAGGAGCGACGCAGACCTCCGACACCCGGACCGTCACCGACGGGGAGTGCCCGAAATGACCGTCGAGAAGCGCCGTACCCGGGCTATGACGCCGGCCCGGCCACGGATCCAGCGCCGCAACGCGCAGCGCGGCCGGCTGCGGGCCATGAGGGCCTGGCGACGCCAGGTCTCCGCCGAACTCATCCGACGGGCGGCGGCCGACCAGCAGGCGCGAGCCGCCGGCGACTTCGCGACGGTTGACGCCGAGAACCTGCCGTTCCTGAAGGCTCTCGTCGCCAGGCGCGGCTGGCCCGGAACCACCGCGCTCGGCGCCGAGGCGGCGCAGGCGCTGTGGCTGCTGACCCAGCATGCCGACACCGACTCCGCCTTGCAGGCTGAGTGCCTTCGGCTGCTGTCGGCAGCCGCCTTCAACGGCCAGGCCAGCCACACCCACCGCGCCTACCTCGAAGACCGGGTCCGCACCAACACCGGCCAGCCGCAGCTGTTCGGCACGCAGTACCGCGACCAGCGGCTGTGGCCGGTGGAACGGCCCGAGGACCTCGACCGGCGCCGGGCCCAGGTGGGTCTGGGCCCGCACGCCAAGTACGACCAGACGATGCAGGCGCTGTTCGCGGCGCCCTCGAACTCCGCGCCTACGACACCGACGGGAGAGCAGCCGTGACCTCCACCAGCGGCACGATCATCGACAGACCCCCGACCGCCGCCGACGACGCCGGGTGGGTCTTCATCTCCAACGCGGCCGTGGTCGCCGCCGGGCTCGCCGCGGCGCAGCGGCAGCGCACCGCGCTGATGTCCTACTGCGCCCAGATCCGCAGCTTCCACCCGATGGCCGTCCCCGCACCGCTGCAGACCCCGCACTACACCTCGGCGGTCATGAACGCCCGCTACCTGGCCGTCCCCGCCGACCAGCGCCCCAGCCCGCAGGCCATCGCCGAGGCCACGGCCGCCCGCGCGGAACGCAAAACCCTGCTGGAACACGGCCCCGACCTCCACATCATCATCGGCCTGGGCGCGGTGCGCGCCTGGCACCTCGACGACCCGGACGTCGCCGCCGGGCAGATCCGGCACCTCGCCGAGGCGGCCGAGGCCGGTAGCTTCCGGTTCGGGGTGCTGCCGGACTTCGCCCGGGTGCCTTTCCCCCCGTCGCAGGGCTTCACGATCCTGGACGACGACCAGGTCCGCGTCGACCACCTCACCGGCGAACTCGTCCTGACCGCACCCGAACAGGTGCAGGCACACGCCGACGTCTTCAATGAGCTGGCGGCGGCCAGCGTCTACGGCCGCGACGCCCAGGAGCTGTTGCTCGCCGAGCTCCAGAACGTCGGCGCCTTGTGGCGGCCGGAGGCACCCCGATGATCATCGATGGCCAGGCGGGTGACCTGCTCAGCGCTGGCAACCGGACCGGAGAGATCCTATGGCTGTTCCCTGGCCGCGCGTCGGCGATGGTCTGCTGGCGCGACACCGGACGCACCACCCGATTCTGGCCGGGTGCCGACGCCAGGATCCAGCACCGCGACCTGGCCGAGCTGGAAGTCCCGGAGCCCCGCCGGATGACCCGCACAATCCCCGCAATGCAGACCTCTGATAAAGACGTGGCCGACACGCCACACCCGGCTCTACGCTGATTTCTTCCCCGGAGCGTAACCGTCTGGATACGTTGCGCGCCTGACCCCGTGACCGACCATCCCGAATGAGGAAGATCCGTGACCGACAAAACGCCGATCGCCGACCGCGCTACCGAGCTGCGGCACCGCACCGTTGAGGAGCTGAAGCAGGCCGGGACGATCGTGTCCCCGCGCGTGGAGGCCGTCATGCTGACGGTGGCGCGCGAGGACTTCGCCCCGGAGGTCGACCTGGAGGCTGTCTACGAACCGTGGAACGGCCTGGTCACGAAGACCGACGACGCCGGCCGGGCGCTGAGCTCGCTCTCGGCGCCGGATGCGCAGGCGCACATGCTGGAGCAGTCGCGGATCGAGCCCGGCATGAACGTGCTGGAGATCGGCTCCGGGGGGATGAACGCGGCCTACCTGGCGGAGATGGTCGGGCCGATCGGCCGGGTGACGACCGTCGACATCGACGAGTTCGTCACCGACCGGGCCTCCCGCTTCCTGGAGCAGGCCGGGTACGGGCGGGTCAACGTGGTCCTGGCCGATGCCGAGCACGGCGTGCCGGAGTTCGCACCCTACGACCGGATCTTGGTAACCGTCGGGGCCTGGGATGTCCCGCCGGCGTGGGTGGAGCAGCTGGTCGAAGGCGGCCTGCTCGTGGTCCCGTTGAAGGTCCAGGGTCTGATGCGCACCGTGGCGCTGATGCGCGACGGCGACCGCCTGGTCAGCGAGTCCGCGCGGCTGTTCGGGTTCGTGCCGATGCAGGGCGAGGGTGCGCACGACAGCACCGAGCTGGCGCTGCGCGACGGTGCAGTCCGGCTGGTGTTCGACGAGCAGCCGCCGGACGACCTGACCGGTCTGGAGCACGTCCTGGAGTCCGAGCCGCTGGTGGTGGACAGCGGCGCCGGCCTTCGCCTCGGCGAGCCGTGGGCGACGATGCAGATGTGGCTGGCCACCACCGTCCCCGGATTCTGCCGGATCATGGTTGACCGCGCCGCCAACGACGCGTCGGCCCGGCCGCTGGGCGGCGGCTACACCGGCATGGCGGCCGTCGACGGCGCGAACCTGGCCTACGTGGCCACCCGGGAGGTGGGCGGCAACGACCTCGCGCTGGACGTCCACGCCTACGGCCCGGACCCCGCCGCCCTGGCCGCCACGGTCGCCGGGCAGCTGGCGATCTGGGAGCGGAACCACCGCGGCGGCCCGGGACCGCAGTACCTCATCTACCCGGTGACAACCCCCGAGGCGGAGCTGCCCGCGGCCGACTTCGCCCTGGACAAGCGCCACGCCCGGGTCCTGATCTCTTGGCCCCAGCCGACCGGCGACGACGGCCAAGACGCCCTGCACCACCCCAACCATAAGTAAGGAGAGTGGTCGAAATGACGATCCAATCGGCCGGCGGCACGGCGCTGCTGGAAGCACCGGGACTCGCCGAATTCGACGAGTTCGAGCTGGACGTCCGCGCGGTGCTGTCGCACCAGGCGGCGACCTGCAGCAACAGCTGCCCCACCGACGACGGGTGCGGCAACAGCTGCTCGAACGGCGCCTCGGCGTGCTCGTCGGAGAGCAACAACCAGTTCTGATCCAGAACTCCTGGCTGTCGGCGGTCGCCGCCGGCAGCCAGGGGCCAGCAGGCACGAACGGATCGAGGGGACGATCATGCGGTCGACAGGCGGATGGCAGTGGGGCGGAGCAGGGCTGCTGCGGGTGAGTACCGACCCCGGCAACCTGGACCTCCCCGACGACCTCGACCTCGCCGACCCGGCCGCAGCGGCGGCCTGGGCCGCACAGGTCTGGACGCGCGATGAGATCCGTGCCGCGCTCAACACAGTCAGCCCCGCGCTATGCCGCCAACTCGACATGATCACCGAACTGCCCGGCCGCGACCCGGCCGGGGCCTGCCGAGCCGCGACCGCGCTGGCCTCCTACCTCCTGCGCTGGCAGCGCCGACCGACTCCGCTGGGGCCGCTGGCCGGCGTCGGCCCGATACGGATCGGCGGCCCGGCGAAAGTCCGCTTCGGTGTCGACCACCGGCTGTCGGTTCGGGCGGACTGCGAGTGGCTCGCCGAGGTGTCGGCCGGCCTGCACCGCAGCCCGGAGCTGCTGGAGCGGCTGCCGGTGGTCGCGAACAACGCCGTCGTCCGTCGCGGCACGCGGCTCGTCGCGCCCGGCGTGCCGCCGACCGGCAACGACAAGGCCGAAGCCCTAGCGGAGAGTTCGGTGCGCGCCACCCGCCCCGCGATCGCCGCCCTGTCCATCGCCGCGACCCCGATCAGGTTCGGCGACCTGCAGCAGCAGCTGGCGGCCATGTTCCCGACGGCCACGCCCAGGCAGATCCGCGCCGTCCTGTCCGGCCTGGCCGAGCAGCAGTTCCTGATCACCGCCCTGCGCATACCGCTGACCGAGCCGGACGCGCTGACCGCCGTGTGCGCGGTGCTCCGCGAAGCCGAAGCCGAGGACATACCCCAGATCGCCGGCCTCGTCGCGGACCTGCACGCGGTCTGCGACACGCTAGCCGGCGGACTGCTGCACACCGTCCCGCCGGGGCTGACCGAGCGGATGGACGCTATCCGTCCGGCGGCCCGCACCCCGCTGATCATCGACACGGCCGCCGACTGCGAGATCCAGCTGCCCGAAGCGGTTGCGCGCGAAGCCCGCGACGCGGTGGACGTGCTGTACCGGCTTTCGCCGTTCATGGGCGGATACCCGCCGTGGCGCGACTACCAGACCGCGTTCCGCGCCCGCTACGGCACCGGCGCGCTGGTCCCGGTCCTGGACCTGACCGCCGACAGCGGGCTGGGCCTGCCGACAGGGTTCATCGGCTCGCCGCGGGAGCGCGGGCCGCGGCAGATGTCCGAACGCGACGACAAGCTGCTCGCTCTCGTCCAGCAGGCGACGGTCACCGGCGGCGAGATCGTCCTGACCAGCGACCTCATCGAACACCTGGCCTCCGCGCCGGTCGACCCGGATCGGCTGCCGCCACGCACCGAGGTCGCATTCGCCATCCGCGCCGCCAGCCTGGAAGACATCAGCGCCGGCAGGTTCGCCCTCGAGCTCACTGGGACCCCGCGCCCGGCCAGCAGCATGGTCGGACGCCATGCTCATCTGCTGCCGGAACCCGACCAGGCCCGCATCCGCGCCACCTTCACCACCCCAGCCCCGGACACCGTCATCGCCCAGCTGTCGTTCGTCCCGCGCTGGCGGCGCAGCGAGAACGTCGCCCGCACTACCGTGCTGGCCGCGGCGGTCATCGGCATCGGCGAGCACCGCGGCCCCGGCGACGACGTGATCGACATGGCCGATCTCGCGGTGACCGCCGAAGGCGCGGACCTGCACCTGATCCAAATCTCCACCGGCCGGCGGGTCGCCGGGCAGATAGCCAGCGCCTTGGAGGCCGCCTCCCATACCCCGCCGCTGGCCCGGTTCCTGTCGGAGGCCGCCAGCGCCTGCCACCCGACCTACAGTGCCTTCGCGTTCGGCGCGGCCAGCGCCCTGCCGTACCTGCCGTGCGTCCGCTACCGCCGCACCATCCTGGCTCCGGCCCGGTGGCTACTGAAAGCCGACCAGCTACCCGGCCGCGACGCCGACGCCCTTGCGTGGGAGGCGGCGTTGTCCGACTGGCGGGAGCGCTGGCGCGTCCCGGACCACGTGTCCATGGTCGACCACGAGCGCGCCCAGCCCATCGACCTGCGGCACCGAGCGCACCGGCTGCTGCTGCGTACCCGGCTCGATCGCGGAGGCCATCTGGAGCTGCGCGAATGCGCCGCCCCGGACGCCGCCGCCTGGATCGGCCGCGCCCACGAACTGCTGCTGATCATGACCAGCGCGGCAACAGCCCCCGCCACGAGGAGCATCAGCACAATGCCGCCCGTCGTCGACGGCGCCGATCTGCACCTCCCGGCCGTCTCACCGGTCCTCGCGCTGCGCGTCGGGGCCCATCCCGAACGCTTCGAGGAGATCCTGGCCGACCACCTGCCGTCCCTCATCGACGCGTGCAGCCAGCCGGTGTCGGCCTGGTGGTTCCACCGCCACCGCGACCTGAGCGACCACCGCGCTGCCCAGCACCTCGCGATCTTCCTGCATCTTTCCGACGACCAGGCATTCGGTCACGCCGCGGCGCAGGCCGCGTCCTGGGCCGGTCTCCTGCACCGCGACCGGCTGGTCTCGACCCTGATGTTCGCCGACTGGCAGCCGCCGACCGGCCGCTACGGGCACGGCAGCGCGCTGACCGCCGCCCTGGAAGTGTTCGCCGCCGACTCGCAGGCCGCGATCGCCCAGCTCAACGCCGCCCGCACCGCCGACCTGCGGCTCCAGTCCCTGGCCGCGGCCAGCTACCTCGACCTCGCAGCGGCCCTGGCCGGCGACCCCGCAATCGGCCGGGACTGGCTGCTGCGCGAGATCCCACAGACCAACGGACATCTGAACCCGGACCTGCGCGACCAAACCCTGGCCCTGGCCAACCGGCTCGGCCCGCTGAACGGCACCGAGGCCGGCCAGATCGTGGCCGACGCCTGGAGCCGCCGGGCCGCCGCGCTCGGCGGCTACGCCACCGCCCTGTCGGCGCAGCGAGAACCCATCAGCGTGCTCGAACCACTGCTGCACCTGCACCACCTGCGCGTGGTCGGCGCCTACCCCGACTCCGAACGCGCCACCGGCCGCCTGGCCCGAGCCCTCGCCCTACGACAGGAAGCCCTCACCGGAGCAGGCCGATGACCATCACCGCCGACCTCGCCCAAGCCGCCGAGACCCACGCCCGCGAAACCAGCGCCACGCCGCCGACCGGCCCCGGGCAATCATCAGCGGGTCAGGACCTCACTGCCGGCAGCGCCGGCATCGCCCTGCTCCACATCGAACGGGCCCGCTCGGGACTGGACGACTGGCGCACTGCGCACGCCTTCGTCCAAGACGCGGCCTCCGAGCCCGTGAGCGTCCACGACACCTCGGGGCTGTTCCTCGGCGCCCCGGCACTGGCCTTCGCCCTGGACGCCGCGGCCGGTACCAGCAGCCGCTACCGCGCCGGCCTGGCCGACCTCGACAGACCCCTGGCACAGCTGGCCCACCGCCGGTCGGACGCGGGCCTGGCGCGCATCCGTGGAGCGCGACCGGCCACCTTCGCCGAATACGACGTCTTCGCCGGCCTGACCGGCCTCGGCACGCTGCTGCTGCGACGCGACCCCGGCGGCAGCGCCTTGGAACACGTCTTGACCTACCTAGTGGCGCTCACCCGGCCGCTGCCACTCGCCGACCAAGTCGTGCCGGGCTGGTGGGTGAACCACGACCCGACCCGATCAGCCCCGGACGGATACCCCGGCCACGCCAACCTCGGCGTCGCCCACGGCATCGCCGGTCCACTGGCCCTGCTCGCCCAGGCCGCCCGCCGCGGAGCCACCGTCAACGGACACCACCAGGCGATCACCGACCTCTGCGACTGGCTCTTGCGATGGCGCTGTAAGGACGCTCCCGGAGCCTGGTGGCCGGAGCACCTCAGCGCCGAGGAACTCCGCCACGGACGCTCTCGGTCCACCGGGCCGTCCCGTCCCAGCTGGTGCTACGGCACCCCCGGCATCGCCCGCGCCGGCCAGCTCGCCGCCATCGCCGTGGGCGACGACAAGCTCCAGCGCCTGTTCGAGGACGCGCTGCTGGCGTGCGTCAGCGACGAGTCGCAGCTCGCACGGCTGACCCACCCCGGACTGTGCCACGGCTGGGCCGGCACATTCCAAACCACCTGGCGCGCCGCCGCCGACGCCACCACCCCCGCACTGCACGCGACGCTGCCACGTCTGGCCGACGGACTGCTGACCGCCGCCAACACGCCGGTCGAGCACGGGCCCGGACTGCTCAATGGCACCGCCGGAACCGCCCTGGCGCTGCACACCGCCGCCACCGACACCGCCCCGAGAAGCGGATGGGACGCATGCCTGCTGATCGGCTGACCACGAACACGTCCCTGCCGGAACCCGCCGTCTGGCGGATCCTGGCCGGAGACGACCTGCACGCCACCGCCGAAGCGTTCGCCGTGAACCCCGCTGAGCTGTCGGCAGCAACCACGATCTACCAGCACGCCGGCCACCAGGCCCTCGCCGCCCACAGGAAAGCCGGCTGGCAGCAGCTCTACCTCCGGTTCCCCGACTGGAAACAGGCCGAGCGCACCGCGGCCGAACACCTGCTCCCCATCCTGTCCGCGGCCGAGCACGACAACGCGATCAGCAGCTGGTGGTTCATGCGCAAGCACCCCTGCTGGCGGCTACGGCTGCTCCCCGGCCCCGGAGGCGACGGCATCACGGAGCTGACCGCCAGGCTCGACCAGCTCGTCGCCGCCGGCCACCTCGACACGTGGTCGCCCGGCGTGTACGAAGCCGAAACCGCCGCCTTCGGCGGACCGCAGGGCATCGACGCCGCGCACCGGCTGTTCGCCGCCGACAGCCGAGCAGTCCTCGAACTCGCCGCCGCCGCCGACACGACCGGCCTTGGACATCGGGAGCTGTCGGTCCTGCTGTGCGGGGCGCTCATGCGCGACGGGGCCCGACTGGAATGGTACGAGCGCGGCGACGTCTGGGACCTGGTGGCCGCCGAGCGGCCCCTGCCACCCGACGTCACCGCTGACAAGATCGCCGCAATGGCCGGCGCCCTGCGAACCCTGCTGCTCGCCGACACCACTCCCGACGGTCCGCTGTTCGCCGACGGCGGACCAGCAGCGGCACAAGACACATGGGCCAGCGCGTTCTGCGATACCGGACGCGCCTTGGCCGAGGCGAACGCCACCGGGACGTTGAAGCGCGGGCTGCGCCACGCGCTCAGCTACCATGTGATCTTCCACTGGAACCGGCTCGGGCTCCCCGTGAAGACCCAGTCGATCCTCGCCCACGCAGCCCGCCACGCCATCCTCGGTCCGACCGGGCAGCCCCGCCGGAGCCCGGCTGCGGGCCGCTTGCGCGCCTCAGTGCCCGCGGTTCGTTCCGACGCGGCGCTGGCGCGCTTCCCGCTGATCCACCAGGGCCGCCAGCACTGCGGAGACCTGCCCTCGCGCGTCGCCCTGGTCGAAGAACACGCGGCCAACGCCGCCGCCTACCCCGACGCCGACCGGCGCATCAACGCCGCCGCAGCAGCCTGGAACCTCGCCGCCCTCATCGCCGCGGACTGCGACCTGCCCGAGTTGGCCGAAGAACTCGCCATCGCCCAGTTCGACCTGTTCCACCAGGCATGGCCGCTGTCCGGCCGGCCCGCGATCGCCGCCCTGCAACCGCTCGTCAACCTCGCCCGCCTCGAGCAGCGCACCGGCGAGCCGCGCCGCGCCCATGCCGTCCTCGCGCAGATCGAGACCGCCGCCCTGCTCGGCGGCACGGTTGAGGTCGCCGGCCTGACGATCCCCTTCGGCGGGTTCCTTGACTCCGACGGCGACCGCGCCCCGCTGAAAGCGTGGCTGCGCCGGACGATGCGCGAAGACGGCACTCGCGCGCTGGTCGCCGCGCGCGCCTGGGACGAGGCCGCCGCCCACGCCCTCCGCTACGACGACCTCCCTGAGCAGATGCACGAGTCACGCCAGCTGCTCGTTATCGCCGCAGCCCGCGCAGGACAGCCCGACGACGCGCTGGCCCTCATGGACGCGGGCACGACCGCCCACCCCTGGCAGCAAGCCGTCGCCGGCTGCCTGCGGGCATTCATCGGCACAGCAGCAAGCGATCCGGACACGTTGATCAGCGACGTCCAGGCAGCGCGCGCCGCAGCGGCCGGACCGGTGATGACGATGTTCCGGATCAGGCTCGGCCTCACCGCGGCACGCCTGCTCGCCCCGACCCGACCGCGCGAGGCGGAACTGCTGCGCGGCGAAGCCGCCCGCGACGCCGAGCAATCCGGCAGCGCCTACGCCGCCCGCGACGTCCTCGATGACGCCGATCCACCGCACGAGCCGCCGCCCAACAGCCCGGTCCTCCACGACCTCGTCATCGGGGCCGGACTCCGCCGAGGCTCAATCCCCGACGATCTGCGGGCACGGCTGGCCGCTGCCACCGGTCAGGCAGCGGTCGTCATCACCGGCAGTCTCAAGTCTCTGATACCGACCTAACGCTGAGGCCGAAAACCGCGGCTGGCGAACCCCATCCACGAACACTATGGAATGCACTCATTTCATCTCAATCTGTCAGAGGAGGGTCGTAGAGTCCGACCGCTCACCCCACCCGACCGCCGGCCCCTCCAGGAGGTCTTCCGTGCCCGTGCCCGCCGACCACATCCGTGCTGTCTTCGACGCCTACCTCGCCGCCCACCCCGACCAGGCCAACTACCTGAAGCCCGCCGTCGAGTTGCTGGACGCCGACGCCGACCTCACTTCCCGCGACAACCCGATCGGGCACGTCACCGCCTCGGCGATCGTCCAGCACGACGGCCGGTTCCTGGCCATCGCGCACAAGAAGTACAGCGGCCTCCGACTGCAGCCCGGCGGTCACATCGAGGCTGACAAGGACTGGACGCTCTACGGGGCGGCGCTGCGGGAACTCGGCGAAGAGGCCGGCGTCAGGGACGTGAAGCCGGTCGACACGGCCCCGATCCACATCGGCGTGCACCACCTGGTGGACATCCCCGGGGAGCACGACCACATCCACGTCGACTTCCGCTTCGGGTACACCACCATCGTCTCGAAGCTGCGGCACGACGCCGACGAGACCGACGGCGCGGCCTGGCTGGACCTCGACGACATCGAGAACGCGTCCTTCCGCGCCGGGGCCGACGCGCTGCTCCTCGCCCTGAAACGGCAGGCCTCGGAGTTCGACGCGGACGCGGACGCCGCGCACCGGGGGCCGGGCATCCCGATGGGCGTGTACCTGATCCTGCGCGATGCGGCCGGGCGGCTGCTGGTGGGTCTGCGCAGCGACAAGGTCGGGGTCAGCCCGGAGATGTGGGCCGTGCCGTGCGGGGCGCGGGAGTTCGACGAGAGCGCTCACGACGCCCTCGTGCGCGAGGCGTACGAGGAGTTGGGGATCACGGTCAAGGGCCTGCGGCACGTAGCGACCGGGGACGTGATCAACTCCTACGGGCCGACGACCGCCATGTACTTCACCGCCGAATCGTTCGACGGTCAGGTCGAGAACCGTGAGCCCGCGCTGTGCCGGGGGCTGGCCTGGGTCGAGCCTGGAGCGCCGCTGCCGGTGCCGTTCGTCGAACACGTCGAGACCATCTTGAACCTCGTGGACGCCAGCGGGACGCCGGGCTACACCGCGATCGGCTGGGCGAACGGCGCCGCGACGGCAGGTGCCCGATGACAGCAGCCGTCGCCACCGCCGAGCCGGTCGAACCGGCGTCCTCCGCGCGCCCGGACGAGGTCCCCGATCCGCTGTTCGGGCACGCTGGCCACTACAACACCTCCTGGTCCCGCCACGACCGGGCGCTGGGCACCTCCGGGTTCCGCACCGTGGCCGCGCGCCTTCCCTACCTGGTCCGCACCTGCCTGCGCCTGGCATGGGCCGCCGACCGGCGCGCAGCCCTAATCGTGTTCGGCGCGGAGCTGGCGACCGGCGCCTTCACCGCGTTCGGCCTTCTCGCGGTCAACGGGGTGCTGCGCTCACTGCTGTCCGGCGGCGCCACCGTCGCCCGGGTCCATGCCGCGATCCCCTCGATCCTGCTGGCCGGGGCGATGGCCGCGGCGAACCGGACCTGCTCCGCGCTGTCGGTTGGGCTGTCGATCCGGCTTGAGCCGAAAGTCCGGCGCCTGGCTCAGGACCGGCTCTACCAGCGCACGAACAGCGTCGAGCTGATCTCGTACCAGCAGGGTGAACTCAAGGACCTGATCGACACCGCTCAATACGGGGCGAGCTGGATCGAGATGGCGATCTCCCGCCTGGTGGACCTCATGTCGGGGCTGATGTCCCTGATCGCCGTGGCCGGGGTGCTGGCGGTGCTGCACCCGGCGCTGCTGGTGCTGCTGCCGCTGATCGTGCTGCCCGGCGGCATCGCCGCGGTGAAAGCCTCCCAGCAGATGTACCGCTCCCGGCTGGCGATGCTCACCCCGAACCGGCAGATGTACCAGCTGGCGTTCCTGCTCACCAACGCCGACACCGCCGAGGAGATCCGGGTCCACAACGCCGGCCCGTTCCTTCTGGAGCAGTACCGGCGCATCTCCGACTCCCTGGCCGCCGAACAGCACCGCCTGGCCCGCACCCGCATCCGCACCTCCCTGGAGGCCGGGGCCGCCACAGGAGTAGCGACCGGCGGCGCATACCTGCTGCTGTTCGCCCTCGTGACCGGCGGCACGATCCCGCTGGCCGCAGCGGGGGCCGCCGCGTACGCGCTGCGCACCGGAACCGCGCAGCTGGGCAGCCTGGTCCGCTCGATCAACTCGCTCTACGAACTCGGCCTCTACCTGGGCGACTGGAGCGAAGCCTGCGAACAGGCCGAAGCCCTGGCCATCCCGGAAGGCGGAGAGCCGGTCGACGGACCGCCGGACCTCATCGAGGTTCGTGACGTGTCGTTCAGCTACCCCGACTCCGACAGGCCGGCCCTGGACCACGTCAGCCTCACCGTTCGCCGCGGTCAGACCATCGCCCTGGTCGGCCACAACGGCTCCGGCAAGACCACCCTCGCCAAGATTCTTTCCGGGTTGTACCTGCCCGACGAGGGAACGGTCGCCTGGGACGGCGCGCCGCTGCACACCCTCGACCGGCGTCAGGCGTTCGGCCACATCGCCTTGCTGTCCCAGGGGTTCTTCTGCTGGCCGTTCTCCGCCGGCGCCAACGTCGGCATCGGCCGCTGGGACGCCTTCGACGATACCCAGGCGATGCACGCCGCTCTGCGCAACGCAGGCGCCGACTTCGTCTACGACTACTCCGACGGCCTGGACACCCTGCTGTGCAAGGACTACGACCGCGGCGTCAAACCCTCCGGGGGCGAGTGGCAGAAGATCGCCCTCGCGCGGTCCGGGCACTTCCGCGACGCCGGGATCGTGATCCTCGACGAACCGACGGCCGCGCTCGACCCCAAGGCCGAAGTCGACACCTTCCAAGGCATCCACGACCTGCTCGCCGACAAGACCGTCATCATGATCACACACCGTCTGGGCAGTGTCCGGCACGCCGACTACGTCTACAGCCTCGACGAAGGGCGTGTGGCCGAACACGGAACCTTCGCAGAACTCCTCGCCGCCGGAGGCGCATTCGCGGACCTCTACCACCTGCAGCGCAAGCAATACGCGCTCGCAGACGAGGAGGCGGCGTAGCCATGGACGAGTACACCTGGAGCATCATCGACCAGCAGCGGGGCTGGCTCGGCCAGCACGCCGCCGCTGACGGGCTCGACCTGATCCAGCTGGGCACCCTGAAGTTGACCGAGGAGATCGGCGAGGTCGCCACAGCGTTGATCGGCGCCACCGGCACCAACCCACGCAAAGGGATCACCCACGGAATGGACGACGTCGCCGACGAACTTGCCGACGTGGCGATCACAGCGCTCATCGCCCTGGCTGCCGTGACCGATGACGCCCGCGAGGCACTGGCCGCGCGTCTGACCCACGTCTACACCCGCTCCCTGGACCACGGCGCGCCACCGCTACCACCGCCGGAGTTCGAGCCCGACCGCGCGGCCTGGATCGCCGCCATGCCCCGCGTCCTGACCGCCACTATCGTCGTGATCTCCGACCCGCAAGGCAGGGTGCTGCTGGTGCAGCAGCCCTACCGCCCGGGGGAAAGGAACTGGGCCCTGCCCGGCGGCGGCGTCAACGAAAATGAGCCCCCGCGCATCGGCGCCCGCCGCGAAGTCGCCGAGGAACTCGGCCTGGACATCACCCCGGGCCGGCTACTCGGCGTGGACTGGATGCCGGCCACCGATCGGCCGCCGATCCTTATCTGCAGCTACGAGGGCGGAATCCTCGCCCCCGAACAGGCCGAGAAGATCCGACCGTGCCCTGCGGAAGTCTCGGAGTTCGGGTTCTACACCCTGGGCCAGGCCGAAGACCTGCTGCCCGATCACGCCCATCGCCGCCTGGCCGCCGCACTCGCGGTCCGCGACGGCCACGCCGAATGCGTCGACCTCAACCAGGGCCGGCTGCCGTGAGAAGGCTGGAGCGAACGTTGGAGATCACAGTCGCCAGCGCCGCCGCGCCCGGCGGCATCAACGAGGACTACATCATCACCGGGCAGGACTTCGTCGTCGTCCTGGACGGCGTGACCCCGCTGCCGAACGCCGACTACGGCTGCCATCACGGCGTGCCCTGGCTGGTCCGCCGCCTCGGTGGACGACTGGCGGCCGGCCTGACTGAGCCGGACATTCCCCTGACGGAGCTGCTGTGCGTGGCGATCGCCGACGCCATGACGGGCCACGAGCACACCTGCGACCTGGCCAACCCCTACAGCCCGTCGACCACCGTCTCGATCCTGCGCTTCGGCCCGGACAGCTTCGACTACCTGGCGTTGGCCGACTCTCCGATCGTGCTTCAGCATCACGGGACCGACCCCGAGGTGATCACCGGCTACACCCGGCCCGGCGACGCCACCCCCGATCACCAGCGCTGGCCCCTCGGCCGCCACCCCGAGCATCCCTACACCGTCGCCGGCATCCATCCCGAGGCCGCGGACAAGGCCGTGACAGGCCGCGGCGACCTCGACAAGCTGCGCCGGGCCGCAGTGATGACCGACGGATTGTCCCGGCTGGTCGATCGGCACGGCCTGTACGCCTGGGCCGGGCTGCTCGACCTGCTGGAAGCCGACGGCCGGCGGGAGCCATTACTGCTGTGCGCGCGGCAGACGCCGCCGTGCCAGCCGGAACGCTTCGCGGCAAGCCCCATGACGACGCCACGGCGGCCCTGTGCCTTCCGTCGTCGGGGCGTGCCAGGCAGGCGATCAGCTGGCCCAGCCGGGAGGCCGTGAGGTCGTCGACCATCAATCAGCATCCTGTCTCACTGAGCGAAAAACCATGACTACTTACCGCAGTGATCTGGATACCATCGGGTCTTCTGGCGGCCGTCGTCTTCACCGACGTGCCGCCGCTTCCTTCGATGAGCAGCGCTTCGTTCCGAGCAGCGCCAACGAACACTTGCCGGACCCGCCCGGCCTTTGGAAGCGAGGGCATCAGTGAATCAGTACACAGTCACATCGATTTCGGCTACGGACCTGCGTCGTTCGATCGGGGATCTGTCGCTTCGCCTGCGGACCTCCCGTTCAGAGGTACGGCTGGCCGAGCCGCGGTTCGTCGACTACGACTCGATCCGGCTGCCTGACGGTCGGCTGGTCGGGCGAAAGAAGGTCATCGTGATGTCGGGCGGATGCTCGGTTCCGACCTGCACTATGTGCCCGTTCACGAACGAGAACAACTACGGCCTGGCCGATGGCTCCAGCGGCGAGTCCCTCCTGGATCAGGTGCGGCGCACCTTGGCGCACGGCGACGGTGAGCCGGATTACGAGGTCTTGTCGCTGTACAACGACGGGTCGTTCTTCGCGCCGCGGGAGATCCCGCGCGATGTTCAGGTCGAGATCGGCCGGCTGGTTGCGGCGGCCAGGGTGAGGCGCCTGGTGGTGGAATCGCTGCCGCAGTTCGTCACCGCCGCGGTGCTGGAGCCATTCCTGGCAGCCCTCGGCGGCGTGCAGCTGGAGATTGGGATCGGGTTGCAGTCCGCGGATGCGCTGGTGCGCGAGACGCTGGTCAACACCCGGATCTCGCAGGTTTCCTTCGAGCGCGCCGTGTCGGTGATGTCCGGCCTCGGCGTGGCGCCGAAGGTGTACCTGATGGTGAAGCCGCCGTTCCTCACCGACGCGGAGGCGGTCACCGACGTCGTGCAGTCCGTCGACTACCTGACCGGGCTCGGGGTCACCGGGATGACGCTGTGCCCGACCAGGGTGTCCCGGAACACCGTGGCCTGGGAACTGTGGCAGGCCGGCCTCTACCAGCCGCCGAATCTGTGGACAGTGGTGGACGCGGTGCGCCGGGTCCACGAGCGCCTGGCGGTGCGGGTGGCCTGCGTGAACCTGCGCGGCACGGATTTCGAGTCGGTGTTCCCCGACGCCTGCGACCGGTGCGCCGAGGGGGTCGTGGACTCCTTGATGCGGTTCGGGGAGTCCGGCGACCCGGCCGATCTCCCTGCGGACTGCTCGTGCCGCCCCGCGTTGGAGGCCGCGGCACTTGATCACGCGGTCATCACCGCGCGCGCGGCCGAGCAGATGGCGGTGTTGGGGCGTGCAGGTGCCTGACACAGTCGACGGACGCTCGGCTTCTGGGGTACCGCGGTGTGCGCTGCGCGGCTTCGGGACCGACCCCGTCGGTGCGATGTCCGAGGCGCGAGGACTGTGCGGGCCCGTGTTCCGGACGACGGTCGACGGCGCGGAGGCTGTCCTGGTGGTCGCGCCGGAGGGGCTGCAGGAGTTGTTCAGCCGTGAACGCGGTCGGCTGGAGGTGCTCAACACCCCGCTGGTGCATGACCTGTTCGGCCAGGCGCTGTTCAACCTGACGGAGGACCACCATGCCGAGGCGCGACGTCGGGTCCGGCCGGCGTTGTCGAGCCGGGCGATACCCGGCTACGTCGATGCCCTGCTGGAGGTCGCCGACCGTGCCGCCGCGTCATGGACCGGGCGACTGCAGCCGGATCTGTACGCGGCATCGCGTCACGTCACCTTCGCCATGAGCGCCCGCGTTCTGCTGGGTGTCGACGCGGAGGACACAGACGGGCGGCGGCTACAGGCGGCGTTCCGGCGCTTCGTCATCGCCACGAGCGCGCCGTCCGGGCACCGCCGGTATTTGGCCGCCCGTTACTGGGCCGGCATGCGGACGCGGCGGCACCTGCACGACCTGGTCATCCGCCTGGCCGGCACCGCCGACAGCCATTGCGTCGGCAGCGCTCTGCCGCTGTTGGCCGAACGGTTCCAGGCCGCGCCCGCGGCGGCGGGACCTCTGTCGGATCATCTGCTTGCGCTGCTGATCGCGGCCCGCGAGACGACGGCCAGCCTGATCACCTGGTCGCTGATCGAGCTGGCCCAGGCGCCGGGTCCTGCTCGTCTGGCCATGATCGAGGCTCGTGGCGCGGCCAGCCGACCGGAGCGTTTGACCGACCCCGGCGCGCTGCCGATGCTGCGCGCGGTGGTCGCCGAGTCGCTGCGTCTGCACTCGCCGAACCTGCTGTCCCAGCGCCGGGTGCTCGCGCCGCTGACCGTGTGCGGCGTGGACATCCCGGCCGGGACGACCGTGGCGTACTCGCCGTCGGCCGGGCACTTCGACGCCGACGTGTTCTCACAGCCCAACGACTTCATTCCGGAGCGGTTCCTGCCGGGGGCGGCGAGCCCGGCCCGCTTATGGGCGTTCGGCGGCGGCCTTCACGCGTGCTTGGGGCGCGCTTTGGCCGAGGTCATGGCGCTGTCGGTCCTGGTGTCCGTGTTGAACCAGGGCTTGCCGCAGCTCCCGGACGGCCCGCCGGAAGCTGTGCGGCACCGCCCCGCCAAGGCTCCGGCGCATCCGGTGCCGTTCGTCGTCCAACCCGATGAGGAGACCGCATGACCACGTTCGGCACCGGCTCGCCGCCGGGCACCGCCGAGCTGCTGGGCGCCGCATCGGCACACCACGCGACGAACCGCGACCGGTTGCACCTCGTCCCCAGCGAGAACGGATTGTCGCTGGCGGCGCGCGTCCCGCATCTGATGCAAGCCGCCGTCCGATACGCCTTCGCGGCCTCCGAGGCCACCAGCGAGAACTGGGCCTGGCCGGGCCAGCAGGACCTGCTCGCGGTCGAGCAGGCCGCGACGGCCCGGCTGGGCTCGCAGCTGGGCGCGCGGTACGTGAACCTCAAGCCGGTGTCGGGGGTGTCGGCGCTGACCGTCGCGCTGTCAGCCCTCGCCAGCCACGGCGACGTCGTGTTCAACTTCGCCGAACGCGACGGCGGGCACGGCTCGACGCGGTTCATCGGCACCCGACTGGGCCTGGCGATGCAGGATCTGCCGTTCGCCCCGAACACCTTGACCATCGACCTGGACGCGCTGTCCGACCGACTGCGGGGCACACCGCCGCCGGCCTTGGTGTATCTGGACGCGTTCATGTGCCTGTTCCCCGTCGACCTCGCGGGACTGCGGAACGTCGTCGGCCCGCACACCGTGATCCACTACGACGCCTCCCACACGTTGGGGCTCATCGCCGGCGGCGCGTTCCAGAATCCCCTGGCCGAGGGCGCGGACAGCCTCGGCGGCTCCACCCACAAGACCTATCCGGGCCCGCACAAGGGCATACTGGCCACCAACGACACCGACCTCGCCACGCGGCTGGACGAGCACGCCTCCTACTTCGTCTCCCACCACCACCCGGCCGACGTCGTCGCGCTGGCCGTGGCCGCCGCCGAGATGGACGCCTGCGGCACCGCCTACGCGCACGCCACGATCGCCAACGCCCGGCACCTGGCCGCCGGACTGGCCGAGCACGGATTCACGGTGTGCGGCCAAGACAGCGGCTTCACCGCCTGCCACCAACTGTGGATCGACATCGCCCCGCTGATGCCGGCCGAGCAGGCCAGCGCGCGGCTGTTCGAGGCCGGGATCGTCGTCAACGCGATCCCAATCCCGCACATCACCGCGCCGGCCGGCCTTCGCCTAGGGCTGCAGGAGGTCTCCTGGGCGGGCATGGGGACCGGCGAGATGGACGAGCTGGCCGGGATCTTCGCCGCGGTACTGCGCGACGCAGATGCGGCGGCCAGCAAACGGGTGCAGGCGCTGGTCGAGGCGTTCGGCCCCACCGACGCCGAGGACGCGGTGCTGCGGGTCGCCCTGGCCGCCGCAGGCGGAGGTGGCCGGTGACCGTCGAGCACCCTCCGGCCAGGGGCACTTTCCTCGGGCCCGTACACACCATCGACACTTTCGAGATCCACCCGGACTGCCGCCACTTCGCCGGCGGGATGCCGTGCAAGCACTGGCGACCGTGCCACGGCTGCCCGTATCACGACCCCGTGGACTACAGGGTCCTGATCGTCATGCTGGGGCTGCTGGGCGACATGCTGATCGCTTCCCCGCTGCCGGCCCGGATCCGCGCCGAGCGGCCCGGAGCGCACATCACGTGGCTGGTCGACGCCGACAACGCCCCGATCCTGGCGATGAACCCGCACGTCGACGAAGTCCTGATCCACGACTGGCAGGCCGCCGCTGCTCTGCCCTCACGGCACTTCGACGCGGTATTCGCCTTTGAGCGCACACCGTCGGCCGCCGCGTTGGTCGACCGGATCCCCGCGGCGCACAAGGCCGGGATCGCCTTCGGCGGCCCGCACCACGGGCTGTACCCGATCGGGGACGCGGCCGTGCAGTTCTTCCGGCAGAACACCTGGAACGACTACCGCACCATCGGCAACCAGCAGACCTGGACCGAGTTGTACTTCGCAGTGGCCGGATACCAGTACGCCGGCGAGCCCTACGTCCTGCAGGTTTCCGAGACCGCGCAGCGACGCGCCGAAGGACTGCTCGGGCAACGCACCGGACCACGGGTCTGCCTGAACCTGGGCGGATCGCTGCCGACGAAGCTGTGGCCGGCCCGGCACTGGGCCGAACTGGCCGACGCACTCGTCGATCACGGCGCACAGCTGGCGATCCTCGGCGGACCCACCGACCGGCAAGCCTGTGAAGCCCTGGTACGGCACCTTCAGTTGCGCGGCGTCCCCGAAGCAATGGTCGCCTACGCCCCGTTGAGCCTTCAGGAAGCCGCGGCACTGCCTGGGGTGTGCGACGTGGTGGTCACCGGCGACTCCTTCGGGTTCCACCTCGCGCTGGCCCACCAGCGCCCCACCGTGCTGCTGCTCGGCCCGAGCAACGGCGCCGAAGTCATCCCCAAACACGTCGACAACGTCACCGCGCTGCGCTCGACGCTGCCGTGCTCCCCGTGCGCCCACCAGGTCGCCTGCGGCGGAGTCGGCGGCTGCATGGACACCATCGACCCCGCCGCCGTCATCAAGGCCACGCTGCAGCACCTGGCCGGCGCCTGACCCGTCGCCGCGAACCGGCCGCCGGTGGCCGACCCCGTGAAGGAGAAGACCGTTGGGAATCGTCCTGGGACTGGGCGGACCGTACTACCACGACGCCTCAGCCTGTCTCGTGATCGACGGGCGCGTCGTCGCGTTCGCTGAGGAGGAGCGGTTCTCCCGGCGCAAACACCACAAGGACTCCCGCTCGGCCGCAGTGTCGGCGGCGTACTGCCTGGCCGAGGCCGGCGTTAGCCTGCTGGAGGTGGACGAGGTCGCCATCGCCTTCAACCCGGCCTGGCCCGAACCCGCCGACGTCTGCACGGACGGCGAGCTAATCGCCGAGTTGATCGACCCCGCGCTGTTCGGCGGCTACCGGCCAGCCAAGGTCACCATCGTCGAGCACCACCTGGCCCACGCCGCGTCCGCGTTCCACCCTTCCGGCTTCGACGAGGCCGCCGTGCTCGTCGTGGACGGCTCCGGCGACGGCATCTCCGCCACCATCGCCCACGGCACCCCGGCCGGGCTCAAAACCCTGCGCCAGTGGCCGTTCACCCAGTCCCTGGGCTGGTTCTACGAGACGGTCGCCGAACACCTCGGACTCGGAGACTGGACCAGCTCGGGAAAACTCATGGGCCTGGCCGGCTACGGCGACCCGCACCGCTACCGGCTCGACTTCCTGCGGCCCGAACGCGGAGGCTACCGGCTGGATCTGTCGGGCTACGGAATCGGCCCCGCCGAGAGCGTCGACGACCAGTACACCGACCTGCGCTACTACCGGCGGCTTAAAGCCGCCTACGCCGCGGCCTACACCGACCTCGGCATCCCGCCGCACCGCCGACCCCGCACCTACCACCGCGACACGGGCCGAGCCATCATCGACTCCGATTTCCGGCCCGAACACGCCGACCTGGCCGCCTCCAGTCAGCACCTGCTCGAGCAGTGCCTGATCGAACTGGCCGGCGAGGCGCTGAGGCTGACCGGCTCGGCCCGGCTGTGCGTGGCCGGCGGCGTCGGCCTGAACTGCTCGGCCAACGGCCGCCTGGCCGCTTTGAGCGCCGTGGCCGAACTGTTCGTCCAGCCGGCAGCCGGCGACGCCGGCTGCGCCATCGGCGCCGCCTTGGAGGTCTCGCTCCGCCGCGGCGACCTCACCCTGCCTGCCCCGCCCATGACCAGCGCCGCGCTGGGCCCCGCGTTCGACGCCGGGCGCATCCGCACCGTCCTGCTCGCCTCCGGCCTGCCGTTCCAGGACCTTGGTGACCACCTGCCCGAAGCCGTCGCCGGCCACCTCGCCGCCGGCCGCACCGCCGCCTGGTTCCAGGGACGCATGGAAGCCGGCCCCCGCGCCCTCGGCCAGCGCAGCATCCTCGCCGACGCCCTGCACGTCGGGTCCCGCGACCACATCAACGCCCGCATCAAACACCGAGAGCCGTGGCGACCCCTGGCACCGGTCATGCTGGCCAGCGCCGCGCCAGCCCTGCTCGGCACCGACACCCCGCACCCGTTCATGATCGTCGCCCGGGAGGCCGCCGACGCCGCCCGGCAGGCGATCCCCGCAGCCGTCCACGTCGACGGCACGCTCCGCCCGCAAACCGTGGCCTCCGACGACGACAATCCATATGCCCGGCTCCTGGCGGCGTTCGCCGACGCGACCGGACGGCTGGCGGCCCTGCTGAACACCAGCTTCAACCACGAATCCGAACCGATCGTATGCACGCCCCGCGACGCCGTCGCCACCTTCGCCGCCAGCCCGCTGGACGTGCTGGCCATCGGCCCGTTCCTCGCCGCCAAAGCCCGCCCTGTATAACCGTACGGAATCACTCGATCACGCTTCGGCGAACCCTGAACGGCCCTAGCCCAGATCCGCCTCACGCATCACGACAGGACTCTCCGCGATGACCAGCAGGACCCAGGACACCAGCGCAGCCGACCGGCTGCGCGCCCAGCACGGCCCCGCCCTGACCATCGGCGAGGACTGCGATCTGCCCGACGATCTGCTTATCGAACTCGACGACGGCGCCCACCTGACGATCGGCGACCACGTCTCCATCCGCCGCGGAACTACCATCCAGGTCCACCGCGGCGCCACGATCGCCATCGACGACTACGTCGCCATCGGGGAGAACTGCTTCCTGTCGGCGATGGCCGGCATCCGGCTCGGCGCGGGCTGCGCCCTGTCCAACTACGTCGACCTGCACGACCACAACCACCGCGAACGCTCCGCGGCCAACGTCCCCGACGGACAGACGACCCCCTGGGCCTCCGGATTCGACGCCGCCCCGATCATCATCGAACCCGGCGCCACCATCTCCAACAAGGTCTCCGTCACCGCCGGCGTCACCATCGGCGCCAACAGCCTCGTCGGCGCCAACGCCGTCGTCTCCCACAGCGTCGGCCCGGACACCGTCGCCGCCGGCGTCCCCGCCGCCGCACGCCGCCACTTCGACGGCGCCGTCACCCCGCGGCCGGACCACCGACGCACGCTCGCCGTCGGGTTCTTCGGAACCAGCATCATGGAGCACCTGGAAGGCTTCAACGCCCAGCTGGTCAACCAGGCCAACCTCCCCGAGGTCGGCGCGAAGGTCACCGTCGAGGGATGGCACCAGCGCGGCTGGGTCCACCGGCTCGCGCTCGGACTGCGCGCGACGTTCCCCCACCTCGACTTCGACATCCGCAACCACGGCGAAGGCGGCGCCACCAGCCGGGACATCGCCGGAATCGTCGAGCGCGACCTGAAGACCGGAGCCGAGTACGACCTGGTGTTCCTCGGCTGCGGCATCAACGACGTCTGGCGCGGCTTCCAGGGCCGCACCGCCGAAGCCGTCGACCTGGCCGAATACATCGGCCACCTCGACACGATGCTCGCACGCCTGAGCAAGCAGTCCCGGCAGATCGTCGTCGTCAACGAGACCCCGTTCGGACCCATCGACACTCCGGCGGCCGTGGCATCGATGAACCAGGAACTAGCCCGCTACAACCACGCCGCGGCCCAGGCCGCCACCGGCCACGGCGCGCAGTTCCTCGACGTCTTCGCCCCGTTCACCGCCGCCGCACGACACCTGGCCGGCGGCGGCGAAGCCGCCGCGACGGCCAGCCTGTGGAGCGACGGCGTCCACCTCAGCGAACTCGGCGACGCCCTGCTGCTGCGCCACGTCGAACAGCTCCTGGACCGGCACCGCACCATCGACCGGCTCCAGGACTACCCGCGCCTGGAACGCGACCTGGCGCTGACCAAGTACGCGCCCATGTTCTCCGCCTACCGGCCCCAGGCGGCCTGACGGGGGCCGTGGCGGCGGGCTGAACCCGCCGCCACAGCTGCTGGGCCGTCGCCCGCCTCAGACTTGGAGCCGCCCGTGGCCAGTCCCGCCAGCACACACATACGCACGCTCACCGCGGCCCTCGCCGCCTTGGACACCGACCAGCTTCAGCGGTGGGGTCGCGAACTGGGCCACCGGCTGCCGGTCGGAGCACGGCTGCTCGCCGCAGGCAACGGCGGAAGTGCAGCAGAAGCCCAGCACCTGACTTCCGAACTGCTGGGCCGCTACGCCAAGGAACGGGCCCCGCTGTCGGCGATCGCGTTGCACGCCGACACCTCCGCACTCACCGCCATCGGCAACGACTACGGACCCGAGCAAGTGTTCGCCCGGCAGGTCCGTGCGCACGGCCGTCCCGGCGACATCCTCCTGCTGCTGTCCGCCTCTGGCCGCAGCCCGAACATCCTGGCCGCCGCTGAAGCCGGCCGCACCCTCGGACTGGACGTCTGGGCTCTGACCGGGCCGGCGCCGAACCCGCTGGCCGAGCTCAGCACCTCAGCGGTATGCGTCGCGGCCCCGTCGGTGGCCGCGGTGCAGGAAGCCCACCTCGTCGCGATCCACATCGTGTGCGCCGAAGTGGAGGACGTGATGGCCGGCTCGATCACACTGGCAGGCAGCGTCGACGAGCTCCCGGCAGCCGAGCCCGTGGCCGACCAGCAGCTCGATACGCGGCGGCACCTGGTCGTCGTCGGCGACGTCCTGCTGGATCAGGACACGAACGGCGTCGTACACCGGCTGTCGCCTGAAGGCCCTATCCCGGTGGTCAGCGGGGCCGTCACGCTCCAGCGGCCCGGCGGCGCCGGCCTGGCCGCGATCATGGCCGCCGCCGCGCCAGGGTGGCGAGTGTCGCTGCTGTGCGCTCTCGGCTCCGACGACTCCGGCCGACGCGTGCGGGCTCTGCTAGAAGCCGCCGGCATCGACGTGCTGGACGTCGCCGCCAGCGGTTCGACCGCGGTCAAGACCAGGGTCCGGGCCGCCGGCCGAACGCTGGTCCGCATCGACACCGACCACGAGCCGATCACCATCGGCCCCCTATCTGAGGCCGCCCGCCTGCGGTTGTCCACCGCCGCCGCGGTGCTGGTGTGCGACTACGGCCGCGGAATCACCGCCTCGCCGACCATCCGCCAGGCGCTCCAGGAGGCCGCCGCCCGGTGCCCCGTCGTCTGGGATCCACATCCGCGCGGCGACTGCCCCGTGGCCGGAGTCACGCTGGCGGTGCCGAGCGCAGACGAGGCCCGAGCCTTGAGCACCGCCGTCGGCGATCGGGACTTGGCGGGTGACCTGCAATGCGCCCTGGAGCTGCTCGAACTCTGGCCGGTTCGGCACGTAGCGGTGACCCGCGGCGAGCAAGGAGCGATTCTGATATCCAACAGCAAAGGGCACCCGCTCGTCATCCCCGCACCGCGCATCATCAGCGGCGGCGATACCTGCGGCGCCGGCGACCGACTCGCCGTCACCGCCGCGCTGGCCCTCGGCGCCGGGAGGCTCCCCTCAGAAGCACTGGCCGCCGCGGTCGCCGAGGCGACCAGCTACGTCGAAGCCGGCAGCCCTGCCGCACTATCGGCCAGACCGCAAACGACCAAACCGTCGCGCAACGGCGCCATCGCCGCCGCCGAGCAGGTACGCGCGGCCGGCGGCCGGATCATCGGCGCCGGGGGTTGCTTCGACCTGCTGCACACCGGCCACGTGTCGCTGCTAGAACAAGCCCGACGCCTCGGCGACCTCCTCATCGTCTGCATGAACAGCGACGCCTCGGTCGCACGGCTCAAAGGGCCGTCGCGGCCGGTGACCGGCGAAACGGAACGGGCCGCCCTCCTACAGGCGCTCGGCTGTGTGGACGGCGTTCTCGTCTTCGACGAAGACACCCCCGAGCGGGTCCTGGCCCAGCTTCGTCCGCACGTGTGGGTCAAAGGCGGCGACTACGCAGGCAGGCGGATCCCCGAGACCGACCTCGTGGAGAGCTGGGGCGGCCGGGTCGTCGTCGTCCCGTACCTGGAAGGCCGCTCCACCACCTCCCTCATCGCACGCGTCGCGCAGACGGACGGCGCCCGGTGAACCCGGCGGGCACAGCCGGCGAGGTACTGGTGACCGGCGCGGCCGGGTTCATCGGTCGCCACACGGTCCACGCGTTCCACCAAGCCGGGTATCGCGTCACCGCCCTCGACCTGCGCGAAGGCCCGCACCACCTGGCCGGCGCGGCGACCTGGGCGCGCAGCGACTTCACCGCCCCGGCCGTCCTCGACGACGTCGCCGCAGGCAGCTATCAGACGGTCGTCCACCAGGCAGGGATCAGCGACACGCGCGCGCCTTCCGGCCCGCACCTGGACGAGACCAACACCCTCGGGCCGCTGCGGCTGGCTGACGCCTGCCGGCGCGGCGGGGCCCGGTTGATCTACGCGTCCTCCCATGCCGTCTACGGAACCCTGTTCCACCGCGCGCCGATCGCCGAGACCGCCGATGAGGACCGGGCACAGTGCTCGGGCCCGCTCAACTCCTACGCGGCCTCGAAACTGGAACTCGACCGACAGATGCGCTTGCGGCACGGCTCCGGCCTGCAGTGGATCGGGTTGCGCTACACCAACGTCGTCGGCCCCGACGAGGCCGACAAGGGGCCGATGGCCTCGATCCTGACCCAGCTTCTCCACCAAGCAGCCGAAACCGGCCGCTTGAAGATCTTCGAAGACTCGCTAACCGCCGCCCGGGACTACACCCCGGTCGACTCAGTCACAGCTGTACTCGTCGCGCTCGCCAGTGGCCCGCCCGCAGCGCCTGGCCTCTACAACCTCGGCAGCGGCCACGCGACGTCGTTTGCCGACATCGCACACTGGTGCGCCCGCTGGCACCGCAAAACCCGCGGCGGCGCCCTGATGGTCGAGCTGATCCCCAACCCGGTCGCTTCGGCATACCAATACTTCACCTGCGCGGACATGACCGCCCTGAACGCCGAACTACCCGGCAGGAGCATGCAGGGCCCGAGCGAACTCGAGGCGTACGCCGCCGAGCTCTTCCACCTATTCCGGGAGCAGGCAGAATGATGCGACCTGACGGCACCGCATTGCCGCCCAGGCGGCGTGGGGCAATCTTTCTGGACCGCGACGGCACCCTCACCGAACCGCGCCACTACCCGACCAGACCCACCGACCTCATCCTCCAACCAGACATAGGACCGCCGCTGCAAGCGCTACAGCAAGCCGGGTTCGCACTCGTCGTCGCTACCAACCAGAGCGGCATTGCCCGCGGGCTGTTCGACGAGCCCGCGCTTGAGGCCATGAACAGTCACCTGCGCCACCTGCTTGCCCAATTCGGCGTGGTTCTCGACGGCATCTACGCCTGCCCCCACCACCCCGACGGCATAGTCGTCCAATACCAGGGCAACTGCGACTGTCGGAAACCGACACCAGGGATGCTGACGGCAGCCGCGCTCGACCTGGCACTGGACCTGGACAAGTCATGGATGATCGGCGACTCGCCGTGCGATATCGAGGCCGGACTCCGCGCTGGCACCCGGACGGCATTGCTCGGTCGGCACACGTCGGACAACGCGACACCGAACGTGGTCGGCAGCAGTACCGCCGGGATTCTGCGCGACATTCTCGCGCTTGCGACAACATCGTGCGGCAGACCTAATCGTCAGGGCGCGGCTGGTACCTCGGGAAGTTGGAACCGCTCGCGGAACAGCTGGCGACCGGAACCCGAAGACTCACTCCGCGACAGCGACGAACCTACCGGCGCACCCATCAGTGGCAAGAAAGAATGGCTACCGTGAGCAACCACATGGCCGCCGAGCTGTTTGCCTCCACCGCCCCCTACTACTCCCGCTATCGGGTCGGCTACGCCTCGGAGCTGTACGAGCACCTGCGGGATCGATTCGGACTGAACGGCACCCAGCACGTCCTCGACCTCGGTACCGGAACCGGCACGCTCGCACTCTCTCTGGCTCCGCTCGTCCGTAGCGTCACCGCCGTCGACCCCGAGCCCGGCATGCTCCAGGAAGGAAGACGGCTCGCCGACGAGCGCGGCATCGGCACTATTGCCTGGATCCTGGGCGACTCGACCCAGCTGGAGGAACTCGATCTCGGCCCGGTCGACGTGTGTGCCATCGGCGCTGCCTATCACTGGATGAATCGTGAGCAGGTGGCTCGCGACCTCGACGCGATCATCACCCCGTCCGGAGGCATCGTCGTGGTCTCCGGCGGCGCCCCCGGCGACGTCGAACCGCCAGCGTGGGCGAGTGTCATCGCCGAGGTCCGCACCCGCTACCTCGGGCCCGATCGGCGCGCGGGCTCCGGCATCTACAACCACCCAGCCGATGGCCACCGCGAGATCCTGGCCCGCTCGCCGTTCGCCCAGATCGAGGTCGTCCGCTGGGACCACGCCGTCACACGCACCCTCGAGGAGGTGGTCGGGTTGCAGTTCTCCTACAGCTACAGCAGCCCGGCCCAGCTGGGCCCGGACAGGTCCGCTTTCGAGGCCGATGTGCGCGAGGCGCTGACCGCGGCCTACCCAGATGGACGGTTCGAGGAACTGGTCCGGACCGAGGCCATCATCGCCACCCGCGAGCTGGCCAAGGGGCGGGCGTGAGCACGGACGCTGCGGTGTCCTGGGACGCCGAGTACCAACGGGGCCGGTACGCGGGTGAGCCGCCGCTGCCGTTCATCGACGACGCCCTTCAAGCCGTCGATGATCACGGTCTTCGGCAGGCCGCAGCACTGGACATCGGTGCCGGCAACGGCCGCAACCTGCGCCGTCTCCTGGAGGCCGGCCTCGATGTCACCGCGCTGGACATCTCGCAGGTGGCGATTGACCAGCTCGCCGCGGAGTTCCCGCGCCGACGAGACCGGTTCGTCTGCGGCGACCTCGCCGCGCTGCCCGAGGCGGCGGCGTGGCCGGTGGTCCTTGGGATCCAGGTCTTCCAGCACGGTGACCGCGCCACCGCCCACGCCCACATCCGCGCCGCCCAGGCCCGCGTGGTCCCCGGCGGCCTGATCGCGGTCCGCGTCAACGCCACCGCCACCGACGTCTGGCCGGCCTTCGACGTCGTCGAGCCGAACGACGGCGCGAACGGGACGACCATCAGATATCTCGACGGCCCGAAACGTGGCTTGACCATTCACTTCTTCGATCCCGAAGAGCTCACCGGCCTGTTCCGAGACGCCTTCACACCCGTGCTTCCGCTGCGGCTGGTCAGCACACTGCGGACGGCTCCGGCGCCCGGTCAGTGGACGCAGGTCGAGGCGATCTGGAGGCGCACCCCGTGATCCGACTGGATTACGCCACGGTCCTGGCCGATGCCGCGGACCGCCCGCAGCCGCTGGCCGCTGCGCTCGCCGGGCCGCCCGAGGCGCAGGCCGGCGCCTTCGCGGCCCTCGTGCTGCGCAACCGGACCATCCGCAGCCTGCTGGAACGCCTGGCGACGTTAGATCTGCTGCCGGCCTGGTACCTGGCCGCCGGGGCGCTGGCGCAGACGGTGTGGAACACCGCCGCCGGGAACGATCCCGCGTACGGTGTCAGGGACTACGACCTGGTCTACTTCGACGACTCCGACCTGTCCTACGACGCCGAGGACACTGTGATCCGCTACGTCGCCGCAGCCTGCGACGACATCACCGAGCTGGTCGAGACCCGCAACGAAGCCCGCGTCCACCTGTGGTACCCCGACCGCTTCGGCATCGCCATCCCGCCCTACCGCGACCTGAACGACGCCGTCGACTCCTTCCCCGCCACCTGCACCACCATCGGCATGCACTTGGCTGCGGGCGTCCTGACGGTCTACGCCACCCACGGATTCGCCGACGTGCTCTCACTGATCGCGCGCCCCAACCCGGCCGGCATCGCCCCACCGCACGTGTTCGACGACCGCGCCGCCCGCTGGACGGCGAAGTGGCCGCAGCTGACCGTCCGCCGCGACCGGATCGAGGCGGCCCGGTGACGCCCGGCAAGAGCGGCTGGCTTCCGCCCGAGCAGTACTTCGCCTCGCTACCCGCGGCCGTAGCAGCCGCCGGCCTGGCCATCTTCGATGCCGACGGGAACGCGCTGCTCGTCCGCCCCGACTACCAGACGAGCACGCCGTGGGAGATCGTCGGCGGAGTCTGCGACGCCGGCGAGTACCCGGCCGACACCGCCGTCCGTGAACTCGCCGAGGAGTTGGCCGAAGCGTGCGGCCTGACCGTCGGCAGGCTGCTGGCGGTGGACGTGGTGCCGCCCGAGCCACCCAGGCCCACCTTGATCGTTTTCGTCTTCGACGGAGGCACCATCACGCCCGAGGGCGAGACCCGCATCCAGTTCGCCGACGGCGAGCTGGCCGAGCACCGCCTGGTCCCGCTCGACGAGGCGGACACGATGCTGGTGCCCCGCCTGGCGCGCCGGCTACGCGCCGCCGCCGACGCCCGCTCGAGCGGCCAGACGCTGTACCTGCACCACGGCACCCCGTACCTACCCGAGACCAGGAACACCGCCACATGACCGCTCTTGCCCTTGACCACGTCGGTATCAACGTGCCCGAGACGTCCTTTCCGTTCTGGCAGGAGCTGCTGCGTCACCTCGGGGCATCGCTCGAACTCGACGGCAACCACTTCGACGCCCACATCAGCGACGGCACGTTCCTGTGCGTGACCGCGACGAAGGAGCCGCACGCCGGTGCCGGCTACCACCGTCGGCGCACCGGGCTCAGCCACCTCGCCCTGCGGCTTCGCACCCGGGAAGATGTTGCCGCGCTTGTTTCCGACTTCCTTGAACCGCGTGGCATCAAGCCCCTGTACGGCGGCCCGACGGACTACGACTACGCACCGGGATACTTCGCCCTGTATTTCGAGGATCCGAGCCGATTGAAGATCGAGATCATGACCTCGAAGGTCCAAGCATGAAGGACCTCAGCGGCACCAGCACAAGTTCCGCCGACCACAACCCAGCCGACCTGCAACTCTGAAATGTAAAGGCCACGGTGACCGTTCTCAGCAGCATTCGCACAGTCCAGGACGCCGCATCAGCGGTCGTCCCCGAAATCACGGTTCAGGAGATCGTCCATTCGACGGACAAGAGCCTCGTCGCGGCCGGCCGGCTCGGAGGTTGCGGCGTCATCATCAAGCTGCTGATCGCCGAGGATCCGTACTGGAGGAGAAAGATCGCCAACGAGATCGACACCCTCGTCTACTTCCGCAACGAGCCGCCGCCGGTCGCTGTTGCTGACCTCATCGCCGCCGATCCTCACGCGGGTGTCGTCATCGTCGAAAGACTGCCTGGCACCAATCTGGCTGATCAGCGCCACCCGGTGTCAGCGCCGGACCCCCGCACACTGGGCGAACTCCTCGCGAGCTTGGATCGGCTGGCGGCGTGGCGGCCCAACGCGGACATCTTTGCCCGCGACGGCAACTACATGCACCGATTCACCCGCTACCAGGAGCGTGGCATCCTCGACGCCGACGACATGCGCTGTCTGACGGCGCTGGTAGCGCGCCACGACGAGGCGTCCCATGTCTTCTGCCACGGCGACGTGCTGCCGGCCAACGTGCTGACGACGCCTGCCGGGATCGCGCTGATCGATTGGGAGTTCGCCGGCTACCTGCTGCCGGGCTACGACGCAGCGTTGCTGTGGACGTTGTACGGCGAGCATCCCGAGGCACGAAGACTGATCGAGGAACATGTCGCCACAGGCGCCATCGACCCCGAGTGCTTCCTGGTCAACCTCGCGATGACAGTGACCCGCGAACTGCGCCTGATGAATGAGTTCGTCGCAGGGCCGTTGGCCGAGGAGATCCGAGCGCGACTCCGCTCTGACTGGTCTGAAATCAGCCGGCGGCTGCGGAAAGCGGCACGCCACTTGGAGTAGTCGCCTTGCTGACGCAATTCGGTGTCAGCCAACCAAGATCACCAGCAGCGTTCCTGTGAAGATATACGGCACGAATGCCAAAGTACGGTCGCGTCCGGATCCGCGACGCACCCTGGAGATCACCGAACCGACGGAGGCCAGGACGAAGGCCGCGACGACCCCCAAGGCTGCTGGACGGACACCGAGAAAGCCCAGGTACAACCCGCAGAGCCCCGCCGCCTTGCAGTCGCCGAGGCCAACTTGCCCGGTTGCGAGGGCAAGTACGACGTAGGCGCCAAACGTCGCGATGCCGGCCAGCAGCGCCCTCCCCAGCTCACCGCATGCCCCCGCGTGGTGTGCGGCGAGCGCTAGGAGCGCGATCGCGGCGGGGACGGCTGGGACCAGAATCCGGTCGGGCACCTTGCGGACGGCGATGTCGATCGCGGACAGCGGGAGCGCCACCGCCACGAACAACAGGTATGCCGCCAGCTGTACACCGGTGCCGAACCTAACCGCCACCGCCGTCCCCGCGATCGCTCCGATCATGCCCGCGAGAAGGCCCCAGCGGCGCGGTCTGCTCGATGGCCCGGAGGCGCGTGACGCCGCGTGCGCGCCCAGGACGCCGGCAATGCATCCGATGCTCGCGCCCGCGGCCAGGGCAAATG
Organism: Catenulispora sp.; assembly: GCA_013362315.1. Classification (GTDB taxonomy): domain Bacteria; phylum Actinomycetota; class Actinomycetes; order Streptomycetales; family Catenulisporaceae; genus Catenulispora. The sequence continues at coordinate 2,278 of JABFWL010000015.1, read as the reverse complement.
GCTCAGCGTGAAGCTCAGGCACCAAGACTCCTCCGAATACGTCACCAAGTGCGATGATCCAGTCTCCGCTCGTGACGATCTCGAATCGTTATCGGCGCGCTGTGGACCAATGCCGCAAACGCCTGCCTACTATCGGACCTAGCGAACATCCTGGCCATCTCGGCCCAAGCGATAGGTGCCGCCTAAAACGGTCACTGTCGCCCGCTCATCGTACGGGGAAGATCATGGAATCTGTCGAGGGACAGCCGACCTGTGCCCACTCGTTTCGGCGACGTGTCAGCGTCCGGCGGAGGCGGGCCACTACGGCGCTGCTGATCGCAGGGGTGATCGTGACGGCCGCCGGTTGTGCGAGCGGCTCGTCCGGTTCGTCGAGCCCTTCTACCGGTTCGGCGCTCGGCTCCAGCGGCGCTCCGTCGGCGAGCGCGTCAGCTCCGACCACCGGCACCGCCTCGCCGTCGGCCTCGGCATCGGTCGATCAGAACAGCCCGCAGGCCCAGGCCGCGATCGCGACCTACCGGGCGATGTGGGCGGATGTCGTCAAGGTCCAAGCGACGATGAACGACCATGACCTGACGCTGACCGACCACCTCACCGGTGGCGCCCTGACCTACTTCCATCAGGCGATCTACCTCAACAAGCAGAACGGCTACGTGGCCAAGGGCGAGCCGAAGCTGCTTCATCCCACGGCCACGGAGGTCATCGGCTCCGGGGACTCGGCGAAGGTGCTGGTCGAGGACTGCATGGACGACACCGCCTACAATCTGTACACGACTGATTCCACGCTGGTGCCCGGTGGTCAGCCGAACGGGCGGCACAAGACTAAGGCCCTGGTCGAGACGACTGGTGGGGTTCTGAAGGTGTCGGGGTTCGAGCTTAGTGCGGCCGGCACATGCTGACCCGAATAGGGCTGCGGGCGCTTGCGGTCGCCGCGACGGCCGTTACGTCGGTGGCGCTCGGCGGGTCGTTCGCCGCAGCTGGCGGTTCCGACCCGGTTGGGGGCGGTGGTGTCGTCTGCACGCAACCGGATGCTGGATCCTGCACGGTCGGTGCACAGAACACTGGTACGCCGAGCAGCACGCCGTCGCCGAGCCAGGGCTCTGGGTCGGGCGGTGGGTCGGGTTCGGGCGGGTCGGGAGCGTCGTCGACGCCGTCTCCGGAGCAGACGCTCATCAACGGGGACTGCACTTACGCCCCTGCTCCGGACTACACGCCGATGCCTGGTGAGGACCAGCACACCGGGGAGAAGGGGGCCTGGTATGTCAGGACGTGTCCGGACGGGATCAAGCTCGGTGGCGACCCGAACAAGCCGGTCGCCACGACGACGCAGGACTGGGTGTGGCTGACGAATCCGCCGCCGGCGGCGCTGCTGCTGCCGACGCCGGCGGTATTGGCGCAGCGGGCGCAGCAGCTTCTGAAGCTGACGACCCCGGTGATCGCCTCGAGTCCGCGGCCGGGCCTTCCCCAGTTGGTGGGGGTGAATATGTGGGCCTGGCTGCCGGCCGGTGTGTTCACGCCGGTGTCGGCCACTGCGTCGGTGCCCGGTGAGTCGGTGACGGCCACGGCCGCCCCGACCTCGGTGACGTGGAACTTCGGTGACGGCACGAGCATCAATTGCGCAGGTGTCGGGACGCCGTTCCCGGTCGGCGGCGATCCGGAGGCAGCGTCCCCGACCTGCGGTCACACGTATACCCACTCCTCCGGCGTTGGCGGCACCTACACCGTGACCGCGACCATCAACTGGAACGTGACCTGGGCCGGGGCCGGGCAGACCGGCGCGTTCAACGGCATGACGACCACCGCCTCCGAGCAGGTCGTCGTCCAGCAGTCTCAGGCCCTGGTCACCGGCGGCTGACCAGCTGCGCCGCCCTTCCCGACCTTTTCGTCCCTCGACACGAACCACCTTTTGTGAGGTCCCCTGTGGCTACCCCCATGCCTTCCACCCGCCTGCCGCGGCGTCTGCCGCGTCCGGGCAAGAGCACTGAGGCGTCGAGCGCGGCGCCGCAGGCCGGGCTGGCGTCCACGCGCGTGGCGGCCTCCGGGCGTAAGCGGGCCCGTCCCTATCTGGTGCTGGGGGCGGTACTGGCCGCTGGTGGGGCGTTCGCGTTCGCCGGGGCGTTCTCGCACCTGGGCGGGAAGGTCGCAGTACTCCAGCTCTCCCACCCCGTCCACAGCGGTCAGATCTTGTCCGTCGGAGATGTCCGAAGCGTCCAGGTCTCCGCTGGATCGAACGTCCCGCTGATCCCGCTGTCGGCCTCCTCGACGGTGATCGGGCATCCGG